>NZ_KI519460.1:142213-386801 GCF_000482585.1 Streptomyces sp. CNQ329 | reverse complement strand
GATGTCGGGGTCCCAGTCGAGGGTTTCGAGGTTCATGAGCATGGTGCGTGAGGCGTTGGTGACGTCGGTGACGTGGACGCCGCGTCCGGGGCCGCCGGTGAGGTTCCAGATGACCCAGGAGTCCATGGTGCCGAAGAGGATGTCGCCGGCTTCGGCGCGGGCGAGGAGGCCGGGGGTGTTGTCCAGCAGCCAGCGGATTTTGGGGCCGGCGAAGTAGGAGGCCAGTGGCAGGCCGGTGGTGGCGCGGAAGCGGTCCTGGCCTTCGGTGCCGCCGAGCTGGCGGCACAGTTCGGCGGTGCGTACGTCCTGCCAGACGATGGCGTTGGCCACGGGCTCGCCGGTGTGTTTGTCCCACAGCAGGGTGGTCTCGCGCTGGTTGGTGATCCCGATGGCCTTGACGTTCGCCGAGGTGATGCCGGCCTTGGCGACGGCACCGTCGACGACCTGCTGGACATTGCGCCATATCTCCAGCGCGTCGTGCTCGACCCAGCCGGGCCGGGGAAAGATCTGCTCGTGTTCCTTCTGGTCCACCGACACGATCCGGCCATCGGTGTCGAACACGATGCACCGGCTCGAAGTCGTCCCCTGATCGATAGCCGCAATGAACGGGCCGGGGCGCTGCGGGGAGGGGGCGCTGTCATCATCGGTCACGGTCTGCTCCTGCTCCGAAACGTCACGTCGGTCGCCGGGACCGTGCCGCTGCGCCGGCACCCCGGCCCGTGCTGAGTACATGACCAGCGCGTCCTCCCGCCGTCAACGACACACCGCCGACATTGTCGAACGAATCTGCTGCACCCCGCTTTCAACCGCGGGGCACGGAGGCTTATGGTCGGCGCGTGCCAGGTCCGGTTCAGTCGGTTGAACGCGCGGCGGCGATACTGCACTTGCTGGCGCGCGGTTCCGGCCGCCTCGGAGTCAGCGAGCTCGCGGGGTCGCTGGGGCTCGCGAAGGGTACGGTGCACGGGCTGCTGCGCACGCTGCAGCAGGTCGGGTTCGTCGAGCAGGACCGCGACTCCGGCAAGTACCGGATCGGCGACTCGCTCCTCGACCTCCGCTCCGGGCACATCGACGCCAACGAGCTGCGCTCCCGCGCCCTGAACTGGGCCGACGGGCTGGCCGCCAGAAGCCGCGAGGCGGTACGCATCGGCGTCCCCGCCGGCGGCCGGGTCCTCGTCGTCCACCACGTCTTCCGGCCCGGGGACTCCCGGCAGACCCTCGATGTGTCCACCCTGCTGCCGGCGCACGCGACGGCGCTGGGCAAAGTGCTCCTCGCGTACGACGTGAACGTCCCGGCGGCGCTGGACGCCGCGCCCCCGCCCGCCCTGACCCCGCGGACCCTGACCGCGCCGGCGGTGATCCTCGCGGAGCTGCGGCGGGTGCGCGAGTCGGGCTGGGCCGGCGAGCGCGGCGAACGGCGGCTGGAGGAGGCGGGGATCGCGGCTCCGCTGCGCGGCCCGGGAGGTCTCGTCGTCGGGGCGCTCGGCATCTCGGGGCCGGCCGAGCGGCTCTGCGAGCGCTCCGGCATGCTGCGCGAGGACCTGGTGGGACTGGTGCTCGGCACGGCCAGGTCGGTGTCGCGGGACCTGGGCGCGTCCCGCCGGTGACGGCCACGCGGAACACGGACGAAGGAGCGGACTGACCGGGCGGACGGTACCGGGCGGACGGAACGAACGGAACGGGGGCGGCGTGGTGCAGCGGTACGTGATGTCGGTGGACCAGGGCACGACGTCCACCCGGTGCATCCTCTTCGACACCCAGGGCCGGCTTGTCTCCGTGGTGCAGCGCGAGCACAAGCAGTACTTCCCGCGTCCCGGCTGGGTCGAGCACGATGCCGTGCAGATCTGGCGGAACCTGTGCCGGATCGTGCCGCAGACCCTCGCGGAGGCGGGCGCCGACGCCGCCCAGGTCGTCGCGCTCGGCATCGCCAACCAGCGGGAGACGACGGTGCTGTGGGACCGGCACACCGGCCGGCCGGCCGCCCGCGCCGTCGTCTGGCAGGACACCCGGACGGACGAGATGGCCGACCGGCTCGCCCGGGACCCCCGCGCGGACCGGGTGCGCGCGCTGTGCGGGCTGCCGCTGGCCACGTACTTCTCCGCGCCGCGGATCCGCTGGCTGCTGGACACCAAGCCCCGGCTGCGGGAGCGGGCGGAGCGCGGCGACGTGCTGTTCGGCACCATGGAGAGCTGGCTCATCTGGAACCTGACCGGCGGGCCCGCCGGCGGGCTGCACATCACGGACGTCACCAACGCCAGCCGCACGATGCTGATGAACCTGCGCACCCTGTCGTGGGACGACGAACTGCTGGACTTCTTCGGCGTGCCGAAGGCGATGCTGCCGGAGATCCGCTCCTCCACGCAGACGTACGGCACGACCACCACCGTCGTCCCCGGCATCCGCATCGCCGCGGCGCTGGGCGACCAGCAGGCCGCGCTCTTCGGCCAGACGTGTTTCGCGCCGGGCGAGGCCAAGTGCACGTACGGCACGGGCAGTTTCCTGCTGCTCAACACCGGCGAAACGCCCGCCGCCTCCCGGCACGGGCTGCTGACGACGGTCGGCTTCAAGATCGGGGACGAGCCCGCGGTGTACGCGCTGGAGGGCTCGATCGCGGTGACGGGCTCGCTGGTGCAGTGGTTCCGGGACGGGCTGCGGCTCATCGGCAGTGCGCCGGAGATCGAGACGCTGGCCCAGACGGTCGACGACAACGGCGGCTGCTACATCGTGCCGGCGTTCTCGGGGCTGTTCGCGCCGCACTGGCACAGCGAGGCCCGGGGCGTGATCGCGGGACTCACCTCCTACATCACCAAGGGGCACCTCGCGCGGGCGGTGCTGGAGGCGACGGGCTGGCAGACCCGGGAGGTGGTGGACGCGATGAACGCCGACTCGGGCCTGACACTGACCGGCCTGCGCGTGGACGGCGGCATGACGGCGGACAACCTGCTCATGCAGTTCGTCGCCGACGTCCTCGACGTGCCCGTGGTGCGGCCGATGATGGCGGAGACGGTCTCGCTGGGAGCGGCGTACGCGGCGGGGCTCGCGGTCGGTTACTGGCCGGACCTGGAGGGGCTGCGGCGCAACTGGCACCGGGCGGCGCAGTGGCTGCCGCGGATGCCGGAGAGCCGGCGGGCCTCGGAGTACGCCAACTGGCGCCACGCCGTGGGTCTGACGTTCGGCTGGACCCGGCCGGCGGAGAGCCCGCCGCCGCCGGGCTCGGACGTGGTGGACCTGGTGCTGGCCGACCACCGCAGGGTGGAGCACCTGCTGAGCACGCTGCGCAGCGAGGAGGCGGACCGCTCGGCGGTGCTGCGCGAATTTTCGGCGCTGCTGGTCGCGCACGCGGAGGCCGGCCGGGTGGCGGCGCGCTCCGACGACGGCGCGGTGGCGTACGCGCTCTGCCCCGACGACGGCGAGCAGGGCCCGGCGGCGCTCGCGCGCGCCCTGCTGGTGCTGCTGCGTCTGGACGACCTCGCCGGAGCGGAGTTCGACGCGGCGCTGGACCTGCTGGGCGGGGTCGCCGCCGCGCACATCGCCGCGGGCGAGCGCGTCCACCTCAACGCCCTGCGCCGCGGCGCCTCCGCGCAGGAGCGCGCCGTCCTCGGGCGCGCGTACGCCGTGGAGCGCGGGCGTCTGCTCGCCGCCGGCGCCGACGGCACGGCCCGGGTCGCTGCGCTGGCGGGCGAGCCCGTCACGTAGCCGCACATCCCCTGGGCGCTCCCGTCAGGCGCCGGCCGGGCCGCGGCCGGTGACGAGGTCGTCGAAGTCCCCTTCCTTCGCGGCCCTCAGAAACGCGGCCAGCCCGTCGGGGCCGTAGACCAGCGCGGGGCCCTGCGGGTCCCGCGAGTTACGGACCGCGACCGCCCCGCCGGAGAGCCCGGCCAGCTCCACGCACTCGCCGTTGGGGTTGCTGTAGTGGCTCTTGCGCCACTCGACGTCCCCCAACCGGCCCGCGGGCACACCGTTGTCGACCTGCATGGCTGCTCCCTCCAACTGATCTTCTGCGTACTGTACTTGTGTGTGTGCTTGCGGCTGCACTTACAAATGAAATTTCATCCAGCTATCACCGAGCGCTTGGACGGCGGTGGCGCACGGTGATCGGATCCGGCCCACGTGGCCGTACGGGAGAAGGGGAGAGCCCGGCGGAGACCTGCTCCACCGGGCCGGAGTGCTGCGCGGGAGCGCCCGTCAGGTGGTGTGCAGGACCCGCCGCAAGAACGCGTCGGTGCTCGTGTGCTCCGTCACCGGCGCGGCCAGCCGATCGACGGCCAGGCGGTGCCGCTCGACGTCGTCAGGATCGTCAAGGTAGAGCGCGCCGGTGAGCTGTTCCAGATAGGCGATGTCCGGGAGGTCCGCCTCGGCGAAACGCAGCAGCGTCACCGAGCCGGCCAGCGCCGTCGCGGCGGAGGTCTGCAGCGGCACGACGTGCACCGCGACCTCCGGGAACTCGGGGCTGTGCAGCCGGAGCAGATGGCGGATCTGCTCACGCATCACCGCGGGGCCGCCCACGCTGCGGCGCAGCGCGCCCTCGTCGATGAGCTGCCAGCAGCGCGGCGGATCGGGCCGGGCGAGCACCTGCTGCCGGCGCTCCAGCAGATCGACACGGCGGGCGACGGCGTTCGCGCTGTCGTCCGGGTAGGTCAGCCGCGCCAGCGCCGCCGCGTAGGCGGGGGTCTGCAGCAGGTCGGGCACGCGGTGGGACTGGTAGCCGCGAATCAGCGTCGCGGCCTCTTCCAGGCCGAGGTACGTTTCGAGCCAGCGCGGCGTCAGATCGCCGTACTGCTGCCACCATCCGGGGGTGTTGGCGCCGCGGGCCAGCGCGAGGTACGCCTCGCGCTCCCGGAGGTCCGTAACCGCGTAGAGCGTCAGCAGGTCCGCGATGTCGCGCTCCTTGCAGCCGCCCTGGCCGCGCTCCAGCCGGCTCATCTTGGGCACCGACGCCCGGATGGCCTGGGCCGCCGCGTCGAGTCCGACGCCGCGCCGGACGCGCAGCCTGCGCAGCCGGGAGCCGAGGACGATCCGCCGGATCGTGGGACCGCCCCGGCCGGGGTCCGTGCCGCCGCCGGGCAGGCGCCGTCCGCCGGCCACCGGTACTGACCCCGCCATCTCCCCTCCCCCGCCGGTCGGTTCACCATCCCGTCGCCAGCGCGGAATCATACCCGCCCGGACCCGGTTTCCCGAACCTTCGTCCGGTTTTCGCCCCCGGGAAGACGGCGCCCGGGCGTGCGGCGTGCCGGTGGAGATCAGCCGTTGGCGCCGGGTTCGTCCGCGGACTGGTGCCATCCCCCCACGACGATCCGGGCGAGCCAGCCGAAGAACCAGAAGACCAGCACGCCGAAGAGCGAGGAGAGCATCACGGCGGCGAGCAACTGTTCGGACTGCAGCCGCGACTGGTAGAGGTCGATGAGCACGCCGATGCCCGGCTGCCCCTGACGGAAGAAGAAGTCGCCGACGATGGCGCCGACGACGGACATCCCGGCGGCGATGCGCAGCCCGGTGAAGATGTGCGGCAGCGCGGCGGGCAACTGCAGTTTCCACAGCCGGGTCAGCCTGCCCGCGTTCTGCAGCCGGAACAGGTCGTGGTACGCGGCGTCGGCCGAGCGGATGCCGAAGAGCGTGCTGGTGAGGATGGGGAAGAAGGCGATGATGACGCAGACGAGCACCCGGGTGGAGAACCCGTAGCCCCACCAGAAGCCGAAGAGCGGAACCAGGGCGAGGATCGGCGTCACCTGCAGCACGACGAAGTACGGGAAGAGGGAGCGCTCCAGCCAGCGGGCCTGGCTCATCAGGATCGCCATGGCGATCGCTCCGGCCGCCGAGATGAGCAGCCCGAGCGAGGCGACCTGCGCGGACAGCAGCAGCGCGTCGAGGAGTTCGGCGCGGTTGTCGCCGTCGAGGAACCCCACGCGCACCACGTCGTGCGGCGGCGGGAAGAGGAAGCGCCGGTCCTCGGCCAGCACCACCATGCTGATCAGGTACCACACCCCCACGGCGGCACCGGCCACCAGCACGGCCGGCAGCCTCCGGAGCAACGGGCGCAGGTTCATGGCTTGACGGCCACCAGCGTGTAGGCGTTCCCCTCGGTACGGTCCGGGGGCTGCGGGCGCCAGCGGTGCGCGACCACCACGCCGGGGTCGACGGGCTCCCACCCGTCGATGATCCGCTCCAGCTCGGCGCGGTTGCGCTCGACCATCGGCGTCGCCCCGCGCGCCCAGACCTTCGTGAGCCGGTCCACCCGGGAGTCCAGCTCGGCGGAGATCTGGGACGCGGCGAGGTAACTGCCCGGGGCCACCCCGCGCCGGACCCGCGCCACCAGGTCCGCCGGGTCGTCCTCGTCGGGCAGGAAGTGCAGCAGCCCGACCATGAGCACGCCCACCGGCCGGTCGAAGTCCAGCACGGCGCGCGCGTCCGGGTGGGTCAGGATCAGCTCCGGCTGCCGTACGTCACCGGCGAAGGCCACGGTCTGGGCCCCGTCGGTGTGCAGGGCCTGCATGTGCGCCACGGCGACCGGGTTGTAGTCGACGTAGACGACCCGGGTGTCCGGGTCGATGTCGTGCGCGATCTCGTGGACGTTGGGCATGCGCCGCTGCGGCAGACCGCAGCCGATGTCGAGGATCTGGCGGATGCCCGCCTCCTCGACCAGGTAGCGCACGGCCCGTTCCAGGAACAGCCGCTGGGCGCGTACGCGCATCTTCACGTCCGGCATGAAGGTGGACTCCACCTCGTCCACCAGCTCGCGGTCCGGGCCGAGGTTGTCGCTGCCGCCGAGGTGGTAGTCGTACGTGCGGGAGGCGTGGGCCGCCGTGGCGTCGGGCAGGGGCGAGGTGCCGTGGGGCCCGTCGGCTATGCCGCTGTCGCTCATGAACCTCTCCGCATCGGCCGCGTTCCACCGCGGCTGTGCCGGCGCATACCGCGGTACGGGCCGGCAGAGCAGCTTACTCCACCTGGCCGCCGCGGCCCGCGGTGCGCGGACCCGGCGGTCGGGCCGCCGGTCATCCGCCGTGTCCGATCCCGGGGTCGAGGAACTCGTTGGTCACGACGTCCGCCGGCTTCAGGCCGGCCTTGAGGGGCTTCTTCTGGCCGGCGAAGAGGGGCTCGACGATGTCGATGATCTTCTGGACCCTCGGGGTCTCGAAGTTCCCGACGGTGGTGTCCTTGCCCTCCGCGTCGTTCGAGGAGATGCCGAGCTTCTTCATCTCGCCGATGCCGTACTTCGCGATGCCCTCGGTGAGCACGTCGCCGCCCCGGTACTGCTCGGCGATGTCGACGATGGTGGCGATCGTCGCCTCCGGGTCACGCATGTAGCGGACCTGCGACTGCTGGATGACCGGCACCAGCTTCTCCAGGCAGGGCGCCAGTTCGGCCTTCGCCTCGGGGCGGACGACGAGGGAGGGCCCGTAGATCGGGTAGCCGGCCTCGTAGACGAGCTGGCCCTTGACGGGCTTCATCCAGTCGTCGATCTCGTTTTCGAACATGTACGGGTCCTCGGCCGCGTACCCGGAGGAGGCGAGCTTGCCCCCGGAAGCCACGAAGCGCGCGGGCGAGCCGTCGAAGGAGCCGTCCACCTGGTCCTTCTTGAGGATTCCCGTGCCGGTCAGATACTCCATGTACGTATCGCCGCCGGAGTACAGGACCGTGGTGTCCGACGCGCCGACGTCCTCGATGGTTTCGAACTCCGGGTAGGTCTCCGGGTCCCAGTAGATCATCGTCGGGTCCTTCTCCAGCAGCGCCAGCACCGCGGTGGTGGGCTGCGTCGCGGAGAGCTGGACGATCTCGTCGAAGCCGCCGACCACCCCGAGGTCGATGTCCTCGTCCGTGTACATCTGCGCGGAGGTGGCGGCGAAGCCGATCGCCGGGCCGCCGGCGCGCAGTTCGAGCGAGATGCCGGTGTCCTTGCCGTCCGCGACCAGCGGGGCGGTGACGCGTTTGGCGTTCGCGTCCACCCGGAGGTCGTCACCGAGGAGCGCGTACAGCGGGCCGAAGGCCGTGGCGTTCGGCAGCCACGACGTCTGCACGGTCACCGTCTCGGGGCACACGCCGGCCAGGTCGGCCGCGCCGCTCTGCGCCGGAGGCGCCGGCTTCCCGCCGCCGCCCCCGCCGTCCCCGTCGTCCCCGCAGGCGGCGGAGGTGAGCAGGACACCGGCGGCGAGCGGCACGGCTAAGGAGCGCAGAGGAGTCTTCACGGGCATCGGGGGTACCTCCGGAGGTGGTGGGGGGGCCGGTGGGTTCTCGGTCGGTGTCACAGGGCCGCCGTGCGCATGCAGGCGGACACGTCGGCCGCGATGCGGTTCAGCTCGGGGTCGTAGCGCAGGCTCTCGCTTCGCGGGTAGCCGAACGGGACGGTGAACTCGCCGCAGATGCGGCCGGGCCGGGGGGACATCACCACGACCCGGGTCGACAGGTAGACCGCCTCCAGCACGGAGTGCGTGACGAAGACGGCCGCGAACCGCTCGGCGGCGAAGAGCCGGAGCAGGTCGTCGTCCAGCCGCTCGCGGGTGATCTCGTCCAGGGTGCCGAACGGCTCGTCCAGCAGGAACAGCTCCGGGCGGAGTGTGAGGGAGCGGGCCAGGGAGACGCGCATGCGCATGCCGCCCGAGAGGGCACGCGGCCGGTGGCCGGCGAAGTCGGTGAGGCCCACCAGCTCCAGCGCGGCGTCGGCGCGCTTGCGCCGCTCGGCGCGCGGGACACCGCGCAGCTCGCCGAAGAGCTCGACGTTCGTACGCACCGAGCGCCAGGGCAGCAGCGTCGGGTCCTGGAAGACGTAGCCGAGGCGGTCGGCGCGCGCGGCCACGGCACCTGCGGTGGGCTCGACGAGCCCGGCGGCGATGCGCAGCAGGGTGGTCTTCCCGCAGCCGGAGGGGCCGACGACGGAGACGAACTCGCCGGCGGCGACGTCCAGGTCGACGGGCTCCAGCGCGCGGGTGCCGTCGGGGAAGCGCTTCTCGACGGCACCGAGGGAAAGGACCGGGCCCGCACCGGACACGGGCGCGGCCTCGTCGGCGTCCGCGACGGTCATGGGCCCACCTCCCGTGCGCTCCGGCGGGGGGTCAGGTCCGCCGGGCAGGTTCTGCGCCGCGGCGGAGCGCCGCGGGCTCGGGGCCACAGAGGTTACGTGATGGGCCCGGACACTCCGTGACGCGGGGTGCCCCTGGGACCGCGGAGGGCAGCGGTCCCGCGCACCGGGCGGGCCAGACGCGCGCGGACCGGGGCGGCGGGACGGGGGGCAGGACGCGGCGAACGCCGGGCGGGCCCCGGCCGTCGCTCCGCGGGCGGGCCGTGTGGCGCCGGACGTCGGGTGATCAACGCCGCCTTCCCCGTCATCCTCCCGGACGGCACGGTCAGGGGGAGGACGGGAGGGACCACACCGTGCAGGTCGCCACCCCGGCCGCGCGCTGCCGCCGCGGGCGGCCGTGGCACCACAGAAGTCCAACCGGTGTCCGAAAAGTCCAATGAATCGGGGCGCGGCGTCTGTTGTGCCGCGCCCCCCGGCGGGATCAGATGGATCGCATGCGCGATCCGGCCCTCCCCGCCCACGAAGACGTCGCACCCGGCACCGGCACCCTGCCGCCGCGCGCCTGGTACGCCCGCTCCGACGCCGCCAGGCTGCCGCTCGACGGGCCCTGGCGCTTCCGGCTCTCCCCCACCGCCACCACCCACGACACGTCCTTCGCCGAGCCCGGCCACGACACCTCCGGCTGGGACGAGATCACCGTCCCCGGCCACTGGGTCCTCCAGGGCGGCGGCCGGTACGGCGCGCCCGCGTACACCAACACCCCCTACCCCTTCCCGGTCGACCCGCCGCGGGTGCCGGCCGAGAACCCCACCGGCGACCACCTGCGCACCTTCGACCTGCCCGACGGCTGGCCCGCCGCCCCGCTGCCCGCAACGGAGGCGGTGCTGCGCTTCGACGGGGTGGACTCGCACGCGCGGGTCTGGCTGAACGGCACGGAGCTGGGCGAGTTCAAGGGCTCGCGGCTGCCGCACGAGTTCGCCGTCGGGGCGCTGCTGCGCCCCGCGGGCAACGTGCTGGCCGTCCGCGTCCACCAGTGGTCCTCGGGCTCCTACCTGGAGGACCAGGACCAGTGGTGGATGCCCGGCATCTTCCGCGACGTCACGCTGCTGCACCGGCCCGCAGGCGCCGTAGCCGACTTCTTCGTCCACGCTGCATACGACCATCTGACCGGCGCCGGCACGCTGCGCGTGGACTGCGCGCCCGGCGGCCGGGTCACGGTGCCGGAGCTGGGCGTCGAGGCCGCCACCGGCGAGTCCGTCACGGTGCCCGTCGAGCCGTGGACCGCGGAAGTCCCGCGGCTGTACGCGGCCGAGCTGGCCACCGCCGGCGAGCGGATCCCGCTGCGGGTGGGCTTTCGCACCGTGGCCGTCGAGGACGGCGTGCTCAAGGTCAACGGCCGCCGCATCGTGCTGCGCGGCGTGAACCGGCACGAGTTCCACCCCGAGCACGGGCGCGCCGTGGACGAGGCGACGATGCGCGCGGACGTGCTGCTGATGAAGCGGCACAACGTCAACGCGGTACGCACCAGCCACTACCCGCCGCACCCCGCGTTCCTCGACCTCTGCGACGAGCTGGGGCTGTGGGTGATCGACGAGTGCGACCTGGAGACGCACGGCTTCGCCGCCCTCGGCTGGCGCGGCAACCCGGTGGCCGACGAGCGCTGGACTCCGGCGCTGCTGGACCGCGCGGCGCGCATGGTCGAGCGGGACAAGAACCACCCGTCGGTCATCCTGTGGTCCCTCGGCAACGAGTGCGGCTCCGGCGCCGGCCTGACCGCGATGGCCGACTGGATCCGCGGCCGCGATCCCGGCCGGCTTGTGCACTACGAGGGCGACCCGGCCAGCCGGGACGCCGATGTCTACTCGCGGATGTACGCCGACCACGACGAGGTACGCCGCATCGGCGAGCGGACCGAGGAGCCGCTCGGCGACCCGGCGCTGGACGCCCGCCGCCGGGCACAGCCGTTCGTGCTCTGCGAGTACGCGCACGCCATGGGCAACGGCCCCGGCGGACTGGCCGACTACCAGCGGCTGTTCGAGACGTACGAACGCTGCCAGGGCGGCTTCGTCTGGGAGTGGATCGACCACGGCATCGCCCACCCCGAGCTGGGCTTCGCCTACGGGGGCGACTTCGGCGAGGAGCTGCACGACGGCAACTTCGTCTGCGACGGGCTGCTGTTCCCCGACCGCACCCCCTCACCCGGGCTCGTGGAGTTCGCCCACGTGATCCAGCCCGTACGCATCGAGGGCGGGGACGTGCCGGGCCAGGCCGTCGTCACCAACCTGCACGACTTCGCCGGCCTGGACCACCTCGCGTTCTCCTGGACGTACGCGGTGGACGGCGCGGAGATCGAGGGCGGTTCGGCCGCGGTGCCGCCGCTCGCGCCGGGCCGGAGCGCGACGGTCGACCTGCCCGCGCGCGGCGTGCCCGGCGCCGGCGAGGCGCAGTGGACCGTCACCGCCCGGCTCGCCGCGGAAACCGCCTGGGCCCCGGCGGGGCACGTCGTGGCACGCGGGCAGTGGCAGGCCGCGCCGCGCCCGCCGCTCGCGCGGCCCGCGGGGGCCGCGCCCGTGCGCGACGGCGGGCTGGTCCGGCTCGGCCCCGCGGCGTTCGACGCGCGGACGGGCGAGCCCCGGACACTGGCCGGGGTGCCCGTGGAGGGGCTGCGGCTGGAGGTGTGGCGGGCGCCGACGGACAACGACCTCGGCGCCCACTGGCTGCCGGAGACGGAGCTGGCGCGGCGCTGGCGCGGGACGGGGCTGCACCGGATGCGGCACCGGACGGACGCGGTGGAACCGTCGGACGGCGCGCTGACCGTACGCACCCGGGTGGCGCCCGCGGCCACCAGCCTCGGGCTGGCCGCGGAGTTCCGCTGGAGCGCGGACGCGGACCGGGTGGCGCTGACCGTGTCGGTGACACCGGAAGGCGACTGGCAGGTGCCGCTGCCGCGGCTCGGGATCGGCTTCGCGCTGCCCGCGGCCTACGGCGCGGTGCGCTGGTACGGCGGCGGCCCGGGCGAGGCGTACCCGGACACGGGCACGGCGGCGCTGCTGGGCCGCTGGTCGGCGGATGTCGACGAGTTGCAGACGCCGTACGTGCGCCCGCAGGAGAACGGAGCGCGCGCCCGGGTGCGCTGGGCGGAGCTGTCCGGAGGCGGGACCGGGCTGCGGGTCGAGGGGGAGCCGGAGTTCGCGCTCACGGCCCGGCGCTGGACCACCGCCGAACTGGACGCCGCGACGCACCGCCCCGACCTGGTACCGGGCGACCGGGTACACGTGACGCTGGACCACGCCCGCCACGGCATCGGCTCGGCGTCCTGCGGACCCGGCGTGCTGCCGCAGTACGCACTGGCGGCACGCCCGGCGACGTTCACGTTCGTCTTCTCGGCCGCGGCCGCGGGCTGACCGGGCTGACACGCGGGGCCCGCCCCGCCCGGGCGGTTCCGGGCGGGGCGGGCGGTGGCGCCGTTCCTCAGGTCGGGATCGCCGTCTCGCCGTCAGAACAGCGAGTACAGCAGCCTGTTCGGCGAACCGGTGAGCGGGTCCTGCACCTTGTCGGGCGTGGCGCCGTCCACGAGGGCCTGGCCGACCTGCGCGGGTGTGGCGGAGGGGTTGGCCTGCAGGTACAGCGCGGCGACGCCCGCGGTGTGCGGGGTGGCCATCGAGGTGCCGGAGATGGTGTTGGTGCCGGTGTCGGAGTCGTTCCAGCTCGACGTGATGCTCACGCCCGGCGCGAACAGGTCGAGGCAGGTGCCGTAGTTGGACCAGGAGGCGCGCCGGTCGGCGTTGTCCGTGGCGCCCACGGTGATGGCCTCGGGCACGCGGGCGGGCGAGTAGTTGCAGGCGTCCTGCGGCTGGCCGAAGATGTTGCCGTTGCCTGCGGCGATCGCGTACGTCACGCCGGAGGCGACGGAACGCTCGACCGCGTCGTCGAGCGCGGTGCTGGCGCCGCCGCCCAGGCTCATGTTGGCGACGGACGGGCCGTCGGCGTTGGCGGTCACCCAGTCGATGCCGGCCACGACGCCCGCGGTGCTGCCGGAGCCGCTGCAGCTCAGCACGCGTACGGCGACGAGCTCGGCCTCCTTGGCCACGCCGTACGTGCTGCCGCCGACGGTGCCCGCGACGTGGGTGCCGTGGCCGTTGCAGTCCTGGCCGTTCTGGCCGTCGCCGACGGAGTCGGTGCCGACCGAGGCACGCCCGCCGAACTCGTCGTGCGTGGTGCGGATGCCGGTGTCGATGATGTAGGCGGTGACGTCGGCCGCGGTGGTGTTGTACGTGTACGTGGTGCTCAGCGGCAGGTCGCGCTGGTCGATGCGGTCCAGGCCCCAGGTGGCGTTGTCCTGGGTGTCCGCGACCCGTACGACCGCGTCCTGCTCGACGTACGCGACCCGCGGGTCGCGGGCCAGCTCGGCCGCCTCGGACGTGCTCATCTCGGCGGAGAAGCCGCGCAGCGCTGTGCGGTAGACGTGCTCGGGCCTGACCTCCGCGGTGCCGGCGAGGTCGCGGGCCACGGAGCGGGTCTCGTCCTCGGCGACCTCGCCGTTCTTCAGCACGACGATCCACTGGCCGTCGATCGCCGTGGCGGCCGGGGCGAGCCGGAGGTCGGCGTCGGCGGGTGCGCTGTTCGCGCCGGTGCCGGCGGCTAGTTGGAAACCGGCGGCGAGACCGAGTGCGGTGAGCACCGTGGCCGCGCGGCGCAGGGGTGTGGGGGTGAGTCTCATCTGGTGCACCAGAGCCTTTCGTTGACCGGATCTCGGGCGATGAGGTGCAGTGCAGTGCGGGTGACCCGCCCGATTGCAGGGCGGTGCCCAGGCAGCGTCTCGCATGCCGGACGCCGCCACAAGTGGCAGGTTCACGCCAATTATTGGCCGAAGACACTGGTGACGGCGGCATGCGGGGGACGAACGGGGCCGGCGGGGTCTCAGGTCGGGACGGCCCCGGCCGTCGCGGCGCCGTGGGCGAGGGCGTCGTGCAGCTCGCGGGCGGCGGGTGGGATGACCCGGGTGCGGCTGCGCCAGAGCACCAGGTGCACCGCCGGGACCGCGGCGCCGGCGAGGGGCCGCCAGGTGACTGCGCCGTGCCGCTCCAGGGGGTCGCCGACGACGCCGAAGTCCGGGAGCACCGTCACCCCCAGCCCCTCGGCGACCAGGTGCTTCGCCGATTCGGGGCCGTCGGCCGCGTACGCGGGCAGCGGCGGGCGCCCGGCGCCGAGGCGGTGCAGCAGCCGGTGCGCCAGGCAGCCGGAGCGCACTCCGATCAGCGGCTCGGCGAGGAGTTCGACGGCGCCGATCTCGTCCAGCTCCGCCAGCGGGCTGCCGGGGTTCAGGCACACCACGGGACGGCCGCTCAGCAGCCCGGTGTCGTGCAGATCGGGGTGCGGGTCGTCGTCCGCGAGCCGGACGACGAGCCCCAGGTCGAGACCGCCTTCGACCAGCCCGCGGTGCACGGCCTCCTGCGGCCCGGAGACGATCTCCACCCCGGTCTGCGGGTGTGCGGCACGGAACTCCCGTACGGCCGGCGCCAGCAGCGGCGCGGCGACCGCGCCGCCGATCCCGAGCCGTATCGACCTGCTGACCCGGTGCTGCTCGTCGGCGGCCCGGCGGAGCCGGTCGACGGCGTCGAGCACGGCGGCGATATGCGGCAGCAGCTCGCGGCCCGCGTCGCTGATCCGCGCGCCGGAGCGGTGCCGGTCCAGCAGGTCGACGCCGAGCTCGCGCTCCAGGTTCCGCACGGTCTCGCTGAGCGCCGGCTGGGAGAGATGAAGCGATTCCGCGGCGCGCCGCAGAGAGCCGAAACGGGTGACCGCGGCCACGTATTCCAACTGCTGTATGCGCACCCCGACTCCCTGCTCCGCCGCAGGTCGAACACCCTAGCGCGGGTCCGGGGCGGGAATTCGGCCCGCGCCGGGAGCCGTGACCGGAAACGGGCGCGAGGCACCCCGGAAGGCTGCTCGCGGAAGGGGGAAATGCCTTGTCACGACGGTTTGTGAACGCGGCATGTCGACTCTGTGGCACCTCGGAGGTGCAGTGGTCCAGACCACCTGCTCCGGAGCCACGGGAATACGGAGCCGTCTTCCTGATGTCGGTATGGGGAAGGACCGCAGGACACCCGACGACCAGGAGGACCACGTGGCGGCAGCGGACGTGACGGCACCCGACCCGCAGGACGAGACACGGGGCCGGGTGAGCGGCTCCGCACCCGTGCCGCTGTCCGTGCTGGACCTGGCCACCGTGGGCGCCGGGTACACCGCGAGCGACGCGCTGCGCACCGGCGTGGAGCTGGCCCGGCTCGCCGAGGCGCGCGGCTTCCACCGCTACTGGGTCGCCGAGCACCACTCGATGCCCGCCGTCGCCTCCTCCTCGCCCGCCGTCATCCTGGCGCACCTGGCCGCGCACACGACGACCATCCGGCTCGGCTCCGGCGGCGTGATGCTGCCCAACCACGCACCGCTCGTCGTCGCCGAGCAGTTCGGCACGCTGGAGGCGCTGGCTCCCGGCCGCGTCGACCTGGGCCTGGGCCGCGCGCCCGGCACCGACGGTGCGACGGCGGCGGCGCTGCGCCGCACGGAGCGGCTGCACGAGGGCGCCGAGGAGTTCCCGCAGCAGCTTGCGGAGCTGATCCGCTTCCTCGACGACGACTTCCCCGACGGCCATCCGTACCGCAGGATTCACGCGGTGCCGGGCCCGGTGCAGGGCACGGCGCCCGGCGGGGTGCAGTCGGCGCACCGGCCGCCGGTGTGGCTGCTGGGCTCCTCGATGTTCAGCGCCCGGCTCGCCGCGGAGCTGGGGCTGCCGTTCGCCTTCGCCCACCATTTCGCCGGGCAGCACACCGGCCCCGCGCTGGAGCTGTACCGCGAGGCGTTCCAGCCGTCGGCCGTGCTCTCCGCCCCGTACGCCCTGATCGGCGTCTCGGTGCTGGCCGCGGAGGACGAGCGGGAGGCACGGCGGCAGGTGACGACGGGGGCGCTGAGCATGCTGCGGCTGCGCACCGGCCGGCCCGGTCTCGTGCCCTCGCCGGAGGAGGCGGATGTGTACGACTTCAGCCCGCTGGAGCGGGAGTTCGCCGACACCTGGATCTCCAACGTGGTGCACGGCACCCCGGACGAGGTGTGCACCGGCCTGGACGACCTGCGCAAACGCACCGGGGCGGACGAGCTGATGCTCACCACGAACGTGCACGGGCCGCGGGCACGGCTGCGCTCGTACGAGCTGATCGCGGACGCCTACGGCATGCCGGCCGGCGCCGGAGCGGACGCCTAGCCCGAGGAGCGCGCGGTACGGGGCGGTGCCCGGAGCCCGCCCCGTACGGGCTCCGGGCACCGCGCTCAGACGCCTTCGCCCAGCAGCGCGCCGGGGCGCTCCCGGCCGCCGGTGACGTCCACGCGCTCGCCGGTCTCCTCGTCGACGACACCGACCCGGATGACCGGCGGACGCGGGCTGTCCAGGCCCGCCTTCGCGTCCATCGCGAAGACCACGGACACCGGCCGGCCGCCGTCCTCGGCACCGTCCCGGCCCGTGTCGTACAGGCCGGTGTACCGCAGGAAGCGCCAGCCCTCGTCGTCCCAGTGCTCGCGCAGCCCGGAGCGGACGACGTGGATCACCGTCTGCCACGCGAGCGAGCGCTCCAGCAGTTCGACGGAGCCCTCGACGGGCACCGCCTCGGGGTCGCCGCCCGCGCCCGGTCCGCCGTGCAGCGGGTGGCCGAAGAGCCGCAGCCGCAGCCTGCGCAGCGGCAGCCGGACGGCCCGGTCGGGGTCGCCGAAGAGCAGCCAGGCCACCGCCGTGCCCACGGCCAGCAGGCCGAGGGCGGCGCCCGGCCGGTCCCGTAGCGTCTCCCACCAGGGCCCGCCGGCCGCCGCCGGGAGACCGCCGGCGGCCAGGCCGTCGGCGAGCACGACCGCCCCGCCGGCCAGGACGAACCCGGCCCTGGCGAAGGCCCGTACGCCGATGGGCGCCTTGTCCCGCGCGGTGCAGCCGCAGGACGAGTCGGGCGCGGTGGCCCTGGCGTAGCCGAGGTACGCCGCGAAGCCCGCGCCCGCGAGCGCCGCGAGCGCCCCGGTGACCAGCGGCACCGGCAGGGCCGCCAGCGCGAGCGCGACGAGCAGTTCCGCCGCCCCGACCGCGCGCAGCGCGACCGTGGCGCGCGGCAGCCCGCCGAGCTTGCGCTCCAGCACGGTGCCCGACGCCTGAACCGGGGTGTTGCGTCCGAACAGCTTGGTGCTCCCGCTCCAGCCGAGCACGCCGCCGACCAGCAGTGCGATCATGCTGCCTCCGTCCTCGATGTGGCCGCGACGGTCAGTGCCCGACCGTGATCCTGGCGATGTCGATCGCCCCGTCCTTGGGGCGCCAGGCGCCGAGCACCAGCGCGTGCTGCCCCATCCGCACGCCCGACAGGTCGTCGGTGAGTGCGGCGCCCCCGTACGAGGCGGTGGAGCGGCCCGGGACGATGCGGCCGATCAGCTCGCCGCCGTGGTAGCCGAGCGCCAGCCGGTCCTTGCCGATGCCGCGGACGGTGACGTCGAGGTTGACGATGTTCACCCAGACCGCGTCGGCGGCGAGGGTGCCGTCGGGCATCTCCAGGCCGCGGGCGTAGAGGCCGTCACCGGTCTCCACGTCCTCGGCGGTGGTGGGGTGGAGCTTCCAGATGCTGGTGGCGTTGGTGAGCTGGATGCGGTGCCGTTCGCCGTACGATCCCTTGACGTGCAGCAGGGTGCCGCCGTCGATGCCGGTGATGAGACCCTCGGCGAACGAGGTGTCGGCGACCGCCGGGTCCAGCGGCGGAGTGGGCGCCGCGAACGCGGCGTCGGGGTCCACCGCACCGAGCGCCGTGGCGCCGACGACGGTGGCCCCGCCCAGTGCGCTGGCGGACAGGAAGCGCCGCCGGTCGAGCGTCGAGTTCGTCGCGTGGTTCATGGCCGGGCCTCCTTCACTCGTAGATCCAGACACCGGTCTTGCCGGAGCTGAGGCTGGCGATCTGGGAGTACGCCGCGGGCGTCAGGTCGAGGATGCGGTTCGTGCGGCAGACGCCGTTGCAGCAGGCCGCCTCGCCGCAGAAGCTCTTGGTGCGCGGGCCGCAGTCGGTGATGGTGATGCAGACGGCCGCCTTGGAGCACTCCTGGACCACGCGCATGACGGAGCCGCAGCCGCGACGCGGGATGCCGCCCTCGCCGCACAGGTCGGGCCGGGTGATGTCCCAGCATGCCGCGGAGGCGTTCGGCCAGGCGCCGTGGTTCGAGGCGGAGCGGCAGTTGCCGCAGGCGCCGCCGCCGGCGGAGCCGCAGGGGCCCCAGGCGGCGCCGCAGCAGAACCAGGTGGCCTCGCCGCGCCAGAGGTAGTTGGTACTGCAAGCCATGTGTTCGAGCTCCCTTCAGATTGGCCCGTACATGACAGTCCGAATGCCATGTGGGGGTGGCGTACGGGTACCGAGAGCCCGCCGGGGGACACAGGTGGCGGACGGCCCGAGCGTGACGCGCCCCACACGCACCGTCAATCGGGCACCGCGGCGCCAGTGGACCGGTCCTCTGGTGTAACCGCCGCGCAAGGCGGTCCTTCCGGGGGCGGCCGCTCCGCCCCCCGCGTGCCGCTCCGCGCTCCCCGCACGCCGCTCCCGCGACCGGCGGAACGTGACACGATAGAGGCAACCGGCGGACACCGCCGGGCAGTTGTGCGGGAGCGCAGAGGAACGCGGGAGAGGGGAGCCCGGTGACCGGTCTCAACAAGGGTGTCGACAAGGTCGAGATCGAGCTGAAGTGGGACCCCAGTCCTCTCGGCGAACCCTCGCACGACCTGGATCTGATCGCGGCGGCCTACCCCGCCGACGACCCGCACGGCGAGCCGGCCTTCCTGGTCCACTTCGACAGCCGCGACCCCGGCGGCACGATCACCCTCCAGCGGCACAGCGAGACCGGCCAGGGCTTCGGCGCCGACGAGGTGCTGACGCTGGAGTTCGCGCGCATCTCTGCCGCGTACGCGCGGGTCGTCGTCGGCGTCGCGATCCAGCAGGGCCCCGGGCGGCTGACCTTCGGCGAGGTGACGGGCACCCACGTACTCGTCCGCGACGGCCACGACGAGCTGGCCACCGACGACTTCGCCGCGGTCCCCGGCGCCACCGCCGCCACCGTCGCGGAGTTCGTCCGGGAGGAAGACGGCAGTTGGCAGTTCCACCCCGTGGTGCAGGGCTTCGACGCCGACCCCGCGTCGTTCTCGGCCCTCATGGGGACCGTGTCCGGCGGCTGACGGCCCGCGCCGGCCCGGGGGACGCCACCGCGCCACGCAAGGCCCACGGTGGCATCCCCGGGAGGCGGCGCTAACGCCGCCAGGTGCTGAGCGAGTCGGACAGCTCGGCCGCGGCGGCCACGACGCGCTCCGTGATGTGCCCGGCGCGCTCGTCGTCGATGCGGAAGTGCGGCCCGGCGACCGTGACCGCGGCGACGACCTTCCCGCCCACCCCGATCGGCGCGGCCACCGCCCAGACGCCCTCGTCGACCTCCGCCTCGCTCATGGACCACCCCTGCGCGGCCACCGCCTGCACCTCCGCCAGCACCGCGTCGCGCTCGGCGGCCGACGGCGCGGGGCGCAGCCGGTCGAAGTAGCGCTGGGCCCACGCCTCGCCCATCGCGGCGAGCAGCACCTTGGGCCCGGCGCCGCGGTGCAGGCTCATGATCTGCCCGGGCTCGAACGACAGCCGGATCGTGTGTTCGGGGTGGCTCATCTCCACGCAGGTCGCGAAGTCGCCCACCCGCCGGATCACCAGCGCCGCCTCGCCGGTGTCCTTCGACAGCCGCTCGACGAGCGGCCGGAGCACCCGGGAGACCGGGAACGCCTGCTCCGCGCTGCTGGCCAGCAGGAAGATCCGCGGCGAGAGCACGTACGTGCCGCCGCCGTTGTCCTCCACCATGTCCATCTCGCGCAGCAGCGAGACGAACCGGTAGGCGGAGGGCACCGAGATCCCGACGGAGTGCGCGATCTCCTCCACGCTCAGCTCCGGTCCCTTCTCGGTGAAGAGAAGAAGGATCTTCAGCACCCTCCTGGCGCTGTCCACGCCGGGGGTCCGCTCCCGCCCTTCAGACACGTTGCGCTCGCCCTTCTGTGCTCGTGGTGTGGCCCCGGGTGCGTCAGGCGGAGTAGGTGCCGACGAGCCGGTTCTGCTCGATGACGCGATCGCCGTACGCGTGGAGGAACTCCTCGCGTGACGGCTCGCCCGCGACCGGGGTGTCGAGGGCGTACACCCAGAAATAGTAGTGATGGGTGCCGTGGCCGGGCGGCGGCTGGGGTCCCGTATACGCCTTGTCGCCAAGGGAGTTGGGGCCCTCGCGGACAGCGCCGCCGGATCCCGGGGCGGGAAGGGCGGGAGCGGCCGGGTCGATGCCGTAGACCACCCAGTGGGTGAAGCCGTGTGGCAGCGGCGCATCGGGGTCGTGGAGGATCAGCGCGAGTTCCGCGGTGCCGGCGGGGACTCCGGTGATCCGGATCCCGGGGGCGGCGTTGCCGTGGCCGGCGGCGTGCCGGTCCGGGATCCGCTCGCCGGGGCCGAAGCCGTCGGCGCTGACGGCGAGGTCCTTGATGTTCAGGGGCATGGCGTGGGGGTCCTCTCGGTGGCGGGACGCGGGCGGGTCAGCCCGTCGTCCGGTCGAGCATGCGGACGATCTCGTCCGCGACGGTGTGCGGGTCCTCCTCGGGCAGGTAGTGGTCGAGCCCGGAGAGTTCCACGGCGCGGAAGTCGGGGCGCAGTTCGCGAGTGGCGGCGAAGGCGGGCGGGGAGACGATCGCGCTGTGCTCGCCGCGCAGCAGGGTGACGGGGACGCGCACGTCACGGGTCTCGGCGGCGAAGTCGCGGCGCAGCCCGTCGACGGTGCGGACCATGGCCGCGGGGTCGGCGAGCGGGCGCAGCGTCCGGCCGGCGCCGGCCGGGGCGTAGCCGTAACGGCGCCGGCGGCGGACGGCGCCGGCGGGCAGCAGGGGGTAGCGCTCGCGCAGATACGCCTCGACGTCCGCGGCGGTGGCGAAGGCGCGGTCGCCGCCGCGCACCCGGGTCTCCAGGGCGTCGAGCACGGCCGGTTCGACGTACGGGGTGTAGTCGACGGCGACGACGCCCGCAACGGCGCCGGGGTGCGCGGCGGCGAGCACGAGGGCGTTGCGGGCGCCGAGGGAGTGCCCGACGGCCACCACGGGACCGGTCTCCAGCTCGCGGATGAGCGCGAGCACGTCGGCGGTGTACGCGGCGGCGTCGTAGCCGGCGGCGGGCTTGCCGCTGCGGCCGTGGCCGCGCTGGTCGACGGCGACGGTCCGTACCGTCTCGCCGAGCCGCTCGACCACGGCGTCCCAGACGCCGAGGCTGGCCGTCGTGCCGTGCAGCAGCACGACCGCCGGGCCCGCGCCGGCGTCGCGTACACACAACTCGACCTCCCCGGCGCGCACGTACGCCAGCCCCGGCAGTTCATCAGGGAGCGCTGCGGTGGCGGGGTGCGACGCCGGGTCAGGCGGCTGCGGTGCGCGGTTCACGGTCAACTCCCGTCCGCTCAGACCGGTTTGATCGCGGAGAGCGCCTTGCGGACGCTCACCAGGCCGTCGACGATGTCGGCGCGCTTGGCGGCGACTTCGCCCTCGCCGTACTCGTAGAGACCGGTGCCGGTCTTCATGCCGAGCTTCCCCTCGGCGGTCAGCTCGGTGACCAGGGAGGAGACACCGGTCTCGGTGGACAGGTCGCGGTTGAGGTAGGAGCCGACGGCCTGGTAGATGTCCAGACCCGCCATGTCGACCAGCCGCATCGGCCCGATGACGGCGAGCTTGTAGCCGACGCCCCACTTCACCACGGTGTCCAGGTCGCGCTGGGAGACCACGCCCTCCTCGACGAGGGCCATGCACTCGCGCAGCACGGCGTACAGCACGCGGTTCTCGACGAAGCCGGGCACCTCCTTCTCGACCACGGCCTCGTAGCCGAACGCCTCGACGATACCGACGAGCCGGTCCTCGACGGCGGCGCCGGTGCGCGCGCCCCTGACGATTTCGATCATCGGGATGAGGTGCGGCGGGTTGGACCAGTGCATGCCGATCAGGCGCTCGGGGTGGTCCATGTCGGCCGCCATGTCGGAGATCGGGATGCCGGAGGTGTTGGTCGCGATGATCACGTCGTCGCGCACCGCGGCCTCGACCTGGGCGAGCACCGTCTTCTTCAGCTCCAGGTGCTCCGGCACCGCCTCGATGACGAAGTCGGCGCCCGCCAGTGCCTTGTCCCGGTCGCGTTCGAAGGTGACGGAGCCGCCGGGGGTGACGGGCACGTCGAGGCGGTCGAGGTGCGCGACGACGCCGGCGCAGGTCCCCTCCGCCCGCGCCAGGGCCTCGTCGCTGACGTCGTACAGCCGTACGCCGGATCCGTAGCGGGCGAGCAGCGCGGCGATGCCGGGCCCCATGCTCCCCGAGCCGAGGACGGCGCTGGTGGTGGGAATGCTCACGATGGTTCCTTTCGTGCACTGCCGCGGTTGGCCGCTTCCGCCGCCGGGCCGCGCGGGCGGGCTCAGCGGGCGGCTTCGAGCCGGTCGAGCTTGCGGTTGAAGTACATCCAGTAGTTGTCGCGGGCGCGTTCGGGGTAGATGCGGCGGTTCTTCTCCACGCTCTCGGCCGCGTCCGGCGGGTCGTACGGCAGGCCGGAGGCGAGGAGCGCGAGCTGGAAGGCGGCCGCCTTCTCCAGGAAGATCCCGGCGAGCGTCGCGTCGCGGACGTTGCGGCCGACGAACGACACGCCGTGGTTGGCCTGGAGCACGGCGTCGGCGTCGCCGAGGACCCGGGCGAGATCGCGGCCCAGCTCCGGGGTGGTGATGATGTGGCTGGTGGCGTCGAAGCGCGGGACGCCGTGCTCGGCGAACCACACACCGTGGTTGTTCACCGGCTCGATCCGCGCCCGGCCGGCGCCGAAGACCGTGGCCTGGAACGGGTGCGAGTGGCCGACGACGTTGACGTCGGGGCGGGCGAGCATGATCTCGGCGTGCAGCGGCCATTCCAGGTGGCGCAGCCCCTGGCCCTCCAGCACGGTGCCGTCGAAGCCGATGAGGATGTAGTCGCCGGCCCGTACCTCCTCCATGCCGAGATTGCCGCGCTTGAGCCACAGCCCGCGGCCGTGCGGGTCGCGGTAGGACAGGTGGCCCATGGACATGTCGCCGTGGCCCTCCAGCTCCAGGATCCGGTGGGCCCTGGCGAGGTTGTCGAGCACGTTGGCGACGGAGTCGTCCTGGAAGTAGAGCGCATCACTGGTCTGCATCGGGTCTCTCCTTCTCACCGGGCGGAGCCGGATGCGGCCCGCTCGCGCGCCTCGGCAGCGGTCAGGCCGCCGACGCGCTCGTGGATCCGGCCGCCGCTGGCGACGGCCACGCAGACGAACAGCTCGTCGGGGCGCGGCACATCGGGCACGGAGACGGTGACGGCGTCGTAGTGGGAGCGGACGTAGACCTCGTCCTTGTACGCCAGCGGGATGTCGAGGCCCGCGCCCGCCGCGGCGGTCTTGGTCGCGGAGGAGATCCACGCCGCGCCACCGCCGACCGCCTCGCGCAGCGCGTTGCCGAAGACGGTGGTGACGCAGGCGACGACGTGTTCCTGCTCGCCGTCGAGCCCGGCCAGTCCGCCTTTGCCGTAGCTCTCCACCGGCGCGTCGCCGAGGAGCGCCGCGGCCCGCCGGCCGAGCGCCGTCCCCAGCGCGGCGCTCGGCGCGGTGAGCGCGGACAGGTCCTCGGCGTAGGTGCCGGCGAAGGGGTTCTTGATGACGACGCCGCAGACCGCCTTGCGCAGCGGGCGGGCGGCCACGGGGCCGTTCTCGTGCAGCGTCTCCTCGACCAGGCCGACCCAGCGCCGTACCCGGTAGTCGTTCGTCACCTGCTCCTCGGGGGTCATCCAGATCCTCTCCTCTAGCTCCGCACGACGGACAGGGCGTGCCGGTTGGGGTTGGTCGGGTCGTACAGGGCGGTTTCGAGGTTCTCCAGGGTGAACTGGTTGCCCTCGGACATCGCGCGGGTGGCCGCGAAGTCCGCGGAGCGGCGCTGGCAGCGGTCGGTGAACGGCCGCTCCAGCTCCTCCCAGCCGGCCAGGGCCTCCTCGATGCCGCCGTCCGGGGCCTCGGTGGCGGCGACCGCGAGGGTGTACGCGTTGGCCATCGCGCAGCCGGCGCCCTGCGCGAGCGCAGGGGGCATGGCGTGGGCGGCGTCGCCGACCAGGGCGACGGCGCCGCGGCGCCACTCGGCGACGGCGGTGGTCTCGTAGCCGTAGTAGCGGGGGTCCGCGGCCGTGGCGGCGGCCTGGAGGACGGGGGTCAGCTCGGGGTACGCGGACGTCCACAGGTCCAGGTCGATGGGGGTGCGGCTGCCCTGCTCGTCGGCGCGGGGCGCGCCGAGGGCGAGGTACAGCTCGCGCTCGTTGCAGGGCACGTAGAGCACCCGCAGATAACGGGGTTCGAGGTTCCAGAAGTCGATGACGTTGTCCCATTCGCCGGGGCCGAGTTCGGCCTTGCGGCGCGGCACGAGGAACCGGGTGATCCCGTCGCGGGACTTCCAGCGCTCCTGTTCGAAGCCTAGGGAGTCGCGAACCTTCGACTTCACCCCGTCGGCGCCGACGACGAGGTCGGCGTAGAGCGTCTCACCGGAGGCAAGGGTGATCCGGCCGCGCGGGTCGGCGGCGGCCACCTCGGATCCGGTGCGGATCTCCACTCCGGCCGCGAGTGCGGCCTCCAGCAGGCGCGCGTGCAGATGGGGCCGGGTCATGGTGCGCCAGGGCAGGCCGCCGAAGTCCTCGTGGGACACGCTGGCGTGCTGGAAACGGGTCTCGTAGTACGGCGGCGTCATCGAGTCGGCCATCACCGCCTCGTACGCGCCGATGGCCTTCAGCACCTTGAGGCTGTTGTGCCACAGGACGATGCCGGCTCCTTGCTCGCGCAGCTCCGCCCCCTTCTCGTGCACCCGCACCGACCACCCGCGCTGCGCGAGCGCGGTGGCGGCCGTCAGGCCCGCGAACCCGGCGCCGGACACCTCCGCGTGGCGCCCTCGCCTGTCAACCGTGGTTTCCATAGCTCCGCTCTCACTCGTCGTGCCGGCCGCCCGGAGGCGGCCGGCTGCGCCATCAGTTGCCGGCGTCGCTGCCGCCGCCGGTCTTCGCGGCGGCCTTCTCGACGAACCTCTCCTGGTAGACGTCCCCGACCTCGGGGGCGCCGCCCTTGAGCACGTCCTCCTCGGCGAGGGTGTCGATGGTCGCCTGCCACGTGCGGGCGTCCATGGCCCCCAGGCCGTGCTTTTCGGTGACGTCACCGGTGAAGGTGTGGTCGATGTCCGCCTGGAGCTGCCGCTCGAACAGGTCGGCCTTGTCGCGGTTCTCCGGGGAGGACTCGGCGAGGATCTCGGCGGTCTTGTCCGGGTGCTTCGTCACGTAGTCGAATGCCTTGATGTAGGCGTTGGTGAAGCGCTGCACCAGACCGGGGTCGTCCTCGACCATGCTGTCGCTGGTGAACAGCCCGGAGCCGTATGCCTCGAAGCCGTGCTCGGAGCCGAGCAGGAGGTCGAGCGAGCCCTCGCCGCCGGCGGCCTCCTCCAGCAGCGGCACCTCGGCGTCGATGTAGCAGGGAACGGTGTCGACCTTGCCCTGGATCAGGTAGTTCTCGTACGGCGGGGTGACGCTGACCTCCTTGAGGTCGTCGCGGTCCAGGCCGTTGGCCGCGAGCAGCGCCTCGTAGAAGATGAACGTCGAGCCGGCGGCGTGGATGCCGACTGTCTTGCCCTTCAGGTCGTCGATCGACGTCAGCCGGTTCTTGTCCTTCACCGAGCACATCGCCAGCGGCGAGGTCTGGTTGACGGCGGCCAGGGTGGTGACGGGCACGTCCTGGGAGCGCGCGGTGACCAGCGACGGCAGGTCGCCGAAGCCGAAGTCGGCGCGGCCGGTGCCGACGAGACGCAGCGCGTCGGGTGAGCCGGTTCCGGTCTTGATGTCCTCGACGTCGATGCCCTCGTCCTTGAAGTAGCCGAGCTTGTCGGCGACGTAGAACATGCCGTGATTGCCGCGGAGTTGGTAGTCGAGCTGGACGGAGACCTTGTCGAGTCCGCCGTCGGCGGAGTCGTCTCCCGAGTCGCCGCCGCAGCCGGCCAGCAGGAGTGCCACGGCCGTCGCACCCGCGATACCGGCGACGGTTTTCCTACTCTGCCTGATTGTCTTTCCGGAGGGAAACATGATGGGCTCCTAGTGCAGGAGGGAATGCGAAGCCGGATTCAGCGGAGGGTGTCGGCCGTGATGTGCGGGAATCGCTTGCGGAGCACGAACTCCAGCAACGACATCGCGTAATAGAGGATCAGGCCGAGCAGGGACACGAGGGTCAGGGCCGCAAACATGAGCGGGGTGTCCAGTTGCGTCGAGGAGAACTGGATGAGATAGCCGAGGCCGTTCTCGGCGCCGGAGAACTCCGCCACCACCGCGCCGATGACGGCCAGGGTGATCGCGATGCGCATGCCGGCGAACAGGTACGGCAGCGAGGTGGGGATCCGGATACGGGTGAGGATCTGGTTCGGCGACGAGCCCACGGACCGCATGAGCAACAGCAGGTCCTGGTCGATGGCCTTGAGGCCGACGATCATGTTGAGGGTGATCGGGAAGAACGTGATCACCACGATGAGCAGCAGCTTGGGCGCCAGCCCGTAGCCGAACCAGAGGATGAAGATCGGCGCCAGGGCGACCTTGGGGACGACCTGGAAGAGCACGATCAGGGGGTAGAGCGCGCGCTCCAGCCAGCCGAAGCGGACGATGAGCACGGCGAGCAGCACGCCGAGGGCGAAGCTGAGCAGGAAGCCGTAGAGGATCTCCTGGGTGGTGACCCAGGCGGCGTCCCCCAGCATGTCGCGCGAGCGCCACATCTCGGCGAGGAACTCGCTCGGCTTGGCCAGTTCGAAGCTGGAGATGCCGAAGACCTCGACGGCCAGCTCCCAGAGCAGGAAGCCCGCGACGAAGACGGCCAGGCTGGGCCACACGCGCCGGAGCCAGGCGCGCACCGCGCCGCCGCGGCGGCGCCGGCCGCCGGGGCGGCGCCCGGCCGGCTTCTTCACGTCGTCCTGTGCGAGCGCCATGTCAGACCGTCGCTTTCGGTTCCAGGTGGCCGCGCAGCCGGCCCGTGTATTCGGTGAAGACGGGGTCGTCCAGCACCTCGCGGGTGCGCGGCCGGGGCAGGGCGACGTCGAGCGTCTCCAGGAAGCGGCCCCGGTCCAGGCCCATCACGTGCACGGTGTCGGAGAGGAAGACCGCCTCGGCGATGGAGTGGGTGACGAAGACGACGGTCTTGCCGGTCGTCGCCCAGATCTCGGCGAGCTTCAGGTTCATCTCGTCCCTGGTGATGGCGTCCAGGGCGCCGAAGGGCTCGTCCATCAGCAAGATGGCCGGGTCCATGGCCAGCGCCCGGGCGATGGACACGCGCTGCGCCATGCCGCCGGACAGTTCGTGCGGCAGCTTGTCCTCCGCCGCGGCGAGGCCGACCAGTTCCAGCGCCCGGCGCGCCGCGGGGGCGGCGTCCGCGGCGCGCTCGCCCGCGGCGATCTGCCGCAGCATGCTCGCGTTCTGCAGCGCGGACTTCCACGGCAGCAGCGCGGGCCGCTGCGGTACGAGGCCGATGACGCGGTCCTTGACCGCGTCCGCGGCCGGCCGCCCGCCGATCCGCACGGTACCCCGAGTGGGTGCGAGGATGCCGCCCAGGATCTTCAGCAGCGTGCTCTTGCCGCAGCCGGAAGGGCCGAGCAGCGTGACAAAACTTCCGGGGGTGATGTCGAGGTCCAGGTTCTCCAGAACCGTCTGTTCCTGCTCGCGCCGAGCAAAACTCATCGCGATACCCTGCGCTGAAATCCCCATGGATTCCATGGAAAAGCTCCTCTCCGCGCATCACAGCGGCACCGGAGTTGGCAGTTCGGGTTATCACTGTCTAAGAATGTGTTATCAAGCACGCTAGGCACGGCACCCCGGGGCCGTCAAGGGAGGAAACATGGATTTCCCTCGGGCGCCCCAGCACGGACACACGAAGGGGTGGCCGGAGCGCCGGTGTCCACCGGTGCCCCGGCCGCCCCTCCATGCGGACGGCCCGCTGCCTCGCCGGCTACAGCGCGGTCTCCCGCACGAACCGCAGCCGCGCGTAGTCGCCGTCGTCCGCGGACAGTTCCGGGTCGTCGTGCGGCCGGAGCCGGCGCGGTGTGCCGCCGGCGGCGCGGCAGGCGGCGGGGAAGGTGACGACGGCGCCGTGGCCGGCCGTGAACCGGCGCTCGGCGTCGTCCACCGCCGCGGTCAGCGCCGCACCGCGCACCCCCGCGGCGCGCAGCCGCGCCACCGTGGCGGCGGGGGTCTCGACCGTGCCCTTCCCGCCGCCGTCGAGGAGCGCGGCGAGGCCGGCGAGCGGCGGGGTTCGAGGCGTTCGCAGGCGAGGACGACGAGGGTGGAGTCGCCCGCCGCCCCGCCGAGTCACTCGCCGAGCCGGCGCACCGGCAAGACGCGTGTGGGCAGGGCCTGATCGGCACCGGGGCGTTTCCGGGCAGGGCACCACCTTCAGCCGTACGCCGGGCAGTTCCCCGGGCGCGCGGACCAGCAGGAGGCGGGCCTCCCGGCGGGCCATCCGCTCCAGGACGGCGAACCGAGCCGGAGGGCGGAACCGGAATGAGCCGGAACGGCCGTTCTCACGGCAGCGGATCAGGGAAATCCCGTGCCGCTTCCGCGGATGTCCCCGGCGGTGTCCCCGGCGCCCGCGCGCTCCACGGCCAGCGCCCCCGCGTGGCCGTTCCCCGGGGCCAGATCGACCAGGTGCCAGCCGGGTACGGCGGTGGAGACGTCGTCCGCGTCGAGGGCGCGGCCGAGGCCCACTCCGAGCCCTTTGAGGTACGCCTCCTTGCGCGTCCACAGGCGCGTGAACGCGGCGGACCGCAGTTCCTCGGGCGCCGCCCGCACCACGGCGCGCTCCGCCGGGTGCAGCCGCTCCACCAGGCCCGGGTCGGGCGGCGTGCCCGGGACCGGCTCCACGTCGACGCCCACCCGGCCGGGCGCGACCGCGACGAGTACCAGCCCGCCGCCGTGCGAGAGCGAGAACTCGGGGCCGCCCGCCGGATGTTCGAGCACCGGCCGGCCGTGCGGTCCGCCGCACCGGGGGCATGCGCGCCGGCCGAAGCGCAGCGCCGCGGGCGCGGCGCCGGTCAGCTCGCCGAGCAGCCGGCGCAGCGCGGCGTGGGCGACGCCGTAGCGGATCCGGTCCGCCGGGCGCAGGAAGCGCGCGTGCCGCCGCAGTTCCCCCTCGTCGAGCGCCGAGAGGTCCGGCTCCGCCCCGGGCCCGGCGTCGAACGTCCACACCCGCGCTCCCCCGGGCAGCCCCGGCGGCCCGGGGACGCCGGGTGCGGTCCGTACGACCGCGACGGCGCCGCCGGCCGCGTCCTTGCCCCGCACCGCCGCCCCGGGAACGTCCCCGGGCGCCTCCCCGGGTACGTCCCGGTCCGCAGCCGTCCTCTCGTCCGGCTCCGGCGACCGGCCCCGCGCGTGTGTCGCCACGCCGACCCACCCCCGCTTCGAACAGCCTTTGTGTAGTGCCCCGTTCGCGCCCGCCGGCGCTCAGGCCCTGCTCAGCGCAGGCCAGCGTATACGCGTCGTGCACAGCGAGACGAGCAGGGCGGACACGGCGACGGCGCCCATGCCCCACGCCAGCCCGGCGGCACCCGCGATGAAGCCGATCACCGCCGGCCCGCCCAGCAGCCCCGTGGTGCCCATCGACGCCACCAGCGACAGCGCATCCGGTCCCTCCCGGGCCGCCGCGACGTAGACGCACGGCGTCACGGCCGCGACGCCCAGTCCGACGCACGCGAACCCGACCAGCGCCGGCACCACCCCGCCCGCGAGCACCGCGACGGCGAGCCCGGTGCCCGCCAGCGCGCTGCCGAGCCGCACCACGGGGCCGTCGCCCCAGCGGGTGCGCCAGCCCTCGGCGAAGAGGCGGGCGAGGACCATCATCACGGAGACCACCGCGATGCCCAGCGGCGCGACCTCCGGCGCCGCGTCGGCGACGTCCTCCAGATAGAGCGTCGACCAGTCGTTCATGGCGCCCTCGGTGACGGTGCCCAACGCCATCGCGCACCCCATCCACAGCGTGACGCGCGCCGGCCGCCGGCGGCGGCGGCGCTCCTTGTCCGGCTGCCGGAAGCCGTCGTCGGGCGGCAGCCCGGTACGGGCGACGGCGAGCATGGCGACGAGCAGCACCGCGGCCACCGCGAAGTGCGCGGCCGGCACCGCGGTCACGGTCTGGACCAGGGAGGCGAGCAGCGCCGCGGCCAGCGACCCGGCGCTGAACGTGGCGTGCATCTTCGCCATGGCCGTGCGCTCGTGGATCCTCTCCAGGACGGCGCCCTGCGCGTTCATCGCCACGTTCAGACAGCCGACGGCGACGCCGTCGGCGGCGGCGACGGCCAGCGCGACCGGGTAGCCGGGGGCCGCGGCGAACGCCGGCAGGACCAGCAGCAGGGCGCCCGCCGAGGCGAACGCGAGCCGTTCGGCGCCCATCGCCTTCATCAGATGGGCGACCAGCGGGAAGGACACCGCGGCGCCCGCACCGCAGGCCATGAGCAGCAGCCCCAGCTCGGTGGCCGTCAGGTCCAGTTCGTCCTTGATCCACGGCAGCCGGGACACCCAGGTGACGTACTGGAAGCCCAGGAAGCAGAAGAGCGCCGCGATCGCCACCTGGGCCCGGCGGAACTCGTCGCGTATCGGCGGCATCGTGATCAGCCCGCTTCCCGGGACATGGAGACCGCCCGCGGGCCGTAACCGGCCGGGAGTGCCACCCCGGGGTGCGGGCGGTAGCCGCGGCGCGTCCAGAACACCGCGGTACCGGCGACGGCGACGAGGGAGATCCGCCGGTACCGCCGCGCGCGGGCGGTGGCCGTGAGCCGGGCGAGGAGACACGTGGCCAGCCCGGTGCCGCGCAGCCGTTCGGCCACGACGATGTCGTGCAGGTGCAGGTTGTCGGTGGCGTGCCCGGCCTCCTCCGCGCCCCGCAGCTCCGGGCAGCGGAACTCCGGGTACGGAAGCGCCAGCAGATAGCCCTCCGGCGCGCCGTCGGCGTCCAGGACGAAGCAGGTGCCGGGCGAGGCCCGGCCGCGGGCTGCGAGCGCCTCGCGGCCCTCGGTGAGCGCGCGGTCGGCGTACGCGCGGTCCTCCAGTGCGGCGATGGCGCCCCAGTCGTGCGCGGCGATGTGCCGGATGCGCACCTCAGCCGGCACGCAGGCAGGTGTGCGGTAGCGGGCCATAACCGTTGAACCCCCGGGTCAGGTAACTGACGGCGTACGCGCCGCTGGACAGGATCCACACCGGATCCCCGGACGCGGCGGCCCGGGGAACCTGTACCGGCACGCGGCCCTCCGCCACGACGTCGTCGCTGTCGCAGGTGGGGCCGGCGACGACCGCCGGCACCAGCTCCGCGGCGACGCCGTGGGAGGGGAACACCAGCGGGTACTGCAACCGGTCCACCTCGTACAGGCCGTTGAACTTGCCGCAGCTCAGGAAGAGCCAGTAGCGCCGCTCCCCGTCCGCGCGCCGGCGTGAGGAGAGCCGTGCGACGTGCGCCCGGATCGCGCCGTGGTCGGCGACCAGGTGCCGGCCCGCTTGTCGGCGCCGGCGACCCGGGCGCGGCGGAGCACGGCGGTGAGGAACGTACGCTGCTCCGCCTCGCCGAGATGGTGCACGACGACGCCGGGAACGGGCGGCAGCCCGGCGACGGCGGCGGCGTGGCCGGCGCGGTCGCGCTCGGCGGCGGAGTCGAGGACGAGGAAGTGGACCTCGACGCCGAAGCGGGCGGCGGCGTGGGCGGCTTCCTCGTGGACGGCGGCGATGGTGGCCGCGCAGGCGCGGTTCGTGGGCAGCGTCAGGCAGATACGTGCCACGCCCGCTCCCCGGTCTGCTCCGTCCGGTCCGCGGCCGTCCCGGCGTCCGGCGCGGGCGGATGCCAGGAGTCGAGCCCGAGGAGCTTGCGGCCGAGGCCGGTCAGCTCGGCCGGCCCGTACCGCTCCGACTCCTGCCGCCGCGCGTCGCCGAGGAGAGTGGCGTTCCAGTCGGGGGTGGACAGGGTGCGCCAGGACTCCACGCGCGAGCGCCGCAGCCGCTCGTGCTCCTCCAGGGCGGGCATCATCGCGAGGTACTGCACGGCGCGTACGCCGCCGTCGGAGGAGTTCAGGGCGACGCCGTGGGCCAGCAGCCCGTTCCAGAGGAGCAGGTCGCCGGCGGCCAGCTCGGGGCGTACGACGGGGAACTCGGCACGGTCGGTGTTCGGCCGGACCGGGTCGCGGCCGGCGGGCTGGGCGAGCCGCCACTTCTCGAAGTCGCGGAAGAGATCGGGCGCGCACTGGAAGCCGCCGTGGTCGGGGCGGGTGTCGTTGAGGGCGATGATGCCCTGGACGCGTTGCGGGAGGACGGCGAGGGTGGTGTCGACGTCCCAGTGCAGTTCGATGTCGAAGCCGGTGTCGGCGGGCTCGATGAGGGCACGGCTGCGGTTGCGCACGTTGGGCGGATTGAGGTGCAGCCGGTCGAGGGTCACCCACAGCTCGTCGCAGTCCCACACGTCGGCGAAGGCGTCGTAGACACGGCGGGTCTGGCGGCTGTCCCAGATCAGCTGGTGCTGGTACGCCTCGACGAAGCCGTACACGTGCAGGTCGCGATCGAGGTCGGAGCGGAACTCGCGCTCCTCGTACCAGGTTTCCGGCCGGTCGGGGTCCAGGCCCTGGAAGTCCCACGCGAAGTCGAGCAGCAGGGCGGCGGCTTCGGCGGGTATCGCCTCCCTGACCACGACGTAGCCGGAGGTCTGCCAGAACGCGAAGTCCTCTTCGGAAAGCACGCGCAGGGGCCGGGACTTGCGGATGTCGCGTAACGGGGTGCGGGCGAGGTAGGACTCGCCGTCGGCGCTGCAGTACGGGGTGCCGGAAGCGGCACGGTACAGGTACGGGCCGGGGTCGGGCATGGAACGTTTTCCTCCAGAGGGTGGAACCCTGCTACGTGCCGGCGTCACACGTCGCCGGTGAGAACCTCGGCCGCGGCGATGCCGGAGACGCGCGTGGCACCGTGCGTCGACAGATGCACGGCGCCGAGCCGGTCCTCGGCGGGCAGGCCCATCTCGACGACGAGCGCGTCGGGCCGCCGCCGCACCAGGTCGGCCAGCGCCTGCCACATCCACGGGTGGCGGGCCGCGTCCCTGACGACGACGACCAGTTCCCGGCCGTCGGCCGGACGCAGCGCCTGCCCGTCGAGCACGTCCGCGGCGCCCCCCGGGGCGCCGGTCAGCTCGGACTCGCCGAGGCGCACCGACGTGGTGCCGGGGCGCAGGGCGCGCAGCGGGCCGGCGACGCCCCAGGGCGTGCGGCCGTCGATGGCGAGGCTGGTGACGGGGGCGAACTCGACGACGTGCGGATCGCCGGCGAGCGGGAAGCGGGCCGCGCCCGCCGGGCCGTGGTGGACCCGGACCGCGCGGCGGGCGGCGAGGAGGCCGATCTCGTGGCCGGCCCCGTCGCCGCGGGGGTCGCCGGCCGGGACACTGCGGGTCAGCGCGGCGGACCAGCCGGCGAACTCGTGTACCCGGGCAGCGGCTTCGGCGAGCCGCTCCTCGGGCAGGCTGCCGTCGCGCACGGCGGCGACGATGGCGTCCGTCAGGTCGGTGGTGACGGATTCCTCGGCGCTCTCGCCGCCGACGCACACGGCGTCGGCGCCGCCGGCGAGCGCGCGGACGGTGGCTCCCTCGATGCCGTACAGGTCGGAGACGGCGCCCATCTCGATGCCGTCGGTGACGACGAGCCCGGTGAAGCCGAGTTCGTCGCGGAGCAGGTCGCGGATGATCCGGGGGCTGAGGGTGGCGGGGAGGCTGTCGTCGTAGGCGGGGATGAGCATGTGCGCCGTCATGACGGTGCGGACGCCGGCCTGCATGGCGGCGGTGAACGGCGGCAGCGCGGTACGGGCGATCTCGCGGGCGTCGGCGGAGACGTGCGGCAGTCCGTGGTGGGAGTCGACGCTGGTGTCCCCGTGGCCGGGGAAGTGCTTGGCGCACGCGGCGACACCGGCGGACTGCAGGCCGCGGATCCAGGCGGCGGTGTGCCGGCAGACCAGATCGGTGCGGGCGCCGAAGGAGCGGACGCCGATGACGGGGTTCTTGGGGTTGGAGTTGACGTCGGCGGAGGGCGCGTAGTTGAGCGAGACGCCCATGGCATGCAGTTGGCGGCCGATGTCGTACGCGACCTGCTCGGTCAGCTCGACGTCGTCGACGGCGCCGAGGGCGAGGTTACCGGGGCGGGTCGCCCCGGTGCCGGCCTCGATCCGGGTGACGTCACCGGCCTCCTCGTCGATGGCGATGATCAGGTCGGGGTTCTCGGCGCGCAGCGCGGTGGTGAGGGCGGCGACCTGCTCGGGGTCGGCGATGTTGCGGCCGAAGAGCACCACGGAGGCCAGCCCTTCGCCGATTCTGCGGCGCAGCCAGTCGGGCGCGGTCGTGCCCACGAACCCGGGCTGGAGAACCGAGTTGGCCAGCCGGGCGAGTTCGGGGTTGTTGGCTGCCATGGAAACCTCCGCGGGAGCAGGGGCGGGACGGCGGCCGCGGCGGTACTGCGGGCCGGGCGCGCGACGGGTGCGGACGGGGTGAAGGGTGTGTCGGAAGGGGCTGAAGCGGCACGAGAAGACTTGGTACAGACCAATGCCGGATACTGGCCTATACCAATCGGGGGTGTCAAGGAAGCCGGCGATCCGAACGGAGGCGGAATGCCCTGCTCCGCAACGGTGGGGGGACGGGAGGGGGCCCGCAACCACACGCGGCGGGCCGCGCACCCGTGCGTTCTCCCGGACGGGAAGTCCGGGCGCGCGGCGGATGTTGGCACTGACAGGCTTTGACAGATGGTGACCGTTGAGCGGGAGGGACGATGGCGACCTTCGGGACCAGGACCTGGGAGCCGAGCGAGCGGTGGGTGCGCGGCAGGCTCGGGGGCGAACTCGTCGTCGACAGCCGGGCTCCGCTGCTCGTGCGCGAGGCGGGCAGGCCGTCCGTGACGTACGCCTTCCCGCGCGGCGACGTCCGCGCGGACCTCGTGCCGGACGCGGTGCGGGCGTACGACGGCGACGGGCCGGCGGACCACGTGTCGGTGCGGTGGTCGGCGCTGGACCACTGGTACGAGGAGGACGAGGAGCTGCCCGCCGGCCCGCGGGATCCGTACCACCGGGTGGACGTGGTCCGCAGCGCACGGCACGTGCGGGTCTCGATCGACGGGCAGGTGGTCGCCGAGTCGCACAGGCCGCTGGCGGTCTTCGAGACGGGGCTGCCGGCACAGTTCTACCTGCCGCCGGAGGACGTGCGGCTGGAGCTCTTCGAGCGCACGCACACACGGACCGGGTGCCCGTACAAGGGCTTCGCCTCGTACCGGACGTACCGCGGCGCGGGGACGCCCGAGCGGGCGGACGTGGCCTGGTCGTACGAGGAGCCGCTCCACGAGGTGGCGCCGCTGGCGGGGTACGTGGCGTTCTACGCCTCGGTGGCGGACGTCGTGGTGGACGGGGTGAAGCGGGCCGGCTGAGCGGGGGCCCCCGGCGGCCGCGGCCACGACCTGCGAAGCCGGCCCGCCGGCGGGACAATGACGCCGTGGGTGGCGCACGCGGCGCGTGTGCGTCCGACAGCGAACCCCGGAGGTACCCCATGGCCGCCCAGCCCAGCGACCCCGTCGTGGCCGCCTTCGTCTCCGCGCTCAACGCCGGGGACAAGGACGCGTTCTTCGCGCTCCTGACCGACGACGCGACGATGACCGACGACGGCGTCGAGCGCGACCTGGCGGCGTGGACCGACAAGGAGATCTTCTCCTCCGCCGGCCATATGGACGTCGAGTCCGTCGCCCCGGACAGCCGGTCGCTCGTCGCCACGTACACGAACTCCACCTGGGGCGCCATGCGCACCCGGTGGTCCTTCACGGTCGCCGGCGACCGCATCAGCCACTTCGACACCGGTCAGGCGTGAACCGCCGCCCGGCTAGGAGACGATCGCCATCTCCCGCGGAGTGTCGTTGAGCCGCCGCCCGCCGCTCCCGGTGACGGTCACGATGTCCTCGATGCGTACGCCGAAGCGCCCCGGCAGGTAGATGCCGGGTTCGACGGAGAAGCACATGCCGGGCACGAGCGGCTGCTCCTCACCCTCGACCATGTACGGCGGCTCGTGGGTCGTGGTGCCGATGCCGTGCCCGGTGCGGTGGATGAAGTACTCGCCGTAGCCGGCGTCGGCGATGACCCGGCGCGCCGCCCGGTCGACGTCCTGGCAGGCGGCGCCCGGCCGCACGGCCCGGAAGCCGGCCTCCTGCGCCGCGCGCACGATGTCGTGGATCTCCCGTTCCTCGGCCGTGGGCTCGCCGACGTGCACGGTGCGGGTGGTGTCGGAGCCGTAGCCGTGGACGAGGCCGCCGAAGTCGAGGACGACCATGTCGCCGTCGCGGATGACCCGTTCGCCGGCCTCGTGGTGCGGGTCGGCGCCGTTGGGCCCGGAGCCCACGACGGTGAAGTCGACCTGGGAGTGGCCGAACCGGCGCAGCAGCGCGGCCAGGTCGGCGGCGACGTCGGACTCCTTGCGCCCGGCGAAGCGCGCCTTCCTGATCTCCACGTACGCGGCGTCAGCGGCGGTGCCGGCCGCGGCCAGCCGGGCCAGTTCGGCGTCGTCCTTGACGGCGCGCAGCATCGGCAGCCCGTCGGAGAAGGAGACGTACGCGGATTCCGGCAGTTCGCGCTGGAGCCCGAGCAGGTGCAGCGCCCAGGCGTCGTCGCTGACGGCGTACCGGCCGCGGGGGTCGAGCAACGGCGCGGTCACGGCGTACGGGCTCGTGCCGTCGGCCCAGTCGCGCAGGGCGAGGACCGGCCCGCCGGCCGCCTTGGCGGCGTCGCCGGCCTCCAGCTTCGGCACCACCAGCACCGGGTCCGCCCCGGGCACGAGGACGAGCAGGGTGAGCCGCTCGGTCGCGGCGGGCGGCGCGTAGCCGGTGAGCCACACGAGGTCGGGCCCGGGGGCGACGAGCAGCCCGGAGAGCCCGGCGTCGGCGGCGGTGCGGGCGGCGTGCCGCATGCGGGCGCGGTAGTCGTCGGCGGTGAACGGGGCGAAGTCGCCGGTCATCAGGGGCTCCTCGGTGCTCGTCGGCTCGCCGGCGGGGTGGGCCGGGCCTGGGACGAACGTACCCCCGCACCCACCCGGAGGCACGTAATGCAAGTCATCTTGCGTTAGAGGCCGGCCGCGCCGTACCTTAAAGCAAGCATTACTGCGTTAACTGCTCAGGAGGCACCCCGATGGTTCTCACCCCGGACTTCTGGACGCTCTTCACCCTGTTCGCCGCCGGCGGCATGGGACTCACCGCCGTGACCGCGGCGCTCGTCGCCGCACTCCCCCGCGCCCACGCCGAACGGCCGGCGCCGCACTGAGCTGCGCTACGTTGGCGGGATGCCGGAAAGCAGCCGCCAGCCCGCCACCGCCGCCCGCAGAACGGGCGGCCGCAGCGCCCGCGTACGCGCCGCCGTGCTGCAGGCGACGGTGGACGCCGTCCTGGAGCACGGCGTCGACGCGCTGTCGATCGCCGGGGTCGCCCAGCGCGCCGGCGTCCACGAGACGTCGATCTACCGCCGCTGGGGCACCAAGTCCGCGCTCGCCCTCGACGCCGTCCTCGACCGCACGCGCACCGACCTGCCCACCCCCGACACCGGCACCCTCAGGGGCGACCTCCTCGCCCTCCTCCACGGCACCGCCGCCTTCGTCCGCACCCCGCTGGGCGGCCTGCTGCTGCGGATGGCCGTGCAGGAGGACCTGGCCGAGTACGAGGCGGCCCGCGACCAGTTCTGGACCACCCGCTTCGCGGTCGGCGCGACCGTCCTCGACCGCGCCGAGTCCCGCGGCGAACTCCGCCCCGGCGTCGACCGCCGGCTGGCCTTCGAAGCCCTCATGGGCCCGCTGCACACCCGCGTGCTGCTCACCCGCGAACCGCTGGACGACGCCTTCCTGGAAGGCACGGTGGACCTGCTCCTTGCGGGCATCGGCACCTGACACCGGCCGTCTCCACGAGACGGCCGCTCCTCGACGGCCTCCGTAGCCGGCCGGGTTCACGAACCGGTCAGGCCGTGGTCCCGTAAGAGACGGAGCAGCCTGCCGGCCTCGTCCTCCGCCTCCGCGCTGCGGTAGAGCACGATCGCCCGCGCCGCGAGGCGCCGGGCCTCCTCGATGCTGCCCGAGGTCAAGGCGAGCCGGGTCAGTCCGGTCAGGGCCTGCGCGGCGCTCCGGGGGATGCCCGCGTCGCCGGCCACGCGCAGCACGGACTCGTACTGCTCGCGCGCCGCCGACAGCCGGCCCGACTCCCGCTGGATCTCGGCCGAGCCGAGCAGCGCGCCGGCGCGCTCGTACGGGGTGCCGATGGTGCGGGCGATCCGCTCGGCCATGGAGAAGTGCAGCAGCGCCTCCCCGCGGCGCCCGCCGGCCGCGTACGCGCCGCCCAGGCCCAGCAGTGTGTTCACCTCCCCCAGCGCGTCGCCGGCCGCCCGGTGGCTGGTCAGCGCCCGGTGGAAGGACTCCAGAGCCCGGGAGGTCTGGCCGGTCGCCTGGTAGACCTCGCCCATGTTGGTGGCGAGGATGGCGAGGTCCTGGCGGGCTCCGTAGCGCCGCATCAGGCTCAGGGACTGCTCGTAGTAGTCCAGGGCGGCCTCGAAGTGGCCCTGGAAACGGCGCAGATCGCCCAGGTTGTTCAGCGCCCTCGCCTCCCCGTACCGGTCACCGAGCATCCGTTGCAGGTTCAGCGTCGTACGGGCGGTGCGCAGGGCCTCGGCATGCCGGCCGCCGTGCAGGAGAGCGAGGCCGCGTACGTTCAGGCAGGACGCCTCCCCGTGCCGGTCGCCCGCGCCGCGGAAACCCTCCAGCGCCGCGTCGAAGGCCCCCAGTGCCTCCTCGACGCCGCCGACCGCGAGCTGGGCCCGGCCGGCCTGCAACAGTGCGTCCGCGCAGCCCAGTTCGTCTCCGCCGCGCCGGAACTCCGCCAGCGCCTCGCGCGCGCTGCGAAGGGCCTCCTGCGGGCTCTCCTTGGCGAGTTGCGCCGCGCGGTCCACCAGCGTCCGGGCCAGCGCGGCGGTCCCCCCGCGGGTGCGCAGGATGGCGAGTGCCGCGTCGTAGAGCGCCTCGGCGGGCTCACGGGCGCCCCAGCGGTCCAGGGACGGGGCCAGCACGTGAGGGAAGAGCGCCGCCGTCGCCGGGGACCGGGTGGTGGCGTGGGCGGCGGTGGCGAGGAGGTTGGCCCGTTCCACGGAGAGCCACACCGACGCCTCGTCGGCGTCCGCGAACTCCGGTGCGTACGGGGAGACCAGATCCGGCGGCAGGGGAAGGAGGCGGTGGTGCGGGTGGGCGAGGCGGGTCGCGCGGTGGGCCCCGGTCAGGTAGTGCGCGGCGAGGCGTGCGAACGCCGCCTGCCGCGCGGCCGGGCTGACGGCGCGCAGGCCGGCCTGACGGCCGAAGGCGCCGATGAGGTCGTGCAGGCGGTAGCGGTCGCGCACGGGCTCGTCCAGCAGGTTGCAGTCCTGCAGTTCGTCGATGCTGCGCCGCGGCCCCGCCGGGGGGACGCCCGTCGGGGCACCCACGAGTGCCAGCACCGCGCTCGGCGTCAGGTCGGGGCCGGGGGCCAGGGCCAGGGCACAGAGCATCTCCCGGGCCGGGGCGCTGAGTTCCTCGTACGACAGGCGGAACGCCGAGGCCACCGCGGCGTCCAGCTCTTCCAGCGGATCGGCGGCCTGGCCGAGCCGGTCGAGGAGATGCGGGAGGTCCCAGGAGCCGCGGTGCCGGAAGCGGCCCGCGAGCAGTTGGACCGCGAGCGGGTGGCAGCCGCAGGCGGCGACGACCTCGGCCAGCGTCGCGCCGTCGCCGGGCAGCCGGGCCGAGCCGACGATGCGGGTGAACAGCTCCGCCGCCTCCGCCGCGGCCAGCACCTCCAGTTCCAGCGACTCGGCGCCGTCCAGCCGCAGCCGGTTGCGGCTGGTGACGATCGCCCGGCAGTCCGGCGAACCGGGCAGCAGCGGTTCGACCTGAGCGGCGTCGCGGGCGTCGTCGAGGACCAGGAGCAGCCGCCGGCGCGCCGTCCACTCCCGCCACGCACTCGCCCGCTCGTCCAGCGTGTCCGGCGTCTTCGGCGCCCCGCAAGTCTGCAGCAGCACGGCGAGCGCCTCGGCCGGGTCGTACGGCTGCTGGCCGCTGAAGCCGCGCAGGTCGAGGAAGAGCTGCCCGTCGGGGTACGCGCTGCCGAGCGCGTACGCGACGTGGACGGCCAGGCTCGTCTTGCCGACGCCCGGCATCCCCTGGATCACGGTGAGCGGCAGCGCCCGCTTCTCCCGCCGGCCGGGCACCGCCCCCGGGCCGGCGCCCGCGCCCGTGGCGGCGAGGAGCAGCCTCAGTTCGCTCGCCCGGCCGGTGAAGTCGAGGGTGTCGCGCGGCAGGTTGGTGGGGGGCGCGAGCGTCACGGCCGCGTCCACCGGGGTCCCGGCGGCGGGAGTGGGGGCGGCGAGCAGTTCGCGGTCCTGTTCCAGGATGCGCTGGTGCAGGTCCCGTAGCTCCGCCGAGGGCTCCATGCCCTGCTCCTCCTGAAGCCGGCGGTGCGTGGTGCGGTAGAGGTCCAGGGCATCGACGTGCCGGCCGCAGCGGTACAGCGCCAGCATGAGGGAGGCGACGAGCCGCTGGGCGAGCGGGTTCTCCGCCACCAGCTCCTGTAACTCCCCGATGAGATCCGAGTGCCGGCCCGCCTCCAGCTCCAGCCGGATGCGCTGCTCCCGCACCCGGCGCAGGTCCTCGGCCAGCCGGGCGCGGGTCGAGGCCGCCCAGGTCCCCGGGAACTCGGCCAGCGGCTCTCCCCGCCACAGAGATTCAGCGGCGCGCAGAAGGGCGACGGCCCGCCGGCGTTCGCCGTGGGCGACGGCCGTCGCGCTCCGGGTCCGTAACTCCTCGAAGCGCAGCAGGTCGACGCTGCCGGGCGTGACCCGCAGCCGGTACAGGCCGGGCGAGGGGCGCTCCAGCTCGATCGTGTCCTTGTACGGCTTCAGCTTGGTGCGCAGCCGCGAGAGCATGCTCTGCAGCGTGCCCTGCGCGCTCGGCGGCGGCGAGCCGTCCCAGATGCGCTCCATCAGTGCCTCGGCCGTCACCGACCGCCCGCGCGCGTGCAGCAGTACGGCCAGAACGCAGCGCTCCTTGACCGAACCGAGGTCGCGGCGCTGCTCGCCCTGCCAGAGTTCCAGCGGTCCCAGAGCCCGTAGTTCCACCCGTCGCTCCACCATCGCCCGGCGGGGCCGTCGCCCCGCGGCCGGATCCCCTCCCGTGGTGGCGGCGCCCCGCCCGCAAGCCGGGGACACCACACCTTTGCCACGCCGGTACGGATGCGCCAGGGGAGCGGGACGGGGCGCACGGATGCGTGCGCCGGGCGCGCAGGAGCCGTCCCGCAGGCGGAGTGCAGGATTCCTGCAAGCCTCGTCCCAGACTCCCGGGGCAGCCCCTCTCTGTGGCCGCGAAGCCACGCGGCCGCCTCGGCCGGGCGATCGGCCGAAGCAGAGGAAACGGGGATCGACAGGGATGAGCATGGCGATACGGGAAGGGCGCTGGCACGTGCCGGTGCGGCTCGACGTCGAGCGGTGGGCGACGAGGCGTACCAGCAGGCGGGTGCTGGTGGTGGTGCACACGGTGACGTCGGGGCAGCGGGTGCTCGAAGCGGTGCGGTTGCTGGAGGGGGACCCGCGGGTGCAGGTCTGCTTCACCGCGGCGCCCGACGTGTTCAGCAACGGAGTGACGGCGTTTCTGGACCGGCTCGGCGGCCTGGTGCTGCCGTGGGACCAGGCGGCGCAGACCAGGTTCGACCTCGCCCTGGCGGCGAGCTACGGCAGCCTGCACGAGCTGCATTCGCCGGTGCTCGTCCTGCCGCACGGCGCCGGACACAACAAGATGGTGCCCGAGCGCCGCCGCGGGCGCCTCGCCGCGGCGCGCGGCACATACGGGCTGGCGCGCCAGATGCTGGTACGCGACGGGGCGGTGATCCCGGAGACCATCGTGCTGTCGCACGAGGACGACCTGGCCCGCCTCGGCCGCGAGTGCCCCGAGGCGCTGCCCGTCGCAGCGGTCGTCGGCGACCCGTGCTACGACCGCATCCAGGCCAGCCGCCCGTCCCGCGCACTGTACCGCGAGGCGCTGCGGGCCGGGGCCCGGCAGCGGCTGGTCGTGGTCTGCTCGACGTGGGGCACGGGGTCGCTGCTCGGGCAGGGCTGGGAACTGCTGCACCGGCTGGTGCGGGAGCTGCCGCGAGAGGACTTCCGGGTGGCCGCGCTGCTGCACCCGCACGTGTGGAACGGCCACAGCGAGTGGCAGATACGAAGCTGGCTGGCCGAACTCGGCCGCGCCGGACTCACCGTGGTCAGCCAGCACGCGGACTGGGTCGGGCCGCTGGTCGCCGCCGACGTGATCGTCGGCGACCACGGATCGACCACGCTGTACGGGACGGCGACGGGCGCGCCGGTGCTGCTGGCCGAACTCAGCGGCGCCGACCTGGACCCGAGCTCGCCCATGGCCGAACTGGTCTCCTTCGCCCCCCGGTTGCGCGCCGACCGGCCGCTGGCGCGGCAGCTCTCCCGCGACGCGCGGGCGTCGGTCCGGCCGCGCTACGAGCACGTCGCCGGCCGCATCACCTCCGAGCCGGGACGGTTCGCGCGGCTGATGCGCGGACTGCTGTACCGGAAGCTCCGGATGCGGGCACCGGGCGGCCTGCCGGGCGCCCCGGTCACCGAACGCGCGGCGCTGCCGCGGCTGGTGCCGCACGACGAGCAGAACGGCACGGTGGTGCCGTGAGGGGCGAGTGGGATCCGGTGTGCGTCGTGGCGGGGGCGGAGCTCACGGCCACGGTGTGGCACATACCGGTGTACGCGGACGAGCCGCCGGCGGGCCCGCGGCTGCGGCGGCACGGCCGGTCGCGGTCGCTGGCCGGCCCGGTGCACCGCGTACGGGTCGAGGCCCGGCGCGGCACCGAATCGCCGGCGGTCGACGAGCACGTGCGCGCCGGGCTGCACGCGCCGGCGCCGTGGCCCCGGGTGGCCGACGTGCTGCTGGTACCGGGCGGCGGTTGCGCGGACGGCCCGGCGGCGGCGAGCCACCCCGGCGCGCTGGTGGTGGCGGCGTACCGGGGTGAGCGGTGCCGGCTGCGGTACGGCGGGCGGGTCCTCGGCCTGCACTCCGCCGTGACGACCGCCGACGCTCCCGGGCCCGGCCGGCGTTGGCACGCCCTGGCCTCGGCGGTCCATGCCTGGGTCGCGGCCGGCCTGCTCGCGGATACGCTCCCCGGGCCCGTACGGCTGCGGACCATGCGCCTGCCCGCAGGACACGACGCCCCGGTGACCGCCGCACCACCGGCCTGACCCGGCGGGTCAACCGCCCTCCAGCCGCCGCAGCCGCTCCCGCACCGCCTCCGCCAGGGGCGACTCGGAGCTGCCTGCGGCGGCGTGGAGGTCCAGCGCCTCCCGGTAGTGGTCCCGGGCCTGCTCGGGCTCACCGCGGCGTTCGGCGAGGATCCCCATGCCCTCCACCGCGCGGGCCGTCTCGAAGTCGGCGGCGATGGCGCGGAACTCGGCCAGGGCGCCGGCCAGGTGGTCCTCGGCCCGGTCCGGCAGGCCGCGTTCGAGGAGGGCGTGGCCCAGGAGGGTGCGGGCGCGGGCGGCGTGGTACGCGTCGCCCGCGTCCCGTAACACGGCGAGCGCGGTCCCGGCGTCCTCGGTGGCAGCCTCGGGGCGGCCCCGGGTTCCCGAGCCGCAGCCAGTCCCTCCGCGTGCGCGGCGCGCCCGTGCGCGTACGACTTCCGGCGAATGCCGCGCAATGGTCCCGCCGGCCCGGACGCCCCGCTCCATACTGGGCTGGCCTGCACGTTCGCGCGGACGAGGCACCGGCGGGCGTCACCCTCCGTACCGCGGGTTCACACGGGTACAGCCGATGCCGTACGGGCCCTGGACCACGCCCGTCTACGGCCGGACCACCGCCACCGGGCAGTCCGCGTGGTGCAGCAGTGCCTGGCTCACCGAGCCCAGCAGCATTCCCGTGAAGCCCCCGCGTCCGCGTGCGCCCACGACCGCCAGAGCCGCCTCGCGGCTCGCCTCGATCAGCGCCTCCCGGGGGCCGCCGCGCAGCACGCGGCGGTCGACGGACACGTCCGGGTAGCGTTCCTGACGGCCCGCCAGTGCCTCGGCGAGCACCCGCTCCTCGTTCGCGGCCAGGTCGCCGGAGCCGCTCGCGTACGGCGCGGCCGGGTCCTGCGGGGGCGGGATCTCGGCCTTCCACGGCGACCAGGCGTGTACGGCGACGATGCCGGTGTCCCGCATCGCGGCCTCGGCGAAGGCGAACTCGATCGCCGCGTCACCCGCCTGCGAGCCGTCCACGCCGAGCACCACCGGGCCCTCGCGCGCCGGTGCACCCGCACCGCGTACGACGAGCACCGGGCAGTGGCCGTGCGCCACCAGGTGGACGGCCGTGGAGCCCAGCAGGAGGCCGGCGAACGCGCCGAGTCCGCGGCTGCCGACGACGGCCAGCGCCGCGCCGCGTGACTCCTCCGCCATCACCGGCAGCGTGTCGCCGGTGACCACGGCGCCCTCGGTCTCGACGTCCGGTTCGGCCTCGCGCGCGTGCCGTACGGCCTCGACGACCAACTGCTCCGCCTGGTTGCGCAGTCCGCCCTCGGGCGGGCCCATCGACGACGGCTCCAGCGGCACCCGCATCATCGGCCAGAAGAAGGCGTGCACGATGCGGAGGCCGGTGCCGCGCAGCCGTGCCTCGCGCGCTGCCAGGGCGACCGCTTCCAGGGCCTCGGGCGACCCGTCGACGCCCACCAGCACCGGTGCACTCACCATCGGCCTCCGTCTGTGCGCGCGGCGCCGTGTGCGCCGCCGGACCCACGTACCGTGCCCCCAGGCTTGCCCACCGCCGCCGGTCCCGCCAGCCGACGGCGGGTGAGCGGGTGAGCGGAGGGTGAGGCGGTGAGGGCGGGCGGGCAGAGCGGCGAGCGGCGTCACCGGCCGGGGGCGCCGTACGGCACGGGGCACCGTCGGCGCCCCGTCCGGGCGTGGTCAGTGCGCCGTCAGCGCCAGCGCCTCGTGCAGCTCCGCCGGGTCCTTGCGCACCGCCGGACCGTCCAGCCTGGCCGTCACACGGCCCGATGTCAGCACCGTCACCGTGTCGGCGCATTGCGCGGCCGACGCCGGGCTCGGCGAGACCAGCAGCACCGCAAGCCCCTCCCCCGCCAGCGTGCGGACCAGGTCGAGGATCTGCCCCACCAGCACCGGCGCCAGGCCCTCCGTCGGCTCGTCCAGCAGCAGCACGCGCGGCGAGCCCAGCAGCGCGCGGGCCAGCGCGAGCATCTGCTGCTCGCCGCCGGACAGGTCGGTGCCGCGGTGGGTGCTGCGCTCGCCGAGCCGGGGCAGCAGATCGAGCACCCGCTCCGGCGTCCAGGGCCGGTGGCCGCCGTCACGGGGCGGCGGGCGGTGGGCGAGGCGGATGTGCTCGGCCACGGTCAGCCGGGCGAAGACCCGGCGGCCCTGGGGTACGAGGCCGACGCCGGCGCGGGCGATGCGGTGCGCCGGGCGGCCGGTGACGTCGTGACCGGCGATCCCGACGGTGCCCGTGGCCGGGCGCAGCAGTCCGGCGACGGTGTGGACGAGCGTCGTCTTCCCGGCGCCGTTGTGGCCGACGACGGCGTGCACGCTGCCCTCGGGGACGTCGAGGTCGAGGTCGTGGAGGACCGTGCCGCCGTGGTAGCCGGCGGACAGCCCGGAGATGCGGAGCATGGGGCGGGTCACCTCTTCGCGCCGGGGTCGTGGACACCGGCGGCACCCGAGGTGCCGCCGGCGGCCGGGGCGTCCGCCGTGGTGGCGGCGTCCAGGTACGCGCTGCGCACCTCGGGCAGCGCGAAGACCTCCCGTACCGGTCCGGAGGCCAGCACCCGCCCGGTCACCAGCACCGTGACCGTACGGGCCAGTCGGGCGACCACCTCGGTGTTGTGCTCGACCAGCAGCACGGCGATGTCGTCGTCCAGGGCACCGAGGACGTCGAGCAGCAGGACGACGTCCCGGTCGGTGAGTCCGGCGGCGGGCTCGTCGAGCAGGAGCACACGCGGCCGGGCGACGAGGGCGGCGGCGAGGTCGAGCAGCCGGAGCTGTCCGTGCGACAGCGAGCCCGCGGGCCGGTCGGCCACCCCGGCGAGGCCCACGTCTGCGAGCCGCTCCGCGGCGGCCGCGGCCAGCCGGCCCCGGCGCGCGGCACGCCGCCAGGCGCCGCGGCGCTCGGGGTGGTGCCGCCAGGAGGCGAGCAGCACGTTGTCCAGGACGGTCAGGTCCGGGATGGCGGTGGGCTGCTGGAAGCTGCGGGCGACGCCGAGGCGGCTGCGCCGTGCGGGTGCGGTACGGGTGACGTCGCGGCCCAGGAAGGCGATGGAGCCCTGGTCGGGACGTTCGGTGCCGGCGATGAGGTTGAGAAGGGTGGTCTTGCCGGCGCCGTTGGGCCCGATGAGGGCGTGCCGGGCGCCGGCGGGCAGGTCGAGCGAGACGTCGTCGACCGCGGTGAGGCTGCCGAACCGGCGGGTGAGGCCGGCGAGTTCGAGGGCGGTGGCTGCGGTCACGTCGTCTCCTTCCGTATCCGGGCCGGTGAGCCCGCTTCGGCCGGCTCGGTGGCAGCCGGTGCAGCCGCGTCGCCCGGGCTGCGCGGCGCGGGCACCAGCCCCCCGGCGCCGCCGTGCCCGCCGCCCGCGGCGGCGGCGCGCGGTGCCCCGGACACCATTGCGGCGAGTCCGCGCGGCAGCAGGTAGACCGCCGCGACGAACAGCGCACCGAGCAGCAGCGGCCCGTGGCCCGGCCACGAACCGGCGAGCCAGTCGCGGGTGTAGACGATGAGCCCCGCGCCCACCAGCGCGCCGATGACCGAGGTGATGCCGCCGATGACGGCCGCGAGCAGCGCGAGCGCGGCGATCTCGAAGCCGACGTCGGCCGGCGAGACGTAGCTCTGCACGGCGATGAGCAGCGAGCCGCCGGCGCCCGCGAGGGCGCCCGCGCCGACGTACGCCACCAGCAGGTACCGCGTCACCGGATGGCCCGAGGCGCGCATCCGCTCCTCCGCCTCCCGCGAGCCGGTCAGCAGCTTGCCGGCCGGCGAGCGCAGCAGCACCAGCGCGAGGGCGACGGTGCAGACGACGACCACGGCCGCGTACTGGTAGATCGCCAGTTCCTCGACAAGCGGCTCGCCGCCCCAGAACGCCTGCGTGGAGGGGAACCCGGCGAGGCCGTCGGTCCCGCCGGTCACGGACTTCCACTGCCCGATGGCGATGGCCGTCAGCTCACCGACCGCGAGGGTGATCATGAGCACCGTGGTGCCGCGGGCGCGGATCACCGCGGGTCCCGTGACCACGCAGAACGCTGCGGCGACGGCGGCGGAGATCAGCACCTGCACGGGCCCGACCGTCCAGTCGCTCTCGGCGAGCTTGGCGGTGGTGTACGCACCGACGGCGAACGGCGCGGTCTGCCCCAGCGTGGGGAGCCCGGCGTAGCCGGTGACCACGGTGACGCTGACCGCGAGCAGACCGAGGGCCAGCGCGTAGCCGGCCAGGGAGAGGGCGTAGGCGTCGAGCATCATCGGCAGGACCGCCAGCACGGCGACGAGGACGGCCAGCGGAGCGGCGGCGCGGGCCGCCGCGGCGGCCCTCCCGGCGCCGCTTCCCGCGGCGGCGGCCTTGGCGGCCTTCGCGCGGCGCGCCACCAGGGCCCCGCGCCACGGCCACGGCACCCGGGCCAGCCCGCGGCGCAGCCGGTCCGCCGGGTCCGGCGGCGGGTCGGCGTCGTGATCCGGGCCGTGCGGCTCGGCGAGCCCGCGCCCGGAGCGCAGGATCAGCACCGCGGCCATGGCGGCGAAGAGCAGATACGGGGCCCAGTCCGGGGCGACGGACACCCCCAGTGTCTGCACCTCGCCGACGCCGATGGCGGCCACCAGCGTCGCCCACAGCGACCGGAGCCCGCCGAGGACGACGACCACGAGGGACAGCATCAGCACCGTGTCCCCGGTGCTCGGCCCGGGGCCGATGATCGGCGCGCCGAGCACACCGGCGGCGCCGGCCAGCGCGCCCGCCGCGGCGAGGACGCCGGTGTGCACGGCCCGGGGGCTGAGCCCCGTGGTGGCCAGCATCTCGGGGTCGTCGGCCGCGGCCCGTACGGCGGCGCCCGCGCGGGTGCGGGTGAGCACCCAGGTGCCGGCCGCGGCGAGCACGACGGCCATGACGATGAACCCGAGCCGGTAGGCGGGGTAGCGGTGGCCGAGGAGGTCGACGGAGGTGTCCAGCGTGTCCGGGACGCGTACCGGCATCTCGTCCGCGCCGAACCCCTCCACGAGCAGGTTGCCGCCGATCAGCGCCAGCCCGAACGTCAGGAGTGCCTGGTCGAGATGGCCCCGGCGGGCGAGCGGCGCCGTCGCCGCAGACAACAGCGCGCCCGCCGCGCAGGCGGCGGCGGTGCCGGCGACGAGACCGAGGGCGAGGCCGCCCCAGGTCCCGTCGCTCAGCTCGGCGCCGGTGTAGGCGCCGACCGCGTACAGCGTGCCGTGTGCCAGGTTGAGCACGCCGGCGGTGCCGAACGCCAGGCTCAGGCCGGCGGCGACGACGAACAGCAGCAGCCCGTAGGCGACGCCGTCGACCGCCGGCACGAGCTGGGCATCGAGTGCCCCCATGTCAGTCGCCGAGCGTGGCCAGGTCCTGGACCGTGACGTTGGAGAGTTGCTCGCCGTCCTTGCGGACCTCGCGCAGGTACCACTTCTGCACCGGTGCGTGCGACTTCTCGCCGAACGCCCAGGTGCCGCGCGGGCTTTCGATCTGGCCGAGGCTGCCGATGGCCTCGTTGATGGTGTCCGAGTTCACCTCGCCCTTCTTGGCCGCGTCCGCGATGGCCCTGTCCAGCACGTGGGCGGCGTCGTAGGACGCCATGGCGTACCCGGTGGGCGGGGTGTCGTGCTTGGCGGTCCAGTCGGAGACGAACTTCCGGTTGGCGTCGTTGTCCAGGTCGGGCACGTAGTTGGAGACGGACTGGATGTCCGCGGCGCCTTCTCCCTGGGCCTGGAGGACGCTGCCCTCGGTCAGCGAGCCGGAGGCGTACAGCGGCAGATCGGCGATGTCCGACTGGGCGTACTGTTTGACGAAGTCGATCGCGGCCTTGCCGGCGTAGAAGGTGTACACCGCCTTGGCGTCGGACCGGGCGATGTCGGCGAAGTACGGGGTGAAGTTGGTGGTGTCGGGGAACGGCGTCCAGGTGGTCTCGCCGTCGGGGTTGGCCAGCTCGCCGCCGATCTCCTCCAGCGTGTCGGTGAAGCCGCCGAGCTGGTCGTAGCCGCCCTGGTAGTCCGGGCCGATCGCGTAGATCGGGCCGTCGACCTCCTCCTTGACGTACGGGGCGATCGCGGTGCCGTAGTCCTTGGACAGGAAGCTGGTGTGCCAGACGCGGCTGACGTCCTTCAGATCCGGCCGGCCGTTGGAGCTGACCAGCGGGATCTTGTTCTGCTCCAGCATCGGCAGCACGGCGTTGTACGAGCCGTTGGCGACGATGCCGGTCATCACGTCGACCCGGTCCTTCTTGACCAGCTTGGTGGCGGCGGGCACCGCCGTGGGCGGTCCGTCGCCCTCGTCGCCCACCGACAGCTCGACCTCGCGACCGCCCAGCTTGCCGTCGTGGGTGTCCAGGTAGAGCTGGAAGCCGTTGCGCAGGTCGGTGCCCACCGCCTCGTAGGTGCCCGAGAGGGCCGCCAGCAGGCCGATCTTCACCGTATCGTCGCCGGAGCCGCTGTCGCCTCCGCTGCAGCCGGCGAGGGCCAGCGAGACGGCGACTGCTGCGGCGGCGGAGGCCCGGGCTCTGCTGCGGCCCGGGCGGCGTATGGATGCATGGACGAACACGATGGCTCCCGAGGGGAAAAACGAGGGATGGGCTGGGATAGGTCCGAGGGGGGTGGGGGGAACGGAAGATGAAGGGGTGCGTGACGAGGGCAGGCAGACGGGCGGCGGGGCACGGCGGCCGGGCACGCGGGCGGGGTGAGGGGGTCCCGCCCGTGCCGCGGCGTCAGGTGGCGGGCTGAGAGTCGCGCAGTTGCGGGCTGAGCGCGTCGCCCACCTGGTTGATCAGCTCGGACATCATGTAGCTGACCTCGCCGATGTCCGCGTCCCGGGTGGTGGTGACCAGGAGGGACGCTCCGCTGGAAACCGCCATGGAGAACATGTAGCCGCCCTCCATGGCGGTCAGGCTGTGCTCGACCGGGTCGGCCTCGATCAACTGCGCGGCCCCGGAGAGCAGGTTGACGATGCCGGAGGCGATGGCGGCCAGCCGGTCCGCGTCGTCCTGGTCCACCCCTGTGTAGGCCAGGGCGAGGCCGTCCACGGAGACGGCGATGACCTGGGTGACCTCGGGAATGCGACGGGCGAAGTCACTCAGCAGCCAGCTCAGGTCGGCGGTGGATGGGGTCGTCATCACGTGCTCCGTTGTGAGTCGTCGTCTTGTGCGGTCCGGGTACGGCCGCTGTTCCTGGCGTTACGGGCACGGCTCCCGTCGTCGTTACGGGCTCGGCCGTCACCGTTGCCGCCGCTACCGCCCGCGCCTGCCGGGCGGCCACGGTCGGCGGCCCCTCCGGCTCCCTCACGGCGGCCGGTGCTCCTGCTGATGCCCTGGGTGTACGCGGCCAGCACGTCGGAGATCTGCCGGGAGTCCCGGCGCTTGGTGGGCGCCGCCTTCCGCTCGCTCCTGCCCGGCTTCGTGTCCCCGTCGCGCTTGGGGAACCGCGGCCACTGGTCCGCCGGCTGGCGCGCCCGCACGGGCAGACCCGAAGGGCTCACGCCGGCGACGCGGTCGGCGGGGTCGTACTCCGGGCCGAAGGGCGGATTGCGCCGCGTGCCGCTGCCGCCGCGGGTATCGGCCTCCTGGGTGTCCGGGGCGGCGACGGCACCGCCGGCCGGGCCGCGGCGGGGCACGCCGGCGACGACGGCGGGCTCGTCGACCGGCTTGCGCGGGCCCGGCACGCCGCGGGGCCTGGCGGCGAAGACGCTCGCCTCGCCTTCCACCAGCGGCCGTTCGCCCTCCGCCATCGTCTCCTCCTCGACGGCCACGAGGACCGACGGCGGGAGGGTGACCTCGGCAATGGTGCCGGGGCCCGCGGAGGAGCGCAGCTCGACGACGATGCCGTGCCGGTCCGCGAGCCGGGCCACGACGTGCAGACCCATGGACCGCACGGCGCCCACGCCGGTCTGCGGGCTGGCCAGCCGGGCGTTCAGCTCGTCGCGGCGCTCGGCGGTCATGCCGACGCCCTCGTCGACGATCTGCACCACCGCGCGGTCCCACAGCCGCCAGACCGCCACGCCCACCTGCTTGTCGGGAGGCGAGAAACGGGTGGCGTTGTCGAGCAGTTCGGCGAGGATGTGCGCGAGGTCGTGCACCGCGCGGGCCGCGATGCCGATGCCCTGCTCCACGATCCCCATGGCGACGCGCTCGAACCGCTCGATCTGCTGGGCGGCGGCGACGACCACGGTGGCGCAGGGCGCATCCGCTTCACGAACCCGGGCGTGCCCGTAACCGCCCATCACGAGCAGGTTGTTGGTGTTGCGCTCCATGCGGATGGCGAGGTGGTCGAGCGCGAAGAGGATCTTCATCCGCTCCGGGTCGGCCTCGTCGCGCTGGACCGCGTCCAGTTCGGAGACCATGACGGAGGTGAGCTGCGCGCCGCGGCGGGCGACGCCGACCAGGGTCTCCGCGAACTGCTCGTGGGCGTGCGCCTGCTGGGCCGCGAGCCGTACCGCCTCGTGGTGCACCGAGTTGAACGCCTCGCCGACCTCGCCGATCTCGTCCTCGCCGGTGGTCTCCACCGGGCTGCCGGAGCTGTCGGCGACCTGCTGCGGCGAGGCACCGCCGAGCGCGCCGGGCTGGGAGAGGTCGGCGACGATCTGCGGCAGCCGTTCGGTGGCCACCGTGTGCGCCGCGTTGCGCAGGTCGCGCAGCCGGCGGATCATCACCCGCCCGATCCTGAAGGCGAAGAGCAGCGCGCCGACCAGCGTCAAGAGCACGACGATGATCTCGGCGACGGCCCACCGGACGAGCGAGGACTGCTCCTTCTTCACGGCGGCGTGCACCGCCTCGTCGACGCGGCTTTCCACCGAGCGCAGCATGGACAGCCGGTCGGCGGTGGCCTCCTGCCATTCGGCGGCGGAGATGTCGAGTTCCCGGCCGATCTCGGTGCGGCCGACCTGGTCCTCCATCCGCTGCGCGGGCAGTGCGCGCGGGGCCGCCAGCGTGCGCTCCAGCCAGAAGCGCCACTCCGACTCGCCCAGGGCGAGGAAGGTGCCGATGGACTCGGTGAAGCCGAGAAGGGTGGCGTCGTACGTGCGCTGGGAGGCCGGGGTGAAGCCGCCGCCGTCCAGCGCGCGGAGCACCACGATCTGTTGTTGCGCCGAGTGCTCCGAGGCGCGCGAGAACGCGGCGGCGGAACGGATGCGGTCGGCGATATCCGCGTCGACGCCGTCGGCCTGGGCGATGCCGTCCCGGTAGTCGATGAGGTCGGCGATCGTGATCCGGTACCCGAACGCAAGGGCGCTGAGCGTGCCGCTTCCGGAACGCACCTGCGCCCGCAGCGACGGCAGTTCGGCCAGCGAGTGCTCGATCCGCTGGAGCGCGAGTTCGGCGTTTGACGGCAGGGATTCGAGCTTCCTGCGCTTCTCGGTGTAGTCCGAGATACCTGCGTCCGTGGCGTCGGTGGCCTTGCGGAACGTGGCGGCATCGCCCTGCGAGGCGACCAGCGCGGTTGCGGCGACACGTTCGTGCTGCAGCCGTGCGGTCAGCTCCGCGGCGGACTCGGCGGCATCGACCATCTGCGCCAGCCTGTTGGCCTGGAACGCCTGGGTGGTCGCGGGCGCGAGTGCACGCACGGAAAAGGCGATGGCCACCGCAAGGGGCACGGCGACCAGGAGGACGAGTCGACGGTTGATCTTCACTACGCAACCCCTACGTCGGGGTCATGACACAGTAAAGCTGACACGGGATTACCTTGCGATGGGGAGGGTGTGACATGTGAGGGTCGGTGCATCCATCGCTCCTGCTGAGGGTGGGCTGAGCGATGCGTCTGATGCTAAGTCGGAAGTATAAGTTACGGGCGAGTACAACATCAAAATATGCAAGAGGGAGATGCAATCTCTACCTCTGACCAATCCGATTCGATCAGGTTCCGTCTGAAATTTCAGAGATGGGTGGGCGGTCCGGGCCCGGTCCCGGTCAAGTCGCCACGCGTCAGCCGCGCTTGAGCGCGTGACCGCCGAAGCCGCTGCTGCCCTCCGGACCCCGGTTCTGCTCCTGCCACCAGGCGTCGAACTCCGGCTGCCCCATCTTCTGCCAGTGAGGGGTCTGTTCGACCTGGGCGCGGCCCAGCCGGCGGCCGAGGGCGACCATCGCGGCGCCGACGGCGGTACGGTCCGCGTCGTAGGCGGCGGCGATCTCCGGCCAGCCGCCGCCGGCACGGCAGGCGGCCTCCAGTGCCGTGGCGTCCTGCAGCGCCTTCACGCTGCCGCCGCCGGTGTGCGGCCGTACGACGGTGGCGGCGTCGCCGGCGAGCAGCAGCCGGCCCACGGCGAGCCGCGGCACCTCCAGGTCGTAGATCGGCTGGATGAAGGAGTCCTCGGGTGCGGTACGCAGCACGCAGCGGCCCCAGTACGGCGGGAAGTGCTCGGCGACCAGATCGCGCAGGTACGCCGTGAGCTTCGCGGCGACCCGGCCCGGGGGCAGCGAGGTCGGGGTGCGCAGGTCGAGCAGCAGGTCGGGGTCGTTCGGCGGGACGGCGTAGAGCACCCAGTTCATCCGGAAGCCGCCGCCCGCCGCGGGGATGAGGTACATCATGCAGTGGCCGCCGGGGAAGACGACCACGCGCGCCTCCGCGCCGTCCGTCTCGGGGTCGCCCGCCACCGGCGCGGAGGTGCCGCGCCAGCCGAGGTAGCCGGCGTAGTCGGGGGTGAGCCCGGGGAACATCGCCTCGCGGACCACCGAGCGGTAGCCGTCCGCGCCGATCACGGCGCCGAAGCGCTCCCGCCGGCCGTCGGCGAGCTTGAGGGTGACCCCGTCCGCGTCCTGCTCGACGGCGGTCACGGCCGCACCCGTGTGGTAGGACACCGACTCGGGCACCCGGCTGCGCAACTCGTGCCACAGCGAGCCCCAGTTGTAGGAGCGGAACGGGAAGTGCTGCTCGGCGAACCCGCGGCCCAGCTCGGCGTCTCCGTCGCGGATCGTCCACACCCGGCGCTTCAGTCCGGACCACGGCATCGACGAGTCCACGTACCCCGCGGCCTCCAGCTCCGCGAACCGCGCGTCGTGCAGGCCGATGCCCACGCCCCGGTCGCGCAGTTCGCCGCCGGCCCGCTCGAAGACGGTGACCCTCACGGCACCCGCCCGCGCCACCGCCTGCGCCGTGGCACACCCCGCGATACTCCCGCCCACCACGGCGACGGAGTCCTCGTCCACCACGGTCTCCCCTCTGTTCCCCCGGCCGGCCCCGCGGCGCACCGCGCCCGGCCGGCTCTGCGGCATCTTCCGGAGCACAACCTTTCTCAACGCGATCACCTCGTCAAGTGATCGGCAGGGCCCCAACCGCCCTACGGTGCGGCCGAGTCGGGGCCACCGGGCCGCTCGGACACCCCCCGGTTCCCGGCCGTCCGGCGATTACTTAGGCTAGCCTTACCTAGGTGATCGGGCCGGGTTGGCGAAGGGGCGGGGTGGCGGGTGGCTGCACAGGGACCGTCGGGACGGGACGTGCTGAAAGGTGCGATCGCCGGACAGCGGCGCGGGGTCGCGATCGGCTCGGTGCTGGCCGCCGGGCACCAGCTCGGTGAAGCGCTGGTACCGGTGCTCATCGGCATGGTCATCGACGACGCGGTGGCCGGGGAGGACGCGGGCGCGCTGGTGCGCTGGCTCCTCGTGCTGGTCGCGGTGTACGTGATGCTGGCGCTGAGCTTCCGCCTCGGGGTCAAGGCGTCCGAGCGGGCCGCGGAGCTGGCCGCGCACCGGGTACGGCTGGAGCTGGTGGGACGGGTGCTCGACCCCCGCGGCGGGGCCGAACGCGGCCGGCTGCCGGGCTCGGTGGCGAACATCGCCACCGAGGACGCCAAGCGCGCCGGCTCCATCGTCATGGTGGTGACCGTCGGCGTCTCGGGGCTGGCCGGCGCGGCGGTCAGTGCGGTGGCGCTGCTGCTCATCTCCGTACCGCTGGGACTGCTCGTGCTGGTCGGCACGCCGATGCTGCTGTGGCTGGGACATCTGCTGAGCAAGCCGCTGGAGCACCGCAGCGCCGCCGAGCAGGAGCAGGCCGCGACGGCCTCCGGGGTCGCCGCCGACCTGGTCGCCGGGCTGCGGGTGCTCAAGGGCATCGGCGCGCGGGACGCGGCCGTCGAGCGCTACCGGGCCACCAGCCGCGACTCGCTGGCCGCCACGCTGCGTGCCGCGCGCGCCGAGAGCTGGCAGCACGGTGTCGTGCTCGCACTGACCGGCGGCTTCATCGCGCTGGTGGCGCTGGTCGGCGGCCGGCTCGCGCTCGGCGGCCACCTCACGCTCGGCCAGCTCGTCGCGGCCGTGGGACTCGCGCAGTTCCTGCTGACGCCGCTGCAGGCATTCGCGTACGTCAACGCCGAGTTCGCCCAGGCGCGGGCGTCGGCGGCGCGGGTCGCGGAGGTACTGGCCGCGCCGCCGGCCGTCGTCCCCGGCGACCGGCGGCTCACCGAGCCGGTGCGCGGCGAACTTCGGCTGCGCGGCGTCGGGCTCGGGGCGCTCGCGGAGGTGGACATGACGGTCGCGGCCGGGGAACTGGTCGGCGTGGCGACGACGGAACCGGCGGCGGCCGAGGCGCTGCTGCGGTGCCTGGGCCGGGTCGAGGACCCGGTGGCGGGCGTCGTGGAGCTGGACGGGGTGCCGCTGACCGGGCTCGACCCCGCGGAGCTGCGCACGGCGGTGCTGGTGGCGGCGCACGACGCGGACCTCTTCGCGGGGACGGTGGGCGAGAACGTGGCGCCGGCGGAGCCGGGGCACGCGGATACCGGTGCTGCCGGTGCCGGCGCGGCGGTGGCCTCCGCCCGTACCGGGCCCGAGCCGCCCGGGCGGGACCCCGGGCCCGCGATGGCCGCCGCGGCGGCCGACGAGGTGGCCCGTGCACTGCCCCGGGGCACCGGCACCGAGGTCGGCGAGGCGGGTCGCGCGCTCTCCGGCGGGCAGCGCCAGCGCGTCGCCCTGGCCCGGGCGCTGCACGCCGGACGGCCCGTGCTCGTCGTCCACGACCCGACCACCGCCGTGGACGTGGTCACCGAGGCCCGGATGGCCGAGGGGCTGCGCGACTACCGCGCGGGACTGACCACCGTGCTGGTCACCAACAGCCCGGCCCTGCTCGCCGTCGCCGACCGGGTCGTGTTCGTCGACGCCGGCCGGGTCGCCGCCGAGGGGCCGCACGCCGCTCTCCTCCGCGACGAGGCGGCCTACCGGACGGCGGTGCTCGCATGACGGCGGCACCCGGCGCGTACGACGACGCCGGCGAGGGACCGGAGCGGCCGGAGGTTCCGCACCCCGGCGACGCCCGCGAACTGCTGCCCACCGCGACCCCCGCCCGCACCCGCGCCGCCGTGCGCGAGCTGCTGCGCCCGCGCCGGGCGCTGGCCTGGACCGCGTTCGCGGTGATGGCCGCGGCCACCGCCGTCGGACTGCTCACCCAGCCGCTGCTGGGGCACATCGTCGACCTGGTCACCGACCGGCGCGACGCCGGCGCGCTCACGCTGCCCGTGGTCCTGCTGGTCGTCGTGGCCGTCGGCCAGGGGGTGCTGACCGCGATCGGCCGGACGATGGTCTCCCGGCTCGGCGAGACCGTGCTCGCCGAGCTGCGTGAGCGATTCGTCGAGCGGGCGCTGCGGCTGCCGCTCGACCGGCTGGAGAAGGCCGGCTCCGGCGACCTGACCGCCCGCGTCACCCGGGACGTCTCCCGCGTCGCCGAGGCGGTCCGCGGTGCGCTGCCCCAACTGGCCTCCTCCGCGCTGGCCATCGTGCTCACGCTCGGCGCGCTGGCCGTCCTCGACTGGCGTTTCCTGCTCGCCGCGCTGCTCGCGGTGCCCGTGCAGGCGCACACGGCGCGCTGGTACGTGCGCCGCGCGGTGCCGCTCTACGCCCGCGAGCGTGTCGCCACCGGCGCGCAGCAACAGCAGCTCCTCGACACGGTCAGCGGCGCGGCCACCGTGCGCGCGCACCGGCTGGAAGCTCTGCATGCCGGGCGCGTCGACGCGCACTCGCGCGCCGCGGTGGACATGCGGCTGCGCGGGGTGCGGCTGCTGATGGGCTTCTACAACCGGCTGCACGTGGCGGAGTACGTGGGGCTGTCCGCCGTGCTGGTGGCGGGCTACGTGCTGGTGCGCGGCGGCTCCGCCTCGATCGGCACGGCGACGGCCGCCGCGCTCTACTTCCACTCGCTGTTCGGTCCGGTCAACGTGGCCCTGGTGCTCCTCGACGACGCCCAGGCGGCGACGGCGGGGCTGGCACGGCTGGTCGGCGTCGTGGACACGCGGGAGCAGGCGGGTTCCGGCCGGGCGGGGTCCGGGGGGCCGGGGCCGCGGCCGGCGGCGGGGGTGTCCGTCAGCGGGGTCTCCCACGCGTACGCGCCCGGCCGGCCGGTGCTGCACGGCGTCGACCTGGAGCTGCGGCCGAAGGAGAAGGTGGCGCTGGTGGGCGCGAGCGGCGCGGGCAAGAGCACGCTCGCCAAGCTGCTCGCCGGCATCCACGTCCCGGCCGCCGGGCGCATCGACGTGGACGGCGCGGCACCGGACGAGTCGGGCCGCACGGTCGCGCTGGTCACCCAGGAGGTGCACGTCTTCGCCGGCCGGCTCGCCGACGACCTGCGGCTGGCCCGTCCCGGCGCCGGTGACGGGGAACTGCGCGAGGCACTGGCCCGGGTGGGCGCGCTGGGCTGGGCCGAGGCACTGCCGGAAGGGCTGGGCACCGTGGTGGGCGAGGGCGGTCACCGGCTGACGGCGGACCGGGCCCAGCAGCTCGCGCTGGCCCGGCTGGTGCTGGCCGACCCGCCGGTCGCGGTGCTCGACGAGGCCACCGCGGAGGCGGGCAGCCTCGGCGCCCGGCGGCTGGAGGAGGCGGCGGAGCGCGCGCTGGAGGGGCGTACGGCACTGGTCGTCGCACACCGGCTGAGCCAGGCCGCGGCGGCCGACCGGGTCGTGGTGATGGCGGAGGGCCGGGTGGTGGAGAGCGGCACGCACGACGAACTGCGGGCCGCGGACGGGCCGTACGCCGCGCTGTGGCGGGCGTGGTCGGCGGGTCGCACGGCAGATGCGGCCCGGGGCGCGGGCGCCGGGCCGTCATGAGGAGCGCGGCTCACACCGCGGGTACGGGTACGGGCAGGCCCCTGGCCCGTACCACCGCGGCTCTCAGACGGGGTACGAGCGACGGGCGGCAAGCGCGGCGGCGGTCGTGACCGCACGCCACGCCTGGTAGCGCGCGGCCTCCAGAGCCACGTCGCCGGCGGGCCCGTCCCCGGGGCCGTCCGGGGCGGGGTCGGGGCACCCGGGGGGCACGATGACGCCGCCCCAGTGGCAGAAGACGTTGACCAGCGCCAGCAGTCCGGCCCCGGACGGGCCGTGGGCGGTGCCGGAGGACGTGAAGGCCGAGTACACCTTGTCCGCGAGCCCGCCGGCGGAGCCCAGCGGGCCGGTGGTCTCGATGAACGCCTTCACCGGCGCGGACATGGTCCCCAGACGCGTCGGGGTGCCGAACAGCACGACGTCGGCCCAGTCCAGGTCGCCGGCGGCGGCCTCGGGCACGTCGGCGCTCCCGCCGCCGTGCCGGTCCGGCTCGGGTCTGCCCTCTGCCGCCGCCTCCCGCACGGTCTCCGGCACCCGGCGCAGGCGCACCTCGGCGCCCGCCTTCTGCGCGCCCTCGGCGGCGGCGCGGGCGAGGGCGTGCACGGTGCCGCCCGCGCTGTAGTAGATGACGGCCGCCTTGACGGGGGTCTCTGATTCCATGGTGGGCCTTTCACTCCGTGGTCCTGCTCGGCGATGGTTCACGATGGGCCCATGCGCCTTCCCCGCGCGAGCCCTGTGACCAAGACGATGGGGCGGCCGCATGTGTGAGACGGCGGCCCGGGCTCACAGTCCGGCGCCCTGTTTCGTCATACCCGGGGAAGCTGTCACGCGACCGAGGGAGCACCGGCACCATGACCACATCGTCCGCGCCGCAGAACGGCCGTCTCGACCCGGAGCCGGCCGGGATCGCGAGCGAGCGGGGGCGGCTGACCAACCTCGCCTACCGGCTGCTCGGCTCCCTGGCCGACGCCGAGGACGTGGTGCAGGAGACGTACGCCCGCTGGTACGCGCTGTCCGCGGAGCAGCGGTCGGCCATCGTATCCCCGGGCGCCTGGCTGACGAGGGTCGCCGGGCGCGTCTGCCTGGATCTGCTCGGATCGGCGCGTGCCCGTCGGGAGCGGTACGTCGGCGAGTGGCTGCCGGAGCCGCTGCCGGACCGCGCGGGGCTGGTCGGTGGACGGGTGGGCGCCGCGGCCGAGGAGGCGGCGGATCCGGCGGACCGCGTGACGATGGACGAATCGGTGCACATGGCCTTCCTCGTGCTGCTGGAGTCGATGACCCCGGCGGAGCGGGTGGCGTTCGTGCTGCACGACGTGTTCTCGTATCCGTTCCCGGAGGTGGCCCGGATCGTCGACCGGTCGCCGGCGGCGTGCCGGCAGTTGGCCGCGTCGGCCCGCCGCCGGGTCCGCGCGGCGCGGCGGCCCGCGGCGGCGGAGCGGCACACCGCTCTGGTACGGGAGTTCCTGCGGGCGTGGGAGGCGAAGGACATCGGCGCCCTGGTCGGACTGCTGGACCCGGACGCGATGTCCACCCCGGACAGCGGCGGCCTCGTACCGGCGGTGCTGCAGCCGATCGTGGGGGCCGGGGAGGTCACGCGGGCGCTCGCGGGGGTGTGGGAGCACCAGCCCGCGATCGAGCTGGTGGAGCACACGGTCAACGGTCAGCTCGGCCTGGTGGCGCAGGTGGACGGGAGGACAGCGACGGTGCTCACGTTCGATGTGGCCGACGGAGGGATCACGCACATCTGGGTGATGCGCAACCCGGAGAAGCTGCGCGCCTGGACGGCGGCCTGAGCCTCGCGGCAACGCCCCCCTTCACAAGGTGAGCGGATTGCGGCACGGCTGAGAGAGCGCTCCAGCCCGCAGAGGGGAAGCGCGGCCGGAAGGCTGTCGAGGCGCGCCGCCCGCCCGCCGTCCTCACATCCCTTGAACTCATCGCCTCCGCACCAACGCCTCGGCCGATCCCGGGTGTTCCGCCCGGGCCACCCCCAATCAAGCGCAGGAAAGCGGGACTTACCGCCCCTTGGGAGCCACTGTTGCGTGCGCACCCCCTTGACGGCGCGTGCCCATGGGCGTAAACCAACTCCCACACGAGAGAGCGCTCTCTTTCGCTCAATCCTTCATTCCTTGAAGCCTGATCGAAGAGCCGACCAGCGCACCATCCGCCCCACCGGGTGCATCCGCACCAGAGCCGACGACTCAGGAGTTACCGATGCGCGTACCCCCCACCGGAGAATCGCCCGTGCCGTCCGCAAGATCCGGTCCGTCCCGCCGCGTCCTGCTGGCCGCCGCCGCGGCGGCGGCCGCGGTGCCGGCCACGGGCCTGGCGATCACCCAGGCGACCGCGACGCCGCGGCGGTCCCCGGCCCGGCCGCTGGCCGACCCGGACCTCGGCCCCAACGTGATCTTCTTCGACCCGTCCTCCCCCGACATCCAGGGCCGGCTGGACCAGATCTTCCGCCAGCAGGAGTCGGCGCAGTTCGGCAGCGGCCGCTACGCGCTGCTCTTCAAGCCCGGTACGTACAACGGCCTCAACGCCCAGCTCGGCTTCTACACCTCGATCATCGGCCTGGGCCTGTCCCCCGACGACACGCACATCAACGGGGACGTGACCGTGGACGCCGGCTGGTTCCAGGGCAACGCCACGCAGAACTTCTGGCGCTCGGCCGAGAACCTGTCCCTCAGCCCCGTCAGCGGCACCAACCGCTTCGCCGTCTCCCAGGCCGCCCCGTTCCGCCGCATGCACGTGCGCGGCAACCTCAACCTCGCACCCGACGGCTACGGCTGGGCCAGCGGTGGCTACATCGCCGACAGCCGCATCGACGGCACCGTGCAGCCGTACTCACAGCAGCAGTGGTACACCCGCGACAGCAGCATCGGCGGCTGGCTGAACGCCGTGTGGAACATGGTCTTCTCCGGCGTCGAGGGCGCCCCGGCGCAGTCCTTCCCCGAACCGCCGTACACCACCCTGGACACCACGCCGATCTCCCGCGAGAAGCCCTTCCTCTACATCGACGGCGAGGAGTACCGCGTCTTCCTCCCCGCGCTGCGCCGCAACGCCCGCGGCACCACCTGGGGCGGCGGCGCCCCGCAGGGCGAGTCGCTCCCGCTGGCCGACTTCCACATCGTCAAGGAGGGGGCGACCGCGGCGAGCATCAACGCCGCCCTGCAGGAGGGTAAGCACCTGCTGCTCACCCCGGGGATCTACCACGTCGACGCGCCGATCGTGATCGACCGGGCGGACACCGTGGTCCTCGGCATCGGCTACCCCACGATCATCCCGGACGGCGGCGTGGCCGCCATGACCGTCGCCGACGTCGACGGGGTACGGCTCGCCGGCTTCCTGCTGGATGCCGGGACGGAGAACTCCGACGTGCTGCTCGAAGTGGGCCCGGAGGGTTCCTCCGCGGACCACGAAGGCAACCCGACCACGCTGCAGGACGTGTTCATCCGCATCGGCGGCGCCGGCCCCGGCAAGGCGACCACCAGCATGGTGATCAACAGCCGGCACGCGGTCGTCGACCACACCTGGGTGTGGCGCGCCGACCACGGCGACGGCGTCGGCTGGGAGACCAACCGGTGCGACTACGGCGTCGTCGTCAACGGCGACGACGTGCTGATGACCGGTTTCTTCGTGGAGCACTTCAACAAGTACGACGTGCAGTGGAACGGCGAGCGCGGCCGGACGATCTTCTTCCAGAACGAGAAGGCGTACGACGCTCCGAACCAGGCCGCCATCCAGAACGGCAGCCTGCGCGGCTACGCCGCGTACAAGGTCGCCGACGACGTCAGCGAGCACGAGGGCTGGGGCATGGGCAGTTACTGCTACTACAACGTCGCCCCGGACATCATCCAGGAGCACGGCTTCGCCACGCCGACGGGCTCCGGGATCAAGTTCCACAACATCATGGTCGTCTCGCTCGGCGGTCAGGGGCAGTACGCCCACGTCATCAACGACCACGGCTCCCCCACCTCGGGTACGGACACGATCCCCTCCAAGGTCGTCGCCTACCCCTGAGCGCACCGGCGGGTGCGCGAGCCCCGCCCCCGGTCCAGCGGACACCGGGGACGGGGCGGGGGCCCGAACCCGGCGTGACGCGCTCAGGCCGACGCGCGTACGACCAGCGTGGGCCGGAAGACCACCGAGGGCGGTGCGGCGCCGGGCTCCCTGATCTGCCGCAGCAGCAGCCGCGCCATCTCGCAGGCCATGTCCTCCACCGGCTGCCGCACGGTCGTCAGGGCCGGCTCCGCGGCCTCGGCGGCCTCGCTGTCGTCGAACCCGACCACGCCCACGTCCTCGGGCACCCGGCGCCCGGCACGCAGCAGCACCGGCACCGCGCCCAGTGCCATCAGGTCGGAGGCGACGAACACCCCGTCCAGACCCGGGTGTTCCGCGAGCAGCCGGCGCATCGCCTCGGCACCGCCGGCCCGGGTGAAGTCGCCCTCCGCCCACGGCAGTCCCGCCACGCCCAGCGCGGCGAGCGCGGCGCGGAAGCCCTCCAGCCGCTCCTTCGCGGCCGGCATGTCCTGCGGTCCCGTCACCGTGCCGATCAGCCGGCGCCCCTGGGCCACCAGGCGCTCGGCGGCCAACTGCGCGCCCGCGCGCTGGTCCACCTCGACGTAGGGCAGCGCCGCCGTACGCGCCGGGCGCCCCGCCAGCACGGTGGGCAGCGCGGTCTCGGAGAGCATCCGGGGCAGCGGGTCGTCCGGGTCCGAGGAGATCAGGACGACGCCGTCGACGTGCCCCTGCCGCAGGTACGTGAGCACCTGCCGGCGCGAGGCGTCGTCGTCGGCGACCATCAGCACGGTCTGCATGCCGGCCGGGCGCAGCACCTGGAGCAGCCCGCTGAGGACCCGGCCGAAGTGCGGGTCGGTGAACATCCGGCCGATGAACGGCGTGGCGGCGTGGCGCTGTTCGCGCTCGGAGACGACCAGGGCCACGGAGTCCGTGCGCCGGGTCACCAGGGAGCGGGCCGCCCGGTTCGGCGCGTAACTGGTGGCGCTGATCGCCTCTTCCACCTTGCGGCGCAGCGCGGCGTCGACCGTGGGCGAGCCGTTGATGACCCGGGAGGCCGTCGCCCTGGACACCCCCGCCACCCGCGCCACGTCCTCCAGGGTGGCGGGGCGGCCGGGCCACCGAGCTTCTGTTGCCATGCAGCCTTTATACCGCCCTGCGGAAGTCCGTGAGAGAGCGCTCTCCCCGCTTCGGCCCGTACGCCCGCGAAGTGCCACGCGTCCGGCGCCGCGGGGAGCGGCCCCCCGCCCGGGCACCGCGGGCCGCCGTCACAGGGCCCTGCCACGGGACTTGCGCGAGCGCGCCGACGACGCCACGCTACCCGCCTGCGCCCCGGGGACCGGCTGCCGGTCCGGGGGCGCGGATGCAGCATCATGGGGTGAAGTGCGTAGCCGAGACGACAGGGCACGATGGGCGAGATGATGCAACCCGGCGATTTCATGATGGCCACCAGGAGCCGCGGCTACTCGCCGCAGCAGGTCGACCGCGTCGTCGGCGACCTGCTCGTGGAACGGGAGGCCGCCCTGCGCCGGGCCAGAGACCTCGAAGCGCAGGTGGAGGCGAGCGGGCGGCATCTGGCACAACTCCTCGAACAGGCCGCCGCGCTGGGCCCGCAGACGTACGAGTCGCTCGGCGAAAGCGCCCACAAGCTCTATCTGGACGCCAGGGCCGAGGCGGACCGGGTGCTCGCCCGGGCCGCGGAGGAGTGCCGGGAGCTGAAGGAGGCCGCCCGCGCCGCCGCGACGGAACGCGGCAAGGAGTCGGAGCAGGCCGCGGAGCGCATCCGGGCCGACGCCGAACAGCGCGCGCGGCAGCGGATCAAGCAGGCGCACGAGACGGCGGGGCAGATCGTCGCCGAGGTCCAGCGGCAGGCGGACGGCATCCGCGAGGAGGCCCGTCAGCACGCCCAGCAGGTGACGCTGGAGGCCGCCGCGCACATCGGCGCGCAGCAGGCGGCGCAGGCCGAGCGCGAGGGGAAGCTGGCCGGCGAGGCGGGGGCGCGGCTGCAGGAGCTGGAGGACGCGCTGGGGGCGGCCGAGGGGCAGGCGGAGGCCGTGCGCTCGGAGTATCTGCGGCGGCGGGACGGCAACGCGAAGTACGCGACCAGGCTGCTGCGCGAGGCGGAGCTGGAGGCGGCGGATCTGCGTGACCGTGCCTGGCAGGCGGCGGAGCGGATCGAGATCCGGGCGGCGGCGGAGCAGGAACGCTACTCCGTGCGCATCGAGGAGGCGCGTACGCTCCTCGCGGAGGCGCAGCAGTCGGTGGTCGCCATCGCGGACCCGGCCCGGCGCCGGCAGGGACAGCCGCAGAGCCGGCAGGTGCCGCAGGCACAGCAGGCCCGGGAGCCGAACCGGGACCCGCGGGCCCAGGAGCCCCCGCAGCCGCAGCAGCCGGTGCAGCAGCAGCCGGTAGAGCAGGCGGTGCCCCAGCAGCCGCAGCACCGCCCCGAGCCCGTGCCGCCGCGGCCGGTGCAGCAGCCCGGTGACCGGCAGCCGGGGCGGTAGCGCGTCGCGGCGGGGTCCGGCCGGGAGCCGGACCTGCGGCGTCACCGCTCGGGGACGAGCACCCCGGGGTTGAGGATGCCGGCCGGGTCGAGCGCCGACTTCGCGGCGGCGAGGGCCGCGGCGAAGGGGTCCGGGCGCTGCCGGTCGTACCACGGCCGGTGGTCGCGCCCCACGGCGTGGTGGTGCGTGATCGTGCCGCCGTGCGCCGCGATCGCCTCCGAGACCGCTGCCTTGATGTCATCCCACTGCGCGACGGTGCTGCCCCAGCGGCCGGGCGCGATGACGCCGAAGTACGGCGCGGGGCCGTCGGGGTAGACGTGGGTGAAGCGGCACGTGAGCACCCCCGCGCCCCCGGTGGCCGCGCGGACCGCGCGGTGCGCGGCGTCGGTCACGGCGTGGTGCAGCGCGCCGAAGGTGTCCCACGTGCACGCCGTCTCGAAGGTCTCGACGATCATGGCGTGGCGGGCCAGGGCGTCGCGCTGGTACGGCATGCGCAGGAACGCCGAGCGCCAGGCGGCACCCGTCCCGCCGCCGGCGTTCCCGCCCTCCTCCGGCTCCCCCCGCAGTCCGGCACCGCCGGCGGTGTCCCGCGTGCCCTGCTCCGCCGGCGCGTCCGGGGCGCCGCCGTGGTCGCGGCAGAGTTCCAGCGCCCGCGCGAGTTTCTCCCCCACCGGGTGGTCCGCGGACTCGAAGCCCAGCACGAGGACGCCACCGCCGACGCTCACCCCCGTGCTGACCAGTGCCTCGGCCCCGTCGAGCAGCCGGCAGTCCGCCGGGTGCAGCCCGCTCTGCGCGACCGCCCGGGTCGCCGCCACCGCGGCGTCGAACTCCGCGAAGCGCACCGACGCCCGCGCGCGCCACCGCGGGCGCACCTGCACGCGCAGCCACGCCTCCGTGATCACCCCGAGGGCCCCCTCGCTGCCGAGGAACAGCCGATCCGGCGACGGGCCCGCGCCCGAGCCGGGCAGCCGCCGGGACTCGCCGGTGCCGGCCGGCGTGACCACCCGAAGGGACTCCACGAGATCGTCGATGTGCGTGTGCAGGGTGGCGTAGTGGCCGCCGGCCCGGGTGGCCAGCCAGCCGCCGAGCGTGGAGAACTCGAAGGACTGCGGGAAGTGCCGCAGCGTCAGCCCGTACGGGCGCAGCCGGTCCGCCAGCCGCGGGCCGTAGATGCCCGCCTGGACGCGGGCCGCGCGGCTCGTCACGTCGACCTCCGGCACGGCGTCCAGCCGTCCCAGGTCGAGGGTGAGCGCCGGGCGCCCGTCCGCGAGGCGCGGCTCGATGCCGCCGACCACCGAACTGCCGCCGCCGTAGGGGATCGCGGCCATACCGGCGCGGGTGCACCAGTCGAGCAGGTCCGTGACGTCGCGCTCATCGCGCGGGCGGGCGACGAGGTCCGGTGGGTGGCGCAAGTCGCCGTGCAGGTTGCGTACGACGTCGCGGAACGCCTTGCCGTGTGTGTGCGCGGCGCGGTCCGCGGGGTCGGCCGAGCACAGGCCGGCCAGCGAGTCCGGCGGCTCGGCCCGGGGCGGCGGCAGGGCGAGGGAGGCGACCGGCGGCGGCGCGTGGTCCTCGGGCTCGGCGCCCGACAGCAGCCGCACCCGGTCGAGCAGCGCGGCCAGTTCGGCGCCGCGCACCGCGTCCTCGACGTTTCCCCAGCCCCACCAGGATCGCGTCATACGCCGTCCTTCCCTCCGCTCCAGGCCGAATCCGGCCCCATGATGGCGTGAATTCCTCCCACGTGATCACCCCTTCAGGCGTTTCCGCGGTCTTGACAGCGGCTGGGGTGCGGCGGGGTGACCTAGCCTCAAAAGACGATCGACGTGCGGAGGACAGGGTGTTACCAACAAGGGGACAGCACGGTGTCGGCACCGTGCCGTCCGAGGGGTGTGACGTGACGCACTTCCGACACCGCAGCGGTTCCGCGTTCCCGCACGCGTCGCCGTGCGGCACGACCGCCCTCGCCATGTGGTCCGGTTCCCCCCTGGTCGCCCCGCCCGCAACCGGGCCGGCGGCCTCTGACCTGGAGGCCACGATGCCGCAGGACGACACCCGTACGCAGGCGCGTGCGCTCTTCACCGGACCCGACGGCACCGTACGTTCCCTTTCGGCGGCCGACGGCGGCCCCTGGTGCGGTCCCACCGTCGTCACCCCCGCCGGAAGCTGCCGCCCCGGCACCCCGGTCGCACTGGCCAGGGGAGCGCACGCGGGCCGTCTGGACGCGGCGTACGTGGGTGCTGACGGATCGATTCACGTCATGTGGGCGGTGCGAGGCTGTGGCTGGCACGCTCCCGAAGTCGTCTCGCCGCCGGGGACCTGTGCGCCGGGCGCCGCGGTCACGCTCGCACACCAGCGGACGAGGGACCAGGTGGACGTGGTGTGCACCGGAGCTGACGGCTCGGTGCTGACGCTGTGGTCGGCGGGCGACGGACGCTGGAGCGGACCCGCGGCCCTCGCTCCGCCCGGCAGTTGCGCGCCCGGGACCCCGGTCGGGCTGGGCCGGCGCGGTCCCGCCGAGCGGATCGAGGCGGTGTACGCGGGCGCGGACGGGTCCATACAGGCGCTGTGGGCGGACGTCGACCATCCGTGGCACGGGCCCGACGTCCTCGCCCCGCCCGGCACCTGCGCTCCGGGGACGGCGGTGACGCTCGCGTCGCAGGACGACGCCGGCCGGGTGACCGCACTGTTCACCGGCGCGGACGGCTCGGTGCAGGTCATGCGGGCCGACGGCACCGGGCCGTGGTCCGGTCCCGAGGCCGTCGTGCCGGCGGGCACCTGCGCGCCGGGTTCACCGCTGGCTCTCGCGTACGGCAAGTCCGTGGAGCGGCTGGACGCGGTGGTCGCCGGCGCCGACGGCTCGGTGCTGGCGCTGTCGGCGGCGGGCGAGGCCGGCTGGCACGGGCCGGTGACCGCCGCCCCGCCGGGCACGTGCGCACCCGCCACGGCGATCGGCCTGGGGCTCCGGGCGGCGGACCGGCTCGACGCGGTGTTCGCCGGCGCGGACGGCGCGGTGCACGTCATGTGGACGTTACGGGCCGGGGGTTGGCGCGCGCCGGCGGAGATCGCGGTGCCGGGGTCGGCTGCGCCCGGGTCGGCCGTCGCGCTGACCCGCCGGGGGTGTGTGCCCGGCGTCTGAGACGAAGCGGGCACCGGTGGCACGTGCCGGCCGGGCGCGCCCCGGTGTGGAAGCGCGGTGGCGGCTCCCCCGGCCGAGCACGGGGGCAGCGGTGCGCATTCCTCCGCGTACGCCACCAAGAGGGTGCACTCAGGGCACCAATCCTCCTGGGTCATCTGCTAATTCGCATTACTGCTGCCGCAACACCTCTTGACGGCCTTGCACGGCCGGTTCTAGGTTCCTCGCACAACAGTCAGGCAATACGCATTAGCTACCCACTGTGAGGTCCAGCCTCCCATGCCAGAAGCCCCCGGCAGGCTCACCCAGCGCGACATAGCCCGGCTCGCCGGCGTCAGTCAGACCACGGTCTCCCTCGTGCTCAACGACCGCCCCGACGCCGCCCGGATCGCCCCCGGCACCCGCGAGCGGGTGCTGCGCGTGATCCGGGAGACCGGCTACGCGGCCGACCCCGTGGCCCGCCGGCTGACCAAGCAGCTCAACCAGATCGTCGGGGTCTTCACCTACGAGCCCGTCTTCCCCAGCACCAGCGCCGACTTCTACCACCCCTTCCTGCGCGGCATCGAGGAGAGCGCCGAGCGCAGCGGCTGCGACCTGCTGCTGTTCACCTCCGCGCCGGTGACCGCCGGCCGCCGGCGCATCTTCCACGAGAACAACCGGCTGCGGGTGGCCGACGGCTGCGTGCTCCTCGGCCGCGAGATCCCGCACGAGGAGCTGAGCCGGCTGGTCGCCGAGGGCTACCCCTTCGTCTGTGTGGGCCGCCGCGACGACGCGGACGGCGGTCCCGTGCCGTACATCGGCGCCGACTACGTCTCGGCCACCGCCCGGCTCGTGGAGCGGGTGCGGGCGCTGGGGCACCGGCGGCTGGCGTTCGCCGGTCCGGGCGCGGGAGCGGAGTCGTCCACCGACCGGCTCGCCGGCTTCCGGCAGGCGGCCGGTGCCGGCGCGCCGCACCTGGGCGCGCGGGGGGAGCCGGCCGCGGAGCAGCTGGAGCAGTTGCTCGACGCGGGCGTGACGGCGGTGTTCGTGGAGTTCCTGCACGACGCGGTCGGGCTGTACGAGGCGGCGGCGGCCCGCGGCCTGGACGTGCCGCGCGATCTGTCGGTGCTGGCGCTGGGCGATCCCACCGCGCCGGTGGACCCGCCGGTGGACTTCACCGGCTTCCGGCTGCGCCGCACCGAGATGGGCCGGCAGGCCGTCGACCTGCTCACCGGCATGCTGCACGGCCGGGCCGAACACACCCGCCGGCTGCTGGACTGCCGGCTCGTCGAGGGCGTCACGCTCGCCGCCCCCGCCCGCTGACGGACCCTGTGCCCCTGCCCACCCCCTGTCCCACCTCCGACTCAGCACCCCCAAGGAGACCCATGCACGCGGACGTCCTCGTCGTCGGCGGCGGCACCGGAGGCGTCGCCGCCGCGCTCGGCGCACTGCGCGCCGGCCGCTCGGTGATCCTCACCGAGGAGTACGACTGGCTGGGCGGCCAGCTCACCAGCCAGGCCGTGCCCCCCGACGAGCACACCTGGATCGAGCAGTTCGGCGCCACCGCCTCGTACCGGTCGCTGCGCGACGGCATCCGCGACTACTACCGCCGCCACTACCCGCTGACCGCCGCCGCGCGCGCCAAGCCGGACCTCAACCCCGGGGCCGGGCACGTCAGCCGGCTCTGCCACGAGCCGCGGGTGGCCGTCGCGGTGATCGACGAACTGCTGGCCCCCTACCGCGGCGCCGGCCGGCTGACCGTGCTGCAGCCCTACCGCCCGGTGGCCGCCGAGACGGACGGCGACCGCGTCACCTCCGTGGCGGTGGAGCGCCCCGGCGGCGGCGAGCCGCTGGTGCTCACCGCCCCGTACGTGCTGGACGCCACCGAGACCGGCGAACTGCTCCCGCTGACCGGCACCGAGTACGTCACCGGCTTCGAGTCCGGTGCGGAGACCGGCGAGCCCAGCGCCCCCGACGAGGCCCAGCCGCTCAACATGCAGGCGGTGTCGTACTGCTTCGCCGTCGACCACGTCGACGGCGACCACACCATCGACCGCCCCGCCTCCTACGGCTTCTGGCGCGACTACGAGCCGGAGTTCTGGGGCGCCCCGCTGCTGTCCTGGCGGGCCCCGCACCCGCGGACGCTGGAGCTGGTCGAGCGGGAGTTCACCCCGAACCCGGGCGACGACCCGCTCGCCGTCGTCGCCGACCAGCGGCGCAGCGGCGGGGACCGGAACCTGTGGACGTTCCGCAGGATCGCCGCCCGCGACCAGTTCGCGCCCGGCACGTACGCCAGCGACGTCACGCTCGTGAACTGGCCGATGGTCGACTACTTCGAGGCCCCGGTCATCGACGTGCCGGACGCGGCGGCGCGGCTGGAGGAAGCCCGCGGGCTGTCGCTGTCGCTGCTGTACTGGATGCAGACCGAGGCCCCGCGGCCCGACGGCGGCACCGGCTTCCCCGGCCTGCGGCTGCGCGGCGACGTCACCGGCGGGGGCGCGGACGGGCTGGCGATGGCCCCGTACATCCGCGAATCGCGGCGCATCCGGGCCGAGTACACCGTCGTGGAGCAGGACCTGTCGCTCGACGTGCGCGGCGGGAAGGGCGCGGTGAGCTACGCCGACTCGGCCGGCATCGGCATGTACCGCATCGACCTGCACCCCTCCACCGGCCGCGACACCTACATCGACGTGCCGTCCAGCCCGTTCGAGATCCCGCTCGGCGCACTGCTCCCGCAGCGCACGGAGAACCTGCTGCCCGCCGGCAAGAACATCGGCACCACCCACATCACCAACGGCTGCTACCGCCTGCACCCCGTCGAGTGGAACATCGGCGAGGCCGCCGGGCTGCTCGCCGCCCACTGCCTCACGCACGGCCTCACCCCCCGCGCCGTACGCAACACCCCCCGCCTTCTCCAGGACTTCCAGCGCACGCTGACCGCCCACGGCGTCGAACTGCGCTGGCCCGACATCAGCGGTTACTGACCGGCGGTCACCGACCGACCCGACATCACAGGAGGCACCCGCATGTCTTCGTCAACACGGCATCGCACCCGGCCCGGCCGGAAAACACCTCTCCGCGGAAGGCCCGTCGCCCTCGCCGCCGCCGGCCTGCTCGCGCTCACCGCGTGCGGCGGCTCCGACGGCGGCTCCGGCGGAGGCCCGGTCACGCTGCGCATGACCATCTGGACCGGCAACGAGGAACATCTGAAGCTGCTGAACTCGATCGCCGCGGACTACCGCGAGAAGAACCCGGACGTGAAGGAGATCAAGTTCGACACCCTGCCGGTCGAGAACTACACCACCACGCTGACCACCCAGATAGCCGGCGGCAAGGCCCCGGACCTTGCCTGGATCTTCGAGAACGCGGCCCCCGACTTCGTCGCCTCCGGCGCGCTCGCCGAGATCGAGGACGACGAGGACGTGCTGCCGGCGGCGAAGAAGCTGTGGCAGCACGAGGGCAAGCTCTACGCCTACCCCTTCTCCACCTCCCCGTTCGGCGTCTTCGTCAACACCGACATGCTGCAGGAGGCCGGCCGGCCCGCCCCGGCCGAGCTGATCGAGCAGGGGAAGTGGACCTGGGAGGAGGTGGCGGATATCGGCGGCGCGGTACGGGCCGAGACCGGCGAGGCCGGCATGGTCATCCGCGACTTCGACTACAAGCTGTGGGACAACCTGGCCACCGTCTGGGACGGCTGGGGCGCCGAGCCCTGGAGCGAGGACGGCAAGACCTGCTCGTTCGACGAGCCGGAGATGACCGAGGCGATGACCTTCCTGCACGACGCGATCTTCGCCGACGAGGCGATGCCCGCGCCGGGCACCACCGCGGACTTCTTCGCCGGCGAGGCGGCGATGACCGTCACCCAGATCAGCCGGGCCTCACTGCTGGACGACAGCTTCGGCTGGGACTTCGTGCCGCTGCCGGAGGGCCCCGCCGGCTCGTACGACGTGATCGGGCAGGCGGGTCTGGGAGTCCTGGGCAACGGCGACAACGTGGAGGAGGCCGTCGACTTCCTGGCGTTCATGACCAACGAGAAGAACTCCGCCGCCCTCGGCCGCTACTTCCCGCAGGCCCGCAGCTCCCAACTGGACGCGAAGACCCTGGCCAAGAGCAACCCGCAGCTCAAGCCCGCGCAGCTCGAAGAGGTCGTCATCGGCGGCATCGAGAACGGCGAGGTCAAGCCGACCCACACCAACCAGGCCGAGCTGTTCGACGCCGTGCGCGCCGCGCTCGACCCGCTGTGGAAGCCGGACGCCGACGTCGCGAAGACGCTCCAGGACGTCTGCTCGGCGATCCAGCCGCAACTGGAGAAGTGACGGCGCTGCCATGGCGATCCTGGAACGCGCCCGGGCCAAGGCCACCGACCCGCGCCCGGGCGGGGTCGGCTCCCGGCGGCCCTTCTGGACCGCCCGCCGCCGGGACCAGTTGGCCGGCTACCTGTTCATCGCCCCGCAGTTGCTGGGCAGCGTCGTGTTCGTCCTGATTCCCCTCATCCTGGTCTTCTGGTACAGCTTCCACGAGTGGAACGTGCTGGCCGGCAGCTTCCACGGGGTGGGCGCGGACAACTACCGGGCGCTGGCCGACGATCCCAAGCTGCCGGGCGTGCTGCGCGCCACCGCGTTCTTCTCCGTCGGGCTGGTGGTGCTGAACCTGACCCTGGCGCTCGCGCTCGCGGTGCTGCTGAACCAGAAGCTGCGCGGCAGCGTGGTCTTCCGCACCCTGTTCTTCTCGCCCGTGGTGGTCTCCCTGGTCGCGTGGACGATCGTGTGGGGCTTCCTGCTGCAGAAGAACGGCGGCATCAACGCCGGGCTCGACCTGATCGGCGTCGAGGGGCCCAACTGGCTGCGCGGCGAGACCTCGTCGATGATCTCGGTGATCGTCGTGCAGGTCTTCAAGAACGTGGGTTTGAACATGGTGCTCTTCCTGGCCGCGCTGCAGGGCGTGCCGCGGGAGCTGTACGAGGCCGCCACCGTGGACGGCGCCGGGCGGTGGCGGCAGTTCCTGCGGATCACCGTGCCGCTGATCAGCCCGACGATCCTGCTGACCTCGATCATCACGGTGGTCGGCTCGCTGCAGGTGTTCGCCCAGATCGCCGTGCTCACCCAGGGCGGCCCGGGCAACTCCACCACTGTCCTCGTCTACTACCTGTACCAGCAGGCGTTCGAGTTCCACCACTTCGGCTACGGCGCGACGCTCTCCGTGCTGCTCTTCCTCATCGTGCTCGTGCTGACCGTCGTGCAGTGGCAGATGCGCAAGAAGTGGGTCTTCCATGAGTCATAAGCTGTCCCCGCGCGCCAGGCTCGTGCTCTACGGGGTACTGCTGGTGCTGCTCGTCCCCTTCGTCTTCCCGACGTGGTGGATGGCGACCTCGTCGCTGAAGCCGGCGAGCGAGATCTTCGCGTTCCCGCCGTCGCTGTGGCCGGAGAACCCCGGGTTCGGCGCGTACGAGCGGGTCTTCGACCTCCAGCCGTTCGCGCAGCAGTACTGGAACAGCATGTACATCGCGGTCATCGTGACCGTCGGCACGCTCGCGGTGTCCTCGATGGCGGGCTACGCCTTCGCGCGCATCCGCTTCCGCGGCCAGAACGCGCTGTTCCTGGTGGTGCTCACCGGCCTGCTGATCCCGAGCGAGGTCACCATCGTCCCGCTGTTCCAGATGTTCAACGACTGGGGGATGACGGACACGCACTGGCCGCTGGTCCTGGTGCCGATCCTCGGCGCACCGAGCGTGCTGGCGACGTTCATCATGCGGCAGTTCTTCCTCACGCTGCCGACCGAGCTGGAGGAGGCGGCGCGGATGGACGGCCTGGGCCGCTTCGCCATCTACCGGCGCATCGCGCTGCCGCTGGCGCGGCCCGCGCTGGCGGCGGTCGGGATCTTCACGTTCCTGCACAGCTGGAACCTGTATCTGGAGCCGATCGTGTACCTCTCCACGCCGGAGAAGTTCACGCTGCCGCAGGCGCTGACACAGTTCACCGACTCCTACGGCGGCCCGATGTGGGACGTGCAGCTCGCCGCGGCGTCACTGACCGCGCTGCCGGTGCTGGCCGTCTTCGTCTTCGCGCAGCGCCAGTTCGTGGAGGGCCTCGCGCACACCGGTCTGAAGTGATCGCCTTCCCGGTCCTGGGTCGGCGTCGCCGATGTGGCCGCGGCGATGGGCCGCACGATCGCCGCGCGCCCTTCTCGAAGCCCCGCACGGCGGCCGCAACGCCGTGGGCGGCCTCGGCCTCCACGCTGTTCGCGACCGGCTGACGGCTGTCCGGGGCTGTTCCGGTACGGTGCGTCACCGGCGCCGTTCAGGTCCGTACCATTCTGCCCCGGCTGTCCGACCGCACGCCTCCTGCATCCGGCGGACCCACCGCCCGACCTGGCCGGATGGCCGCCGCACAGGCGTGCCGGCACCTGCGCACCTGCGCTTCGGCGGCGGCATCGGCCCTGATCACGGGTCCGGGGCGGTTCCCGCGCGCAGCCCGTAGGCTCGAAGGGCGACAGCAGGCAGGAACCGCGCATGATCCCGTTCGACAAGCTCAGAGCCCGGCTCGCCCGTGTGGTACGGCGGGTCGGCGAGGCCGCGCCGCCGCGGGACGCCGTCGTCCTGCGGTGGCTCGCCTTCGCGGTCGCGGTGCTCGCCACGGCGGTCCTCGTCGTCGCCGGTACGGCCCGCTCCACCGTCGCGGACGCGGGCTTCTACCGCGCCGCGCTCGACCGCCAGGACGCCTACGACCGGCTCTACGACGAGGTGCTGGTCGACCCCGAGGCGTCGGGCGTCACCCGCGATCTGCTCGCCCGGCTGCCCGTCCCGGAATCCGTCGTCACCTCCAACCTCAAGACGGTCCTGCCGCCGACCACCGCGCGGGCCCTGGCCGAGGGCGTCATCGCGGACGCGGTGGCCTATCTGCGCGGGGAGAAGGATGATCTGACGCTGGAGGTCGACCTGCGCCCGGTGCTCGACAATCTGGGCGCCGTGGGCAACGTCCACTTCGCCGACGTCGTCGCGAACCTCCAGGACAAGCCCGCCCCCGACTACGCCGCCTTCCAGTCCGACCTGGGCGAGGCCGTGGACCGCATCGCGGACGGCGAGCGCCCGGAGGGGCTGCCGACGCTGGACCTCACCGAGGCACAGGCGAGGACCGCCACCGACACGGTGCTGCGGGCCGTGCCCGCGGACGAGCGGGCGGACCTGCGCCCCCGGCTGCTCGCCGCGCTCGGCGCCGGCGACCTGGCCACGGCGCTCGCCGAGGTCGGGCCCGCGCTCTTCTCCGGCCGGGAGGAGAGCGCGTCGTCGGCGCTGCGGAACACGGCGGACGGGGTGTCCTGGGACCTTGCCGCCGAGTTCGGCGGCGGCGACGACGAACTGCGCCCGGCGCGCGAGGCCCGTGCCTTCACCCGGCTGGGCCTCGGCTGGGTTCAGACCGGCGCCGTCCTCCTGGGGATCGCCTCGCTGGCCGTGCTGTGGCGCTACGGGCCGCGCTCCCCGGGCCGCAGGCTTTTCCGCATCGGCGGGGCGCTGGCCGGCGGGGGCGCGCTGGCGTTCGCGCTGACGCTGGTGGTCCGCGGGCTGGTCGGAAGGAGCGTCGCCGTCGCGCCGGGGAACTGGCCGGACTCCGCCGCCCGGCTGCTGGACGACCTCCAGCGCACGGCGCTTGACCGGCTCTACGCCGTCGCGCTGACGACGGCTGTCGTGCCGCTGACGGCGGGGCTGCTGCTGGCCGCCGGGGGGTGGCTGTGGCACCGCAGGACAGAGGCGCTCGCCGCGGCGGGCGGGGCGCAGGTCACGGGGGCGGCGACGAGCGGGAAGACCGCGACCGCCGGGTCCGGGGCCGGCGCGTCCGAGCCGGGCTGTCCCGGGCCGGGCTCGTCCGGGCCCGGCGGGCCGGAGAGCGCCGAGACGCAAGAGATCCTTACCCCCGCGGCGGGGGAAGCCGGGGCCGGGGAGCAGGGAACGGACCGGTCCGGCGCGGCCGGGCCCGCACCTCCCCTGCCGCCGCGCTACCGCTGGGGCGCGGTGGGCCTCGTCCTCGCCGCCCTGGCCGGCGCCGTCTTCGTGCCGAACGCCTTCGGCGGCGAGTCGGACCGCCGCTGCAACGGGCGGGAGGAGCTGTGCGAGCTGCGCTACGACGAGGTGGCACAGCTCGCCTCGCACAACGCGATGGCCACCTCCCAGGACCGGTTCATCGCCCCGCTCCAGGACCCGTCGATCACCGGCCAGCTCAATGACGGCGTCCGCGCCCTGCTCCTCGACACCCACCGCTGGGAGACGCCCCCGGAGATCACCGAGCGGCTGGCGGAGTCGGACTTCACGCCGACCGTGCAGCGGCAGATCCGCTCCGTGCTCAACACCGTCGACCCGCCCCGCGCAGGCACCTGGCTGTGCCACGCCGTGTGCCGCGGCGGCGCGCTGCCCCTGGTCCCGGAGCTGGAGAAGATCGGCGACTGGCTGGAGCAGAACCCCTCCGACGTCGTCACGCTGGTGATCCAGGACGGCATCAGCGGCGCCGACACGCGCGCGGCGATGCGCCGTGCCGGATTGGCGGACGTGGTGTTCACGCCGGACGACGACCCGGACAAGCCGTGGCCGACGCTCGGCGAGATGATCGACGAGGACCGGCGGCTGGTGGTGTTCGCGGAGAAGGCGGACGGCCCGGCGCCCTGGTACCGCAACTTCTACCGGTACGGCATGGAGACCCCGTTCGCGTTCCGTACGCCCGAGGACATGACGTGCGTGGCGAACCGCGGCGGCGAGGACAAGAAGCTCTTCCTCATGAACCACTTCATCACCAACAGCGGCGGCAGCCGCCTGGACGCCGGCCGGATCAACGCCCGTGACTTCGTGCTCGACCGGGCCCGGGAGTGCGAGCGGGCACGCGGCCGGCCGGTGAACCTGGTGGCCGTCGACTACTCCACGATCGGCGACGCCGGCGGCGCCGTTGACGTGCTCAACGACGAGCGCATCGCGCGCCACGAGGACTGAGCCCGCCCCGGACGGCGACGTGCACCTCCGGCGCGGCGACTGCTGCCGCGGAGCGTACGCGCCCTCGCCGGCGGGCCGCCCGTCGGTGCCGTCCGGGCCGCCACGGGGTGGTGGGCCCGGCCGGGCCGCCGGGTGCGGAGAGGCATCGGGCCCGACGGCGTACCGGCGGCGTGCCGGCGCCGCCCGTACGCGCGTCAGCCCCGCTCCGGTTCCCCTCCCCCGGCGCCGGCCGTGCCGTGGCGCGCCAGGGCCGTCGCCGTCGCGGCGGAGGCGACGAGCGCCACCGGCGGCGGGACGAGGAGCAGCAGCGAGGCGGTCCAGCGCAGCGAGGCCGAGAGGCCCAGCAGCGCCAGCGACGGGGCGGCGAGGAACCGCGTCGGGTGGCGGGCGACCAGGTGCACCGCGCAGATCCACAGCAGCCTGCCGCGCAGCGCCGGGCGGGCGGTGCCGAGGGACAGCGCGGCCGGCAGGGCGAGCAGCCCGGCGACGGCGCACGCGCCGCCGGCCGCCAGCGACGGCAGCAGCCACGGGCTCTGCGTCTGCTGCCACAGCGCCAGCGCGGCGAGGAACGCCGCCGTCGGCACCGCGGGCACCAGCGTCTGCACGGCACCGTACCGCCACAGCGTGCACAGCCCGCGCCACCAGTCCCGGATCTCCGCCTCGCCGTCCGCGCCGATCCGGTCGGCCGTGGCGCCGAGCGCGGCCAGCCAGGGGCCGGTGAGCAGGGCGGCGAGGAGCACCGAGACGGGGGTGACCCCCGGCGCGAGCAGGACGGCGACGGTGCCGGCGGCGCAGACGGCCGTCCCCGCGACGGCCAGCGCCGGCAGGCTCGGCCAGGCGCCGCGCAACAGCCGCCGCAGCGCCTCGTTCTCGGCGGTGGCCTCGCCGGGGATCGGCCCGGTCCGCGGGACCGCCGTCGTGTGCCCACTCATCCGCGCAGCCCCGCCTGGGCGATGCTCGCCACGAACGAGCGCTGGAAGAGCAGGAACAGCGCCAGCACCGGCACCACCACCGCCGTGATCGCCGCGAACACCACCACCGGCGAGCCGCCGTGGCTGGCCTGGAGGGCGACCAGGCCCACCGGCAGCGTCATGTTCTCCGGGGTGCTGAGGAAGATCAGCGGGCCGAAGTAGTTGTTCCAGGCGGCCTCGAACGTCAGGATCGCCATCGCCGCGAGGGCGGGCCCGGACAGCGGCACGATGACCCGGAAGCAGATCCACAGGTGTCCGGCGCCGTCGATGCGCGCGGCCTCGTCCAGCTCGCGCGGGATGGTGGTGAAGTACTGCCGGAAGAAGAAGATCGAGAAGACGTTGATCAGCGCGGGCAGCCACAGCGCGGGCAGCGAGTCGATGAGGCCGAGGTTGCGCATCAGCACGAAGACGGGGATGACCGTCATCTGCGCCGGGATCATCAGCGCGCTGAGCAGCACGAGGAAGATCCCGTCCCGGCCGCGGAAGGTGAGCCGGGAGAAGGCGTACGCCGCGAGCACGCTGACCAGCAGCGAGCCGGCGGTGGCGATCACCGCGACCTGGAGGCTGTTGAGCGCCATCCGGCCGAACGGGATGGCGTCCGGCACGGCGGCGAAGTTCTCGGTGGTGAAGGGGTGGGGGATCCAGTTCGGCGGCATCTCGAAGGCCGCCCGCTCCGCGGTGAAGCTCTGCACGACGAGCCAGACGAGCGGGGCGATCATGACGAGCCCGACGGCGACCAGGAGGAGTTCGAGCAGGAGGTGGGCCGGGCGTACGCGCCGGCGCTTGCGGATCCGTACGGTCACTGCTGGTGCACCCACTTCCGCGAGCCCCAGAACTGCAGCAGCGTAACGGCCATCATGATCACGAAGACGAGGATGGAGACGGCCGCGGCGTAGCCGATCTGGAAGGACTGGAAGCCCTTTTGGTAGAGGTACATGACGATGGTGATGGTCGAGTTCTCCGGCCCGCCGTCGGGCGTGATGATCTGCACCGGATCGAAGATCTGGAAGGCTCCGATGAAGGTGATGACCGCGGCGAAGAAGATCGTCGGCGACATCATCGGCAGCGTCACCCGCCAGAAGATCTGGTGCGGCCGGGCGCCGTCCACCCGGGCCGCCTCGTGGAGTTCGCGCGGCACGGTCTGCAGCCCCGCGAGCATGATGACGAAGGTGAAGCCGATGGTGTGCCAGAAGTCGATGGCGATGATGGCGGGCAGCGCCCACGCCGGGTCGGTGAACCACTCCGGCGGCTGCACCCCGATCTCGCCCGCGTAGTGGGTGACCAGGCCGAACGTGGGGTCGAGCACGTACTTCCACAGCAGCGCGACCGCGGCCCAGGAGATGACGAACGGGAAGAAGAGCGTGGTGCGCACGAAGTACGAGAGCGCCCTGTTCATCATCCGGTTGACGCCCATGGCGAGCAGCAGCCCGCCGCCGAGGTGGGTGAGGACGGAGGCGAAGGCGAAGACGAAGGTGTTGACCAGCGCCTCATAGAGCAGCGGGTCGGAGAACATCTCGGTGAAGTTGCCGACGCCGTTGAACTCGGCGGGGGTGAGCATGTCCCAGCTGTAGAAGGCCAGGACGATGGCGACGACGAACGGCCCGGCCACGAAGGCGAGGAAGAGCAGCAGCGCGGGGCTGAGGAACGCGTACCCGACCCAGTCGCCGCGCCGGAACCGGCCGCCGCGGCGCGCCGCCGGGGGCGGGGCGGCGGCGCGCTTCCGGTGTTCCTGCGTGAGGGTCACAGCAGCCCGCTGAGCTTGTCGTTCGCGCTGCCCAGGGCCTCTGCGGCGGGCTGGTTGCCGAGGATGGCGGCCTGCCAGCCCTGGGTGACGGCCGCCTGGGCCTCGGCGCCGCGCTCGGGCGAGGGGATCGGGGTGCCGTAGCCGAGTGCGGCGGGCAGGTGCTCGGTGCCGGCCGGGGCGTCGTCGGTGAACGCGGGGCTCGCGGCGACGGAGTTGCGGGCGGGGATGTTGGTGCCGCCGGCGGAGGCGTAGAAGGTGGACGCCTCCTTCGACATCATCCACGTGAGGAACTCCCAGGCGGCGTCCTTGTTCTTGGAGGCACGCAGGATCGGCCAGCCGTCCCAGCCGACGCTGGCGCCGGGCTTGGTGTTGCTGGGCCAGGGCACGATGCGTACGGAGTCGGTGAGCTTCAGACGGCGCATGTCGAGGGTGGCCCACCGGCCGGCGCCGAAGGTGGCGAGCCTGCCCTTGCGGAGCTGGGCGGCGGCGTTGAAGTTGCCGCCCGGCTTGGGTGAGAGGCCGTCGTCGATCAGGCCCTTGACGTACTCGGCGGCCTCGACCGCGGCGGGGCTGTCGAACGTCGCCTCGTCCCAGGCGGCGTTGTGGGTGCTGGCACCGTTGGTGAGCAGCCAGGGCATGATGTCGAGGAAGGGGAACGCGAAGCCGGCGGGCAGCAGGAACGCACCCGTCTTCTGCTTGATGCGCTCCCCGGCGGCGCGGAAGTCGTCCCAGGTCCACCCGTCTTCGGGCAGGTCGACGCCGGCGTCGGCGAAGACCTCGGTGTTGCAGTACAGGACCGAGGTGTTGTAGCCGCCGGGTATGAAGTACGTCTTGCCGTCCGTGGACCCGTAGGTCTCGGTCCACTCCTTCAGCTTGGGGTCGGTGTCGGCGAAGTAGTCCTCGACGACCTTCCTGTCCCTGTCCATATACGCATCGAGCGGTTCCAGGAGGCTCTTGGAGGCGAACAGCCGCTGGCCCTCGGTGGCGACCTGGACGATGTCCGGGACCTTGCCGCCGGCGATCTGGGTGGAGACGGTGTTGGCGAAGTTGCCCCAGGTCTCGGCGGCGATGCCGCGGGCCTTGATCTTCACCTTCGGCTTGGACTTGTTGAACTCGGCGAAGAGCGCGTTGAACGCCTCCTGCTGGGTGGCGTCGCCCAGATAGACGAGGTCGAGCGAGGACGAGTCCCCGGACCCCGATCCCCCGCACGCCGCCAGGCTCCCCGCGGCGGGCGCGGCGAGCGCCGCCGCGCCCATCGACCGCAGCACCTGACGGCGCGACATTCCTCCCGGTCCGACCCAACCCATTGCGGCTCCTCTCGCTGGGCCCGCACCGCTTCTCGCGGTGCGGACCTTTCGGCATGTACGGGTGGAACAGGGCGTGAAATCGATTTCTTGCCTGATGGCCAGCCATGCAAGCAGCGCGTCACCGCGGGGGTCAAGAGGTGTGCACGCGGAATCCGCGGGGCGGCCGCCCCGTACGGGCGCTCGCGCCCGTACCGGAGCCGGCGCCGGCTTCCGTACGGGACGGCCCCCTCGGCTACGCGGGCGGAAGCGCGGTGCCGCCCTCCGCGCCCGCGGCGACGGCGCGCAGCCGGACCGCGAGGGGCCCCCGGCTCTCCTCGTCGACCGACTCCCAGACCGCCTCCGCCGTGACCCCGTCCGGGACCGCGGTAACGTGCACGACACCCACGTGACCTCCGGCGACGACCGGCCACCTGCCCGGCAGCGGGTCGAGTTCGACGGTCCCGGCGCCGGCGTCCACGACGGTCCGCGGCCAGGCGTGCGCCAGCCCGAACGAGGCCATGGAGCGCACGTAGTGGTTGCCGCACTCCACCTCGTTGAACGGGTTGCGCGCCCGCCCGTCATAGCGGTCCCGGACGTCCGCCACCACGTGCTCGGCCGCGTCCCGGTCGCCCTGCGCGGCGAGCCCGAGCGCCGCGGTGTACTCCACGCCCGTCCATACCTCGTTGCAGTACGGAAACGGTCGTGTCGGCCGGCCACCGTGGGGATACGTACAGTTCAGCAGCCCGTGCTCGTCGCCGAGCGCGAAGGTGCGCAGATGATTCATGTGCGAGTGGAACTCTCCGCGGTGGTTGTGCCGCAGCACGCTGCGCAGCGCGGTCGCGGTGTGCTCCGGATCGAGCCGGTCGTCGAGGCCGCAGAGCACGGCGAGCGTGTGACCGGCGAGCTGGTCGCCCATGCAGCCGGGGCCGATCTGCAGGTCGGGGTCGACGAGGTCGTCGGAGCCGACGTCGGGGTTGTCGCCGTCGTAGCGGATACGCAGGCCGTCGGCGATGTTGTCGGCGGAGCCGGCGGGCAGCACCTTCTGCTCGTAGTACGCGCCGTTGAACAGTTCCGCGTCGGTCCGGGCCGCGCCGCCTGCCAGCACCTCCGCGCAGGTGCCGGCGAAGTCGTGGTCGCCGAGCGCGCGCGCCATGCGCTCGCAGGCGGCGAGCGCGGCCAGGTACCAGGACTGGTTGATCCCGCTCGGCCCGTAGTACTCGACGTCGCTCGTGCTGTGCTGGCAGCCCTCCATCAGCCCGTCGCGGTCCGCGTCCCAGCCCCGCGGGATCCAGGCGAACGCAAGCGCCCGGCGCGCGCCCGGCCACAGCCGTGCCAGCAGGTCGTCGCGGCCGGTCAGCCGCCAGGTGCGGTAGAGCCGGACGAGGGCGCCCATCTGCCCGTCGGCGGCGGCGATCCGCCAGCCGGTGCCCGCGCGCTCCAGCGGCAGCCCGGCGCGGAAGCTCATCATGCCCCGCTCGTCCAGCGCGTGGACGAACTCGACCTCGCGCATCGTCCAGGCCAGGTCGGGGAAGAGCTGCTCCAGCGCGTACTGGTAGTTCCACACGTGCGTACAACTGCCGTGGCAGCTCCCGTGGTCGGGGTTGCCGCCCTCCCAGGCCAGGAACGTGCCGTCGGCGATGCGGAAGCAGGTCTGTGTCTTCAGCACCGCGGCGTTGGAGAGCACCGCGTCCTTGACGGCGGGCGGCAGGCTGGAGGTCGTGACGGCCTCGGCGTAGGCGCGGGTCCGGCGCTCGTGGCCGGCCAGCCGGGGCACGAGCCGGCGGACCACGTCGGCAGCGTCCGCGTAGCGGGTGGCGTAGTGGTTGCCGACGACGTCGGCGCTGTGGCCGTAGTCCGGCGGGCCCTGGAAGCGGTGGCTCCAGCCGCGGCGGTGCGGGAAGTGCCAGGCGACGACGAAGGTGAACTCCCGCTCGGCGCCCGCGGGCAGGCGGTCGGAGACCACGAGGGAGCCGGTGGGCACGCGGGCGCCCTCGGCGGGCTCGCCGAGCCGGCCGTCGGCGGTGAAGTCGTCCCAGAAGTCCAGCAGCGAATCACCCCAGGAACGGCGCGCCCAGGTCAGCCGGTGGCTGGTGACGGGCCCGCCGAGGGCGGCGAGGGCCAGGGTGCCCCAGCTCTCGGCGTCCTCGGCGACCTCGGTGGTGCGTCCGGCCAGCACGGTGGCGCCGTTCACGTCGAGGCGGTCGAAGACGTTGCCCGCGGGCAGGCCGCCGGTGGGGTGGCGGCCCGCGACGTGCTGGAGGTTGCCGCAGACGTCGACGGCCAGCTCCTCGGCGCCGGTGTTGCGCAGGCGCACCCGGTAGATGAGCGCGGGGATGCCGCTGGCTTCGGCGTCGCCGGGGACGAGCGGGTTGAAGACCCGTACCGTCGCCTCCACCGGCAGGCCGGGGTCGGTCAGCCGCACCTGGCCGAAGGGGTAGGCGGCGGCGAACTCACCCTCACGGAAGCGGGGCAGGCCGTGCAGTGCGGACGGGCTGCCGCTGTGGCCGGCGTACTCGGCGGGCAGCAGGGCCGATTCGAGGACGCGGGTGAACGTCCCGGCGGCGCCCTCGGCGCGCATGCAGAAGAACGAGTCGGGGGTGAAGCCCTTGGCCGGGCGGTTGAACAGCTCCCAGTCGAGCAGGTGGCCGCGTCCGCCGAAGCCGATGGAGCCGGTGCCGATGCCGCCGACCGGCATAACGATGTGGGCGAGCCGCTCGCCCCGGTAGCGGCGGACCACCGGCCAGGGGGTGTCGTGCATGGTTCCTCGTTTCCTCGGGTGCCGGTGCGGGCGCCCGGGACGTACGGGGGTGCCCGCTGGTACGGGGACCGTAGTCGAAATCGATTTCATCCGGCAGGTGTCGTACGGGGATGATCGCGGCGGTGCGAGGTGGGCCGGGGCTGCACCGGGCCCGGGAGCATCTGTGGCCGGGCCCGGACTCCGGTCCGGGCGGCCCGGTCCCGGCCGCTAGCGCCGCACCGCGGGCGGCTCCGGCGCCTCGCCGCGGGGCCGCCCGGGCTCCGGAACCGTGAGCACCACCTGCGTGCCGCCGCCCGGCGCGAGCGTCACGTCCAGCGCCGCGCCGATGAGCAGCGCCCGCTCGCACATCCCGCGGATCCCGGCGCCCTCGCGGGCGGCGCCCATGCCGCGGCCGTCGTCGGTGACGCGCAGTTCCACCCCGTCGCCGGTGCACACGAGGCTCAGCCCGACCCGGTCCGCCGCGGCGTGCCGGACGACATTCGTGAGGGCCGCCTGCGCGACGCGGTAGAGGACCAGCTCCACGTCCGGGTCCAGCGGCGGCAGGCCCGGATCGATGCGGCGGTCGACGCGTATCCCCGTGTGCCCGTCCAGGTCCCTGCCCAGCGAGGTCAGCGCGCTGACCAGGCCCAGGTCCTCCAGCACCCCGGGCCGCAGCCGGCGGGCGAGCCTTCGCACCTCCTCCAGGCTCTCCCGGGTGGTCTCCTGTGCCCGCTCCAGATCGCCGCGGAGCGCCTCCGGCACGCGCTCGCCGACGCGCTTCAGCTCCAGCAGCACGGTGGTCATGCTCTGCCCGACCTCGTCGTGCAGCTCCTGCGCGATGCGCCGCCGCTCGGCCTCCTGTGCGGACAGCGCACGCCCGGTGCTGGCCGCGCGCTCGGCCTCCAGCCGGTCGAGCATCGCGTTGAACGCGCTGATGAGGTCGGCGATGTCGCCGGCGCCCGGCACGGCGAGCCGCTGGCCGGGGCGGAGCAGGTCGACGGTGTTCATCAGCCCGGTGAGACGTTCGAGGGGCGCGAGGCCGACGCGCAGCAGCGCGGCGTTGGCGACGAGCATGACGGTCACGCCCGCCACGAGCACCAGGGCCTCGGCGAGCAGGACCGACGAGGAGACGGTCACGGGCGCCAGCATCAGCACGCCGGCGGCCGTGCCGAGCACCAGGGCGTTCAGCCCGAAGATCCGCCAGAACAGGGACACGGGGCGGGGCCTCCTCGATTCGTACGCTGCGTACCACTATGGGCGATCGACGGCCGCCGGCTGCGGCAGGGCCGGTTGCGGGAGGGGTTCACGCGGGCATAGTAAGCGGTTACTTTCCGGGTGGGACGAGTCGTACGGCTCCGGAGGAGGCAGTGCCATGGGTCCTGTAAGCGGCGGCCGAAGGCCGCGTCTCGTGCTCCTCGTCGCGCTGCTCGCGACGCTCCTCGCCGGGCTGCCGGCGCTGCCCGCGGGTGCGGCGGCGACCGCCCGGCCGCCGTCGGCCCGGGTCGTGCCCGTCGACTGGACGGACTTCGGCGAAGGGCTGCCGCCCGGCGCGGACGCCGCGCGGCTGCGCGCGATCCTGGTCAACGCCAACCGCTACGCGCTGACGACCTGGTACGACGAGCGCTTCGCGGGCCAGGGCGGCGAGGGCCTGCTCGACCTCGGCGGCACCACCGAGCACGACGTGCGCCCCGTCGCCGCCGAGGCGTTCGCGCTCGCCGCCTCGCTGGCCACGGGCGCGTACGACGCGGAGGGCACCGGCGTCGCCGAGCCGCACGCCCGCGCGACAGCCGTGCGGCTGCTGACCTCCGTGGCCGGGCACCACCGCGCCACCGAGGCGGGCGGCTGGGGCGACGAGTGGCAGAGCGCCTTGTGGGCGGCGATGGCCGGGTTCGCCGGCTGGCTGCTGTGGGACGACCTGACGCCCGCGGAGCGGGAGGGGGTGCGCGCCATGACCGAGGACGAGGCGGACCGGTTCCTGGGCTACGACGTCCCGTACTGGAAGGACCGGGACGGCGTCGAGCAGACCCCCGGCGACAGCAAGGCCGAGGAGAACTCCTGGAACGCGATGCTGCTCCAGGTCGCCACCGCGATGATGCCCGGCCACCGCAACGCGCCCGCCTGGCGGCAGGCGAACCTGGAGCTGATGATCTCCGCCTTCGCCCGCCCCTCCGACCTCGGCAGCCGGCGGGTGCTGCACGGCAGGCCGGTGTCCCGCTGGGTCGGCGGCTGGAACGCCGAGGAGGACGGCCTCGTCGTCAACCACGGCATCGTCCACCCCGACTACATGGCCACCGCCGTGCAGAACACCCACGCCGTCCTCACGTCCGCGCTCGCCGGCCAGCCGGCGCCCCGCGCGGCGCTGCACAACTTCGACGTCGTCTACGCCGCCCTCACCGACCGGGAGTTCACCAGCCCGCCGTACGCCGCGCCGGGAGGGACGATGTACATGCGCGGCTCGGACGAGATCTACTTCCCGCAGGGCACGAGCTGGGGCCCGTCGCGGCGGATGGACTTCGTCGCGATGGACGTGGTGGCGCGGGAGCTGCGGCTCGACGGCCTGGCGGGCGCCGGCGGCGCGTACTGGGAGCGGCTGCACGCGGGCCGCGCGCTGGCGATGCAGCAGCGCCACCCGGACGGCCGGACGTACGCGCCGGAGGACGCGGACCCGTACCAGGGCCGGGAGGAGTGGGTGGCGATGCACGCGGGCTGGGCGTATCTGACGCGCTGGCTGGTGCACCAGGACGCGGTACGGATCACGAACAGGGCGTACGCGGGCGGAGGCTGACGACCGGGGTTCTCCGGGCACGCACCCGGCCCGGGCCGGCGTATCGGGGGATGCATGCGGGCCGAAGGCCGGCGCTCCGGCGCCGGCCCGGTGGCCGGGCGGACGTCCACCCGCCCGGCCGCCGGGCCGCGGCGCGCGGTCACGCCCGCGGGCTCCGCCACGCGGCGCACGGTCGTCGGGTGCGGGCCGCGGCTTTCCCGACGGGCGTCTGCTGTCCACCGCCGCCGCCGCATGACACCGTGCCAAGCGCACCGGCACCCGCAGGCCCCCACACGGACGGGATCCGCGCATGCGCTACGCCTTCGACCCCGAACTCGCCGCGGCGGTCGCGCTGATGGCCGAGGTCGACCTCGTGGACCTCGGCGCCGCGCGCGCCGCGCAGGCGGCCGAGCTGGCCGCCGCGCCCGCGGCCGACGAGTCGGGCGTGGTCGTCCGGGAGGTGCTCGCGCCGGGCTTCGCGGAGGGCGGGCCGAAGGTGCCGCTGCGGGTCTACCAGCCCGCCACGCCCGCGCCCGCCGGCCCGCTGCCCGCCGTGTACGCGCTGCACGGCGGCGGCTTCGTCCTCGGCTCGCCGCAGGTCGACCACGACACCCTGCTCCGGTTCTGCCGGGAACTGCCCGCCGTGGTCGTCGCCGCCGACTACCGCCTCGCGCCCGAGCACCCCTACCCCGCCGCGCTCGACGACTGCCGCGCCGGCCTGTGGTGGCTGGCCGGGAACGCGACCGGGCTCGGCGTCGACCCGGCCCGTATCGGTCTGTGGGGCGACAGCGCGGGCGCCGGTCTCGCGGCGGGGCTCGCGCTGCTGACCCGCGACCGCGGCGGCCCGGCGATCCGCTGCCAGCACCTCCAGAGCCCGGCACTCGACGACCGCCTGAGCACGCCCAGCGCCCGCACGTTCACCGACACCCCGGTGTGGAACCGCCGCAACGCCCGGCTGAGCTGGGAGGCGTACCTCGGTCCCGGTGTGCCGGGCTCGCCGGAGGTGCCCCCGTACGCGGCGCCGGCCCGGGCCACGGACCTGGCCGGGCTGCCGCCGGCGTCCGTGGCGGTGATGGAGTTCGACCCGCTGCGCGACGAGGCCGTCGCGTACGCGGAGGCGCTGACGGCCGCGGGTGTGCCGACTCGGCTGCGCTTCTATGCGGGCACGTTCCACGGCGCGGTGGGGGTGACCCACGCCCCTGTGGCCCGGCGGATCCTCGCCGACGCCGTGACCGCGCTCCGGGCGGGTCTGGCGACGGGCGGGGCGGACGGCACGGCCGCGGACGAGCGCGGCGGCGGGCAGGGGTGACGCCGATGTCCCCCGCCGCGCGGCGTCAGTCGCCGGCGGTGTTCGCCAACCGCCAGGCGTACAGGGCGAGCCGGGCGCGCAGCCGGTCGTCCGGCTCGCGCAGCCGGACGCCGAGCGCCGCCTCCGCACGGGCCAGCCGGGCCGCCACGGTGCTGTGGTGCAGGTGCAGTTCAGCGGCGGCCCGGCGCAGGGAGCCGGTGCGGCAGAAGGCGTCCAGCGCCGCGATGCCCGACTCGCCGCCCTCGCGCGCGGCGAGTGCGGTCAGTGCCCGTACGCCCGGGTCCGCGCGCAGCCGGTCGGCCGGCACCTCGGCGAGCAGCGCGAGCGGGCCGAGCGCGTCGTGGTCGACCACCGTCTCCCCGGGGCCGCCGGAGCCGGCGAACCGCAGCGCGGTGCGGGCCTGTGCCCAGGAGACATGGGCCCGTACGGGCGACACCCCGCCTCCGACCCCGAACCGCGCCGCACGCGGCGGCGACGGGGCCCCCTCCCCCGACTCCGCGCGGTCCCCGTCCCCCGCGCCGCGCGCCGCCCCGCTCCTCCGGTCCTGGCCCCGTCCCCGTTCCGCCGCCGCGGCCGACAGGTCCCTCGCCACGTCTCCCGTCGCGGTCGCGCCGCCCTCCGATGTCTGCACCAGCACCGCCGCCAGCGCGTCCATCGCCGCTATCCGCACCGTCGCGCCCGGAGCCCCGCGCGCGAGCAGCGCGACCGCCTCCACCCCCGCGTCGGCCTCCCCGCCGCCGGACACCGCGACCACGCGCAGCGGCCGTTCGGGGCTGAGGCCGAGCAGCCGCAGGGCGCGCACGCGGTCCTCGACGGCCTCCCGTTCGGAGAGCACGGTCTCCACCAGCGCGGGATCGGCGACGTGCGGCGGGCGGGGGGCGCGCGGCGGGCCCATGCCGGCCGCCAGCGCCATCCATTCGAGGACCAGGTCGTCCAACGGGCCCGGCCCGCCGTCCCGTTCGAGCCATACGCACCCCGCGGGGGCCAGCGACCGCCGTCCCGAGACCGGATCGGCTCCGCCGGACGCCTCGGGCGGCCCGTCGCACGGCAACCGGGCGCCGTCCGGCCCGAAGCGCAGTGCCCGGCCGGCCCGGCCGGTCGCCTCCGCCTGCCCGGAGAGCCCCGCGGGGCAGCCCGCCAGCGCGGCGGTCGACCGCACCAGCACCTCGGGGTCGACGGACCCGCCGCTCAACAGCGCCTGGAAGTGGGCGATCACGCGCACCGCCGCGGCGGCGTCCGCGTCCAGAGACGAAAGCCGCACCAGCAGACCCTTCACACACGCAGTCTAGAAAGGGCATGGACATGTTCACCAGAGCCGCAGCCCAACCCGCAGCTCCCCCACCCCCCACCCGCCGCCGGGCGCGCCCGCTGCACGCCGCGCTGCTCGGCTGCGTCCTCGCCCTCCTCGCCGCCCTGTCGCTCAGCGCACCGCCGCAGGCGTCCGCGGCGACGCTCCGCGAGGTGACGAACTTCGGCAACAATCCCAGCAACCTGCGCATGCACCTCTACGTGCCGGACAACGTCCGCCCGCAGCCCGCGGTGCTCGTGGCGATCCACTACTGCACGGGCTCCGGCCCCGCGTTCTACTCGGGCACGGAGTTCGCCCGGCTCGCGGACCAGTACGGCTTCATCGTCATCTACCCGTCCGCCACCCGAAGCGGCCAGTGCTTCGACGTCTCCTCGCCGCAGGCGCTGCGCCGCGACGGCGGCAGCGACCCGGTCGGCATCAACTCGATGGTGCAGTACGTGCGCGCCAACAACGGTGCGGACCCGGACCGCACGTTCGTCACCGGCGCCTCGTCCGGCGCGATGATGACCAACGTGATGCTCGGCAACTACCCCGACGTGTACAAGGCGGGCGCGGCGTTCTCGGGCGTGCCGCACAGCTGCTTCGCCACCACCGACGGCTCCGGCTGGAACAGCGCGTGCGCCAACGGCCAGATCATCCGCAGCCCGCAGCAGTGGGGCGACCTGGTACGCGGCGCGTACCCCGGCTACTCCGGCCCGCGCCCGCGAATGCAGGTCTGGCACGGCACCAACGACACCACGCTGCGCTACCCCAACTTCGAGGAGGAGATCAAGCAGTGGACCGACGTCCACGGCGTGGGCCAGACCCCGTCCATGACCGACAGCCCGCAGTCCGGCTGGACCCGCACCCGCTACGGCGGCACGGGCGAGCAGGCGCCCGTGGAGGCGATCAGCCTCCAGGGCGTGGGCCACTCGCTGCCGATGTCCGGCATGGCCGAGCGCGCCATCGTGTTCTTCGGCCTCAACACCTAGTACGCGTCCGCTAGCTATGCGCCGCGAGGTCTCCGCGGGCTACGCGCCGGGCGCGGCCGGTGCCGCCAGCACCGACAGCACCGACGTCGTGACCACCTCGGAGACCTCGCCCGGCGCCAGATCCAGCCGCCCGGCGCGCACCTCCTCCGCGGCGCCGTGCAGGATGTGCTGTGCGACACCGACGAGCCAGGCGGTCGGCATGTCGGTGCGGAAGACGCCCTGGTCCTGGCCGCGGCGGACGAGTTCCTCGACGCGCGCGGCCGGACCGGCGTGCAGCTCCCGCACCCGGCCGGCCGGCAGCACGTCCTGGGCGGCGGTCAGCAGCGCCGCCGACTCCGCCACCAGCGCCCAGCTCGACGCCAGCAGCCGGCGCATCGCCTCGTACGCGTCGCCCGTCAGGTCCACGGCGGCCAGCCGCCGGTCGCCGTCCTCCACCGCGTCCCGGAAGGCGGCGTCGACCAGCTCGGCGCGGGTCTTGAAGTGCCCGTAGAGGGTCATCCGCCCCACGCCCGCCGCCTTGGCGATCTCGTCGGTCGTCGCGTTCGGGTCGGAACCCAGCCGCTCGCGGGCGGCGGCGACGATGCGGGCGATGCTGCGCTCGGCGTCGGCCCGGCGGCGGGGGCGCTCGCCGGGGCGGGGGGAGGCGCTCATGCGGGCCACCCTAACTCGTACGGGAATGTTTGCGTTACAGTCCTCCGTGAGAACTCGTACATCTACGTACGAGATACCGGAGGGCACTGATGGCTTCGCACGACGAGGTCGGGCAACCGACGAAGGACGGGCGGCACCCCGCCCGCTGGCGCATCCTCGGCTTCCTCGGGGTCGCGCAGCTCATGCTGATCCTCGACGTCACGGTGGTGGCCATCGCGCTCCCGCACATCGGGGCCGACCTCGGGCTCGGCCGGGCGGCGGTGACGTGGACGGTCAGCGCCTACACACTGACGTTCGGCGGCCTGATGCTGCTCGGAGGGCGGATCGCGGATGTGATCGGCCCCAAGCGGGTGGTCCTCGCCGGGCTGCTCGTCTTCACCGCGGCGTCCCTGACCACGGGGCTCGCCGAGTCGGGCGGCACGCTGGTCGGCGGGCGCATTGCGCAGGGCGCCGGCGCGGCGCTGCTCTCGCCCGCGGCCCTGTCGCTGGTGGTCACGCTCTTCGAGGGCGAGGAACGGAACAAGGCGCTGGGCGTCTGGTCCGCACTCGGGGGCGGCGGCGCGGCGCTCGGCGTCCTCCTCGGCGGGCTGCTGACCGCGGGTCCCGGCTGGCCGTGGGTCTTCTACGTCAACGTGCCCATCGGGCTCGTCATCGTCGCCGTGCTCGCGGTGCTGCTGCCGGCGCGCCCGGCCCCCGCGGAGCGGCCCCGGGTGGACCTCCTCGGCGCGGCGCTGGTGACCGCGTCGACGGCGACGCTGATCTACGGGCTCATCGACGCCGGCGAACGCGGCTGGCTCACCGCCCGGACCGCGGGGCTCGTCCTGCTCACCGCCGCCGGCTACCTGGTGTTCACGATCTGGCAGCGGCGTGCCCGCAGCCCGCTGATGGACGTGCGGCTGCTGGCCCGGCGGCCGGTGGCCACGGGCGCGTTCCTCATCCTGATGGCGACGGCGCTGATGGTGGCGGTGTTCTTCCTGGGCACGTTCTACTACCAGCACACCCGCGGCTACGGTGCGCTGCACACCGGGCTGCTCTTCCTTCCCGTCGCGTTCGCCGCCATGGTGGGGGCCGACCTGACGGGCCGGCTGATCGGCCGGACGGGCGCGCGGACGCCCGCCATCGCCGCGCTCACCGCCGCGGCGGCCGGGCTCGCGGTCCCCGCCGTGTCGATCCGGCCGGTGACGGTCGCGATCGGCGTGACCGTCGCGGCGCTGGGCACGGGCGCGATGTTCGTGGTCGCGTCGGCGACGGCGCTGGGACGGGTGGCACCGCACGAGGCGGGGATCGCCTCCGGCATCGTGAGCACCTTCCACGAGTTCGGCGCCTCGCTGGGTGCCGCGGTGGTCTCCAGCGTGGCGGCGGCGAGCCTCGTCGGCAGCACGCTGGAAGGGTTCACGGAGGCGTTCACGGTGACGGCGGTCGCGGCGGCGGTGTCGGCGGCGGTGGCGGGGGCGCTGATCCCGGGACGGGCCGCGCCCGCGGCTGCCGAGCCGGCGGCTTGAGCCGGCCGGGCGCGCCGGGACCGGCGGGGGTGCGGCCGGGGGCCGTACCCCCGCCGGTCCCGCGGCACGGGGCACGGGGCCGGCGCGCCGGCCGCCGCGCACGCCCGGCGCGGCGTCAGGGCTCGATCAGGCCCACCCGGATCGCGTACCGCGTCAGCTCCAGCCGGTCGCGCATGCCCAGCTTCTGCAGCAGGTTGGCCCGGTGCCGCTCCACCGTCTTCGCGCTGATGACCAGCAGGTCCCCGATCTCCTTGGAGGTGTGCCCCTCCGCGACGAGCTTGAGGATCTCCTCCTCCCGCTCCGTGATCGGCCGGGCCGGCAGCGGGTCGCCCTGGCGGGCGCGGTCGAGGTAGCGGCGGATGAGGGCCGTCTCCGCGCCCGGGTAGATGAACGGCTCGTCGCGCAGTGCCGCCCGGCACGCCTCGACGAGGTCCCGGTCGGCGACGGACTTGGGCACGTAGCCGGCGGCGCCGGCCTTCAGCGACTCGAAGAAGTACTGCTCGTTGTCGTACATCGTCAGGATGAGTATCCGCAGCCCGGGCCGGACGCGGGACAGCTCGCGCGCGGCCTGCAGACCCGTCAGCCGGGGCATCGCGACGTCCAGGATGGCCAGGTCCGCCTCGGTCCCGTCGCGGACGAGGGCGACGGCCTCGGCACCGTCGCCCGCCTCCGCGGCGACGGTCAGGTCGGGCTCGGCGTCGAGGATGAGCCGGATCCCGCGGCGCACGAGCGCGTGGTCGTCGGCGAGAAGGACGCGGGCCTTGACCGCTCGGTTCATTCGGGGCTTCCCTGGTGACGGTGGACGCAGCCGGCGGGACCGGGCCTGACCGGGGCTGCGGCCGGCGGAGAAGACTACCGTCCCGGCACTGATGGTGGCCCGGCCGTGGCGGGGTTGTCCATCCGTGCTGACACCCATGTTCCCGCAGTACGGCGGGATGGCACGATGTGCGCTGCGCCGCGCGGGGGGATCGGCTGCCCGAAACCCGGGGCCGCGGACGCGCGACACTCAAGCCGGAGTCGGAAAGGGGACAGGCCGTGCCTGCTCCAAGGATGAGCACCACACCGCTGCCTGGGATCGGCGTGAAGTACGACCTCACCACGCGTGCACAGAAAAAGCACCTGTCGGTGATCGCGCACCGGGACGGCACCCGGTCGATCAATGTCTACCGCTCGGACGACCCGGACGCCTGCGCGCAGTCGCTCCATCTGAACGGCGCCGAGACGGCGGCGCTGATCGACGCGCTCATGCCCTCGCACCACAGTCCGAACCTGCTGCACACGACCGACCTGGGGCTGGTCGCCGAGCGCGTCGAGCTGTCGGCCACGTCGTACTGGAACGGCCGGGTGCTCGGCGAGACCCGCATCCGTACCGAGACGGGGGCGTCGATCGTGGCCGTGCTGCGGCGCGCGGAGGCCATCCCCTCCCCCACCCCGGACTTCCGGTTCGCCGGCGGCGACACGCTCATCGTGATCGGCACGCGCGAGGGCATCGAGGCGGCCGCGGCGCTGCTCGGGAGGGAGTGAGCGCTTGCACTCCCAAGCTGTTTTCCTCATCGAGTTCGGCGCCATCATCCTCGGGCTCGGTCTGCTCGGGCGGTTCGCGGGCCGCTTCCAGTTCTCTCCGATCCCTCTCTACCTGCTGGCCGGGCTCGCCTTCGGCGAGGGCGGGCTGCTTCCGCTCGGCGCCAGCGAGGAGTTCGTGGCGATCGGCGCCGAGATCGGCGTCATCCTGCTGCTGCTCATGCTCGGCCTGGAGTACACGGCCAGCGACCTGGTCTCGAACCTCAAGACCCAGTACCCCGCCGGGGTCGTCGACTTCACCTTCAATGCCCTGCCGGGTGCCGTCATGGCGCTGCTGCTGGGCTGGGGCGGCGTCGCCGCCGTGGTGCTGGCCGGCGTCACCTGGATCTCCTCCTCCGGCGTCATCGCCAAAGTCCTCGGCGACCTCGGCCGGATCGGCAACCGAGAGACGCCGGTGATCCTCAGCGTGCTGGTGCTGGAGGACCTGGCGATGGCGATCTATCTGCCGATCGTCACCGCGCTCGTCGCCGGCGTCGGCATCGCGCAGGGCAGCGCCACGCTGGCCATCGCGCTCGGCGTGGCAGGTGCGGTGCTCTTCGTCGCCGTCCGCTACGGGCGGCTGATCTCCCGCTTCGTCTCCAGCGACGACCCGGAGAAGCTGCTGCTCGTCGTCCTTGGCATGACGCTGCTGGTCGCCGGTCTGGCCCAGGAGCTCCAGGTGTCGGCGGCGGTCGGCGCGTTCCTGGTGGGCATCGCCCTGTCGGGCGAGGTCGCCGAGGGCGCGCACAACCTGCTCAGTCCGCTGCGCGACCTCTTCGCCGCGGTGTTCTTCGTCTTCTTCGGCCTGCACACCGACCCCGAGTCGATCCCGCCGGTGATCCTTCCGGCGCTGGCGCTGGCGGGCGTGACGGCGCTGACGAAGATCGCGACGGGCTACTGGGCGGCGAAGCGCGCGGAGATCTCGGTGAAGGGCCGCTGGCGGGCGGGCGGCACGCTGGTCGCGCGGGGCGAGTTCTCCATCGTCATCGCGGGGATCGCGGTCACCGCCGGCGTCGAACCGGACCTGGGGCCGCTGGCGACGGCGTACGTGCTGGTGCTGGTCATCGTCGGACCGCTGGCGGCGCGGTACACGGAGCCGGTCGCACTGGGGGTGACGGCGTGGCGCGAGGCACGGCTGGCGGACCGGGAGGCGCGCGCGGCGCAGGCCGCAAAGGCCGCCGGGGCGGCGGACGGCGCCGGCGACGGGCACCCGGACTCCGGCTCGCCCCGCGGCGAGGACGCATCGCCGGACGCCGATGAGGCCGGGGTGCCGCGGCTGCCGGCTCAGCGGAGCGAGACGGCCCCGGCCGAGGACGAGCGCTCCCCCGGCAGCGGCGGCGTGTAGCGCAGCAGGACGAGGGCGGAGTCGTCGTCGAGTTCGCCGCCGCAGTAGACGCGCACGTCGGCGTTGAGCGCGGCGAGGACCTCCGCGGGCGCGTCGCCGGGGCCCAGACAGGCGGCGTATCGCGGGACCAGCGGGTAGAACTCGCCCGCGGCGTTGCGGGCCTCCAGGACGCCGTCGGTCACGAGGAGCAGTTCGTCGCCGGGAGCGAGAACCAGCTCGGTGGTCCGCGCGGGGCCGGCGGAGGCCCGGGCCGCGAGGGGGTCGATCGCGGGGTCGGTGGCGGGGACGACGCCGGAGCCGCGGCCGGATTCGGGTGCCGGGTCTGCTTCCGGTGCCAAGGTGCTCGACAGCCCGAGGCCCAGCGGCGGGTGGGCGGCGACGGGGGCCTCGCGCACCTCGCCCGCGACGGTGCGGACGAGGGGCGCGGGGTGCCCGTACGACAGGAGCGTGCACCGGCCGCCGGTGGTGACCTCCACGAGCAGCACGGTCACGAAGTCCTCGGGCCCCGCCTCGCGCAGCACGCTGTGCTCCATCCGGCGGGCGATCAGCGGCAGGTCCCGCTCGTCGTGCGCGACCGCGCGGAAGACGCCGAGCGCGCCGCCGCTGATGCGCACGGCGGGCAGCCCTTTGCCGCGTACGTCGCCGATCACGGCCCGCAGCCCGGAGCCGGTACCCACCACGTCGTACAGGTCGCCGCCGACCTGCGCGTCGTGCGCGGCGGACGCGTAGCTGGCGGCGACGGCGAAGGGACCCACGTGACGGGGCGGCAGCGGCAGCAGCGCCCGCTGCACCACGTCCGCGATCCGCTGCGCCCGCGCAAGCCGCTTCTCCCGGTCGACGCGCACCGCCTGGAGGACCAGCCCGAGCACGGTGGCGCCGATGACGGCGATGAACCGGGCGAAGAACTGGGCCTGCCCGGCGTCGTGGTTGTACCAGCTCAGGAATCCGGCCAGCACCACCCCGAGTGCCCCGGCGACGACCACGGCGATCCGCCCGCCGTTCACCGCGACGAGCACGGGGATGACGGAGAACAGCGCCCCGAGCGAGTGCCCCTCGGAGGTCACGATGTCGGCGAAGGTGATGACGACGAAGAGCGTCGCCACGAACCACCGGGACGAGACGAACGTGGCGGCGGACATGCCCCCAGCATGCGCGGCGCGAGCCTCACCGCCGAGGCGGCCCGCCGACGCGGTACCCCCAGCGGAGGGCGCGGCGGGATCGCGGGGCGCCCGGCGGCGGCCGGCCCGGCGGCCGGCGGGCCGCCGCCGGGCGGGCGAGGTCCTCGCGGCGGCGCCGGGACCGGAGCGGCCACGGCCGGCGGGTGTCACCCGGATGGATGCGGGGTACCGGCGTGGAGCTGCAGACGGGTGCCGGTGAAGCGCGCGCGCATGCGGCGGTCGTGGGTGACCACGACCAGGGCGCCCGCGTAGTGGGCGAGAGCCTGCTCCAGCTCCTCCACGAGCGCGGGCGACAGGTGGTTCGTCGGCTCGTCCAGGAGCAGCAGATCGACCGGTTCCGCGATGAGCCGCGCGAGGTCGATGCGCCGGCGCTGCCCGTACGACAGCTCGGCCACGCGCACCCGCAGGTCCGCCGGGCGGAACAGGCCGTACGACAGGAGTTGCGCGGCGTGCTCGTCCGGGGTGCCGGGGCGGTCGGCGGCGAAGGCCCGCAGCACGGTGGCGCCGGGCGGCCACGCGGTCTCCTCCTGCCGCAGATGCCCCACCCTGCCGGGCACCCGCGCCACCCCGGAGTCCGGGCTCAGCTCACCGGCGAGGACGCGCATGAGTGTGGTCTTCCCGGCCCCGTTGGGGCCGGTCACCAGCAGCCGCTCGGTGGCACCGAGCCGCAGCGAGGGCACCCGCAACCGGTCCCCGACGACGACGTCCGCCAGCTCCGCGGCGGGAGCCGGCTCCGCCGGGGCGGAGGCCGCCGGCCGTACCGGTACCGCACCCCCGCCCGCGGCGGCCGGCGTGGCGCCACCGGCCGGAGCGGCCGGCGCCGTATCCCCGCGTGCCGCGGAACCGCCCCGCCCGTCCGTCCCCACGCCCGCGGCCGGGGCCGCGTCTTTCCGCTCCCCCGTGTCCGCGGCGTGCTCCTTCCCCGGCGCCGGCCGGGCCCGGAACACCAGCGGCTGCGGCGGGGGCGGGACCGGGTTCGCGGTGAGGCGGGCCACGCGTTCCTTTGCGTTGCGGATACGGCCCGCCGCGCCATGGCCCCGGCTGCGGGTGCGGAACGCGCCGTGGCCGAAGACCGCCAGCGGCTGTGACCGCGGGATCGCCGCGAGCCGGGTGCCGGCGGCCCGGGCAAGGCGGCGGCTGCGGTCGAGTTCGGCGCGCCACTCCTCGTACTCACGGTGCATGCGGGCGCGTTCCGCCGCCTTCGCGGCGAGGTAGCCCTCGTAGCCGTCGCCGTGGCGGGTGACCCGGCCGGCGTCGACTTCCAGGACCGTCGTCGTCAGCCGTTCCAGGAACAACCGGTCGTGGGTGACGGCGACGACGGTGCCGCGGTGGGCGCGCAACTCGTCCTCCAGCCAGGTGACCGCCCGGTCGTCCAGGTCGTTGGTGGGCTCATCCAGCAGCAGGACCTCCGGGCGGGCCGCCAGCGTCGCCGCAAGGGCGAGGCGGGAGCGTTCACCGCCGGACAAGGTGCCGAGGCGGCGGTCGCGGGCAAGGTCGGGGAGGCCGAGGCCGGCGAGGGCGGCGTCCACGCGGCTGTCCGCACGGTAGCCGTCGCGGGTCTCGTACTCCTCGACGAGCCTGCCGTACGCGGCCAGCGCCGCGTCCAGCGGCGCACCCGGCGCCGCCCCGGCGAGGGCGTACTCGGCCCGCCGCAGCGCGGCTTCGAGCGTGCGGAGTCCGGCGAGCGCCGTGTCGACCGCGTCCTGGACGGTGGCCTGCGGCGGCAGGTCGAGGCTCTGCGGCAGATGGCCGAGGCCGCCGGGCGCGACCAGGGTCGCCTCGCCCGCGTCGGGCGCGGTCCGGCCGGCGAGGAGCCGCAGCAGCGTCGACTTGCCGGAGCCGTTGTCCCCGATGACGCCGGCCTTCTCGCCGGGGCGGACGGTGAGCGTCACGTCGGCGAGGACGACGCGCTCGCCGTAGCTCTTGGTGACGTGGTGGAGGGAGAGTTGTGCGGTGGTCATAGGTGGGTGCCCCTGTTCCCGGCCGTGGCCGTTCGCGACGGATCGAGGACGGGTCCGTACGCGAGGACGCGCCGCGGCGCCGCGAAGGGAGCGGGGAGGCGGGACTCGCGCACGGACGGGCGCGACGGCGGCGGAGCGTGGCTCTACGCGGTCGTGCGCCCGGCGGTGATCACAGCGTTCCCATGCCGTCAACGTACGGCATACCGGCCGGGGACGGCAACGTCGTTCCCGCACGGGGACGGCGGCCCCCGGGCCTTGTAGAGTTCACGATGACGACGATGCCGCTCCGGTGTCCGGTGGAACCGCCGGGTGCCGGAGCGGCATCCGTATGGATGGCCGCCCCGCGGCGTTCGTTCGCCGGTTCGGGTGGCCGGGGAGGGCAGGGGGTGGGAGTCATGGCATACGGCAGACGTATGCGCCGGCGGGGTGTTCCCGCGGCGTTATTCGCGGTGCTGGTCGCGGGCGCCGCGGCGTGCGACAGCGGTGGCGGGCCCGGGGGCGGGGGAACCGCGAGCACGAGCGCGGATGTGAAGGCGGACGAGCCGCCCGCGCCGGCACCGACGCCGGAGGCCGACCCGGACAGGGTCCCGCGCACCGCGGCGCAGGCGCGCCGGCTGGTCGAGGACGTCCTCGCCGAGCCGGAGCACTTCGGGCCGGACACGGTACGGGCGACGCCCTACGAGAGCGATCCCGCGCGCTGGACCGTGCTCACCGAGGACTGCGCGTGGCGTACGGGGCATCTGCCGGACGACGTACTGGCCACACGCACCCGCTACTTCGAGATACCGGCCGCCGACGGCAGGGGCCCCGTCGCGCTGTCCGCCACCGTCACCGTGCACCGTACGGCCCTCGACGCGGCGTGGGAGCAGGCGCGGATGCTGGAGGAGGCCGTCGGCTGCCCGGAACAGACGCTGCGGCCGGGTGAGCGGCTCACGGGCCTGACGTCGCTGGCGCTCGCGCGCGGCGAAGGCGCCAACGAGACGAGCGACGACACGCTCTCCGAACGCGGCGAGTGCATCAGCGACAGCCGGGGCGGACCGTACCCGTACACGTGGGACCAGTCGACGTTCGGGCCCGTGGTGGTCGGGGTGTCCGTCTGCGGCGGGGAGAAGATCTCCGCCGCCGATCTGGCGGGAACGAGCGTCGAGCCCATGGTGACGATGATGCAGCGGGCCCAGGGCGCCGTCGGCCGCGAGGACACGGACGGCAAGAGCGGCGCGGGCTCCCCGGGGACGAAGGAGGACGGCTGATGGAGCGGTTGCTTCCCACCGACCCCGCGCACCTGGGCGGGAACCGGCTGCTGGGCCGGCTCGGCGCCGGCGGCATGGGCGTGGTCTACCTCGCCCGCACCCGGGCCGGAACACTGGCCGCGGTCAAGGCCATCCAGCCCGAATACGCCGAACGGCCCGAGTTCCGGGCCCGCTTCCGCCGCGAGGCGGCATCGGCGCGCCGGGTCGCCAGCCCGTGGGTGGTGCCCGTGCTCGACGCCGACACCGAGGCCGAGGCGCCGTGGCTGGCGACGGCGTTCGTGCCGGGCCCGGCACTGGCCGAGGCGGTCGCGGCATGCGGCCCGCTGCCGGAGCACAGCGTACGGGTGCTGGGCAAGGTGCTGGCGCGCGCGGTCGCCGCGGTGCACGACGCCGGCCTGGTCCACCGCGACCTCAAGCCCGGCAACGTGCTGCTCGCGCTCGACGGGCCGCGGCTCATCGACTTCGGCATCGCCCGGCCCACGGCGGCCGGGGAAACGGAGCTGACGTCGGCCAGCATGGTCGTCGGCACGCCCGGCTTCCTCTCCCCCGAGCAGGCCCGGGCGCGACAGGTCGGGCCCGCGAGCGATGTCTTCTCGCTGGGGTGCGTGCTGGCGTACGCGGCCACCGGCCGGCCGCCGTTCGGCACCGGCGCCGCGGACGCGCTGCTGTACCGCACGGTGCACGACGAGCCGGATCTCGACGGCATCGGGGACGACGAGCTGCGGGCGCTTCTCGTGCGGTGTCTGGCCAAGGAGCCGGGGGAACGGCCCTCCGCGCCCGAACTCGACGCCGGGCTGGAGGCGGACGCGCCGGAGAGCGACATCGACTGGCTGCCGGACGCGGTGGTACGAATGGTCGCCGAGCGGTCGGCGGAAATGCTGCACCTGCCCGGCATCGAGCCCACCGAGGTCTCGGCCGCACCGGTGGGGAGCGCGGGGGACGCGGACTCCGGCGGCGTGGACACCACCGTCGGCGCGGACTCCGCCGGCCCCGGCCGCCGCCGGGTCCTGGCGCTGGCCGGGGGCGGTGCCGTGCTCCTCGCCGCGGGCGGCGGCGCCGGGCTGTGGGCGGCGCTGCGTGACGACGACGAGCCGTCCTCGTCGAGGGTGCGCGGACCGGTCCGTAAGGTGGGGCTGCACGCGGATCTGACGGGGCCGCAGAAGGCGGCCGGGACGGCCCAGGAACGGGCCGCCCGGCTGGCGGTGGAGCAGTTCAACGCCCGGGAGAGCAGGCCGTTCACGCTGGCGCTTGCCGTCGTCGACGACCGCGGCGAACCCGGCCGTGCGCTGAGCGTGGCGCGGGGGCTGGTCGGCGACCGCGAGGTGCTCGCGGTCCTCGGTCCCACCGGCTACGGCTCCGCGCAGGCGGCGCTGGACGCGTACGAAGGCGCGGGGATGCCGCTGCTGACGGTGTCGGAGGGGTCGTTCAGCGCCGCGCAGGCGGCGCTGATCGGGGAGCCGAAGGCCTACTTCCACACCACGGCTCTCGGCGTACGGGCCGCCTTCACCACCGTGTACACGATGCTGAGCCAGGGCTCGGCCCACGTGGGCCTCCTCGCCGACCGGGCGGGGGCCATCCGTGGCCTGGAGCACAGCAGCATCGCGCACGACGCGGCCGAAAGCGCGGAGTCGGGGCTGTACCTGCGCGTCGTCCCCGCCCTCGCGGGCGACGACGCGCTGGGCCCGGTCGTCGCCGACATCCTCGACCACGATGTCGACGGCTTCTACTACACCGGCACGCCCGATCGGGCCGCGGCCGTCGCGCGCGAGCTGGCGCAGCGGGGCTTCGAGGGGCCGCGGTTCCTCGACGAACCCGCGGCGACCGGCCGGTTCACGTCCGCGGCGGCCGACGCGGCGGAGGGCTGGCAGGCACTGACCCCGTACATCGGCGCGGACGCCGATCCGGTACGGGACTTCGCGACCGCGTACCGCGAGCGGTTCGACGCCGCGCCGGCGCCGTGGGCGGCGGAGGCGTACGACGTCACAAGGCTGATCGCCGACCGGCTGACCGCTCTGGCGCGGAAGGGCAAGCGCAGGCCGGCGCGCGCGGCGCTGGCCGGGGCGCTGGCGGCGGCCCGGTTCGAAGGGCTGACGACGACGTACAGCTTCGACGACCAGAGGCAGATCGAGCAGGGGAAGATCCACCACCACCGGGTCGAGGGCGGCCGGTTCGGCTACGTCGGTCCGGTGGCGCTCCCCGGCTCCTGACGGGGAGGGGCGGGCGATGCGGTCCCTGCGTACGGACGACCCGGCCGAGGTGGGCGGGCACAGGCTGCTCGCCCGGCTCGGCGCGGGCGGCATGGGCGTGGTCTACCTGGCGCGCGCCGGGGACGGCACGCTGGTGGCGCTGAAGGTCATCCGGCCCGAGCACGCGGCCGACCCGGCGTTCCGCGCCCGGTTCCGGCGCGAGGTGCGGCTGGCGACGGGGCTGACGGGCCGCTGGGTGGTGCCGGTCACCGCGGCCGACGCCGAGGCCGCGGCGCCGTGGCTGGCCACGGCGTTCGTGCCGGGTCCCGCGCTGGTGGAGGCCGTGGACGGGCACGGGCCGCTGCCGCCGTACGCCGTCGCCGCGCTCGGCGCGCGGCTGGCGGAGGCGCTCGCGGAGGTGCACGCGGCCGGGCTGGTCCACCGGGACGTCAAACCGGGCAACGTGCTGCTCGCCCTGGACGGGCCGCGGCTGATCGACTTCGGCATCGCGCACGACTCCGGCGCGACGGCGCTGACGGCCCCGGACGCGGTCATCGGCACGCCGGGGTACCTGGCGCCGGAGCAGGTCAGGGCGGGCGGCCGGGCGGGACCGCCGAGCGACGTGTTCGCGCTGGGATGCGTGCTGGCGTACGCGGCGACGGGGCGCCGCCCCTACGGCACGGGCAACCCGGCGGCGGTGCTGTACCGCACGGTGCACGAGCCGCCGGACCTGACGGGGCTGGACAGGCTGCTGCCGCGGGAGCTGGCGGCGGCGGTCGCGGGGTGCCTGGCGAAGAACCCGGCGGAGCGGCCCACGGCGGCGGAGCTGCGGACGACGCTGGCGGCGGGGGCGGGCCCCGCGGGGGCGCCGGAGGCCGCCGGCGCGCGGGCGGATGCGCACCAGAGCCCGGACGCCGGCGGGCGGCCGGAGGTGGACGACGGGGCGGTCACGGGTCGCGCGGCAGGGGCGGGCCCGGTCGATCCGCGCGTCCCGGCGCCGCCCCCGCCGGACCCGGACACCCGGGTGCTGCGGGACGAGGAGATCCCGTCCGCGGAGACGCTGCCCTCCGTCCCGTCCGCCCCGGCCCCGGCGCAGGCCCCCGCCGCCGCCCCGCCCGCGGGCACCCGCGACTGGCTGCCCTCCCCCGTGCTGCGGCTCGTCGCGGAGCGGTCCGCCCGCGCGCTCGACCCGCCGCCCCGGCAGGCCGCCGCCCCCGCCGACGCCGTGCCGCCCGCGCCGGACGCGACCACCGCCGCGCCCGTCCGACCCGGGTCGTCCCGCCGCCGGTTCCTCGTCGTGGGCGGCTCCGCGGCCGCCGCGCTGGCCGCCTCGGGCGCCGGTGCGGCCGCGCTCTACGCCACCCGCGGCGGCGCCGGCGGCAACGGCGGCGCCCCGCACCGCCTGCCCCTGCACGCCATCGCCCTCCATGCCGCCCTGACGGGCGGGCAGAAGGCGGACGGCGTTGCCCACGAACGCGGCGCCCGGCTGGCCGTCGCACGGCACAACGCCCGCGACGACGCCCGTTTCCGGCTCTCCCTCGTCCCGTACGACGACGGCGGGGAGGCCGGCCGGGCGCGGGAGGTGGTGCGCAAGGTCCTGCACGACCGGTCGGTGCGGGCCGTGCTCGGCCCGACGACGGCCGCTTCCCTGCGCGTCGCCGCCCCGCGGTACGCGGAGGAGTCGATGCCGGTCGTCGACGTGTCGGTCGACACCGACGCGGCGGAGGTGTCCAGGAAGGACGCGCACTCGCTCGTCGCCACCCGGCTGGCCGGGTCGTACCACACGTTTCCGATCCTCGACTACCTGACCCGGGTGTGCGGCGTGGTGCGTACCGCCGTCGTGGAGGACCGGGGAGCCGACGACGGCGGGGTCCAGGGCATCCTGAGGCAGCTACGCGAGAGCCCGCCCGGGGAGGGCGAGACCCGCTTCCACCCGGTGGCGGCCCCGGACGGGTTCGGCCCGGCCGTCGCCGCGGCGCTGGCGGAGCGGCCGGAGGCCGTCGTCTACGCCGGCTCCTCCCCGGAGCGTGCGGCGGCGTGTGCCCGGGCGCTGGCGGAGGCCGGCTTCGACGGGCCGCGGGTGTCGTTCGAGCCGGTCATGCGGCCGGCGTTCCTGCGCGAGGCGGGCGACGCGGGCGGGGGCTGGGTGGTCGGCGCACCGTACACGGCGGCGGAGCAGGCGACGTCGAAGGCGGCCCGCGCTTTCACGGCCGCGTACCGCGAGCGGTACGACGGGCCGCCCCCGCGCTGGGCCGCCGAGGCGTACGACGCCGTGAGCCTGATCGCGGTCGCGCTCGACGCGCTGGGCGGCGGGGCGGAGATCGTGCCGGGCCAGGTCGCGGAGCGGATCGTGAACGTGAGTCATACGGGCATCGCCAAGCCGCTCCGCTTCGCCGGGCAGCTCGTGCGCATGCTCCAGCCGGACAAAGCGGCCTTTCTGTACGAGGTCCGCAACGGGGAGTTCCGCTACCTCGGCCGCCACGACCAGGTCGAGTGATTCCGCGAAACTTTCGCACCCTCAACTCGCGACCGGGATCCCCGTAACACGCCGACAACGCGCTCACTTTTACCCGTTCTCCCGCCCAACGGCTTGAACTGCAACGATGCTTGCCACCTTCAACCGCACCCCGCAGCAATGTTTCGGAATCAGTGTCGAAACTGTTGACACTCCCTTCCGCCGGTTCAACACTGGCGCACGACCCGTTCGGCGCCACCTGGCCTAGCGGCAGGAACCCCCTCCTGCCGCCACGAGGAGGAAGAATGAACACGAACGGCACCCCCCACGGCGTGAGCCGCAGGCAGTTCGTCGGCCGCGCCGGCGCTGTCGCCCTCGGCGCGTCCGCGGCGACGCTGCTGTCCACCGGATCCGCGCACGCGCAGACCATCTGGGACAACCAGACCGGCACCCACAACGGGTACTACTACTCGTTCTGGACGGACGCGCAGGGCACGGTCTCGATGACGCTGGGCAACGGCGGCAACTACAGCACCTCGTGGAGCAACACCGGCAACTTCGTCTGCGGCAAGGGCTGGAGCAACGGCAGCCGCCGCAGCGTCGGCTACTCCGGCAGCTTCAACCCGTCCGGCAACGGCTACCTCTGCCTCTACGGCTGGACCTCGAACCCGCTCGTCGAGTACTACATCGTCGACAGCTACGGCTCCTACCGGCCCACCGGCGAGAACCGGGGCTCGGTGACCAGCGACGGCGTCACGTACGACCTGTACCACACGATGCGGTACAACGCCCCCTCGGTCGAGGGCACCAAGACCTTCCCGCAGTTCTGGAGCGTCAACAGGTCGAAGCGGGTGGGCGGCACGATCACCACCGGCAACCACTTCGACGCCTGGTCGCGGGCCGGGATGCAGCTCGGCAACTTCGCCTACTACATGATCATGGCCACCGAGGGCTACCAGAGCAGCGGCAACTCGAACATCAACGTCGGCTGACGGCGCGGGGGTAGCAACGGCGGGGAAAAGCTCTCCGGGAAACGGCCGCGGGACCGGCTCGCACCGAGCCGGTCCCGCGGTCGTCGCACGCTCGCACGCTCACTCCTTGATGCGCTCCCGGATCCAGACGCCGGCCTCCTTCAGCACGCCGGTGCCCGTCCACTGGTTCCCGTCGCAGGTGCCCTCCTTGAACACCGCGCCCGAGCGGAAGTCATCGGAGAAGTTCCAGTTGGTCCAGGAGATGCCCTTCTCCTTCATGAGGTCCAGGTACCGCTGCGCCATGGTGAAGTCGTTCGCGCCCTCGCCCGAGTAGTTCTGGGTGCCGAACTCGGTGACGAACACCGGGAGTTCGTCGGCGGCACGGGAGAGCGTCTGCAGGTACTCGTCCCCGTGGGAGGCGGCGTAGAAGTGGAAGGTGTACATGATGTTGTCGGCGTCGACCGGGTTGTCGATCACCTCGCGCTCGTCCGCGCCGTCCGAGACGCCGAAGGAGGACCAGGCGCGGGTGCCGACCAGGACGACGCCGTCGGGGTCGTGCTGCCGGACGACGGGGATGATCTCCTCGGCGTACGACTTGACCGACCCCCAGCCGACGCCGTTGGGCTCGTTGGCGATCTCGTAGAAGACGTTGGGCTGGTCGGCGTACCTGGTCGCCATGTCGGTGAAGAACCGCTTGGCGAGGGCGGTGTTGGCGTTCGGGTCGCCGGGGCTGAGCATGTGCCAGTCGATGACGGCGTACATCCCGCGCGCTATCGCCTGGTCGACGACGCGCTGGGCGAGGGCGGTGAACCGCTCGGGGTCGGTCTCGTAGCCGTCTTCCTGGACGTACGTCGACACGCGCAGCACATCCGCGTCCCAGTCCTGCGCCAGCGCGTCGAGGGAGCCGTCGGTGAGGCACTGCTCGTACCACTGGGTGCCGTGCGAACTCATGCCGTTCAACTGCACGGCCCGGCCCTGCTCGTTGCACAGCCGGGTGTCGCAGACCGCCAGCGTGCCGTTCTCGGCGACGGGCGATCCGGCCGGTGCGGCGGCACGGGCGGCGGCCTGGGCCGAGGACGTGTCGCGGGAGTCGCGGCCGGCGGCGCCGGAGCCCTCGTCGGCTCCGGCGCTGAGCTGCGGGGTGAGGGCGAACAGCAGGGCGGCGGTCGCGACGCTGGCGGAACCGAGCAGGAGGGGCTTGGTCCTTCGCATGGGGGGTCTCCAGTTTTGGGGGTATGCCATCCGGCGCGCGGATGGGCGTGGCCGGAAAGCTAAGGTCCTTTCCGCACGCCGTCAAGACTGGAAGGAAACCTTCCTAACCGCGCGCGGAGAACGGGCCGTTGGCCGGCCGCACCGCGAGGGAGCACACCGATGCCTGCTTCGCGACGACCGCGAGGGTCAGCCCGGCGATCCGGGCCGCGACACCCGCCTGCCGACGCCGTCCACGCGGGCGTCCGCCGCCGCGCCCGGCCGCCCGGCGGGAAGAGGACGAGGCCGGTATGCATCGGATTGCACGGATGACGGGACGTTTGGCCAGCGCGAACGGACGGCGGACGGGGGGATGAGGCCGCGCCGAGCGCCGCCTGCTTGCATAATCGTCGGCATCGAACTGGAGGGGAACGCCAGTGCCATCCGACGGATGTCCGCGGTGCTTCGCACCGCTCAAGGAGGACGGCAGGCCGAGTTGTGCGTGTGCGGCGGACGCGGCGCAGGAATCGGATACGCCGACGACCGGGAAGCGCACGGAGCCGCGGCTGATCAGACCGTACGTCATGCGGGCTGCCGAGGCCGGCGGCGAGAAGGACGCGGCCGGCGGGAACGGACAGGGGCCCGGGGCCGAGCTGCTGCCGGTGCCGCGCGCCGCGTTCCTGCCGCAGCCGGCGACGAGGGGCGAGGTCGTCCGCGTGGCGGACACGGAGCCGGAGCCCGCCGCCGGGGAGACGTCTCCGGGCGGTGACGGGCGGCGGGTACGCCCCACCGGTCTGCTGCTCGCGGGCGGCGGCGCGGCGGCGGTGATCACCGGACTGATCGTCACCGCCGGGCTGCTGACGGGCGGTTCGGAGTCGGACGACGCGGGCGGCGGCCCGGCGGGGGTCAGCGCGGCACCGTCCGGCGGCGGCGAGGCGGACGGCGGTCCGCTGGCCGGCGACGACGGGGGCGGCGCACCGGCGGACGGCGGCGGCGCGCCCGACGACCGCGCCGGCCGCGAGCGCGGCGGCGACGGGTACGCGCCCCCGGACGGCAGCCGGGCCGCTGACGGCGGCGCAGCCGGCGATCTCGCTCCCGGGCGCGCGAACGGGCAGATCGGCTCGGTCGACCCCACGGCCCCGCCCGCCGGCGGCGCGTCGCACCCGCCCACCTCCTCCCCCACCGGCGACGGCGCTCTGCCCACCGGCCCGCCGGTGCTCGGCCCCGGCGACTCGGGTCCCGAGGTGACCGAACTGCAGCACCGGCTGCGCCAGGTCGGGCTCGGCCTGCTGCAGCCGGTGGACGGCGCGTACGACGACGGCGTACGCACGAGCGTGCGCACCTTCCAGTCGCTCAACGGCCTGGAGGAGGACGAGCGCGGCGTCTACGGCCCGGAGACCCGGCGCGAGCTGGAGTCGCGTACGGACGAGCCCTGAGCCCCGCCGGCACCCGCCCGGCGACGGCGCGGGCCGCGGGGGTTGCCGCCGGACTCGCCCTGCCTTAGATTGCGTTCACCATCTTGAACGATGGCTCACCACATGAACGGGGCCTAGGCACGCGAGAGCGAGGAGAGGCACCCGTGGACATACCCAGCGCCGGCCGTGATGATGCGGAGACCGCGGAGTTCCGGGAGTTCTTCGAGCACCACTATGCCGAACTCGCCCGCCTGGCGAACTCGTTGAGCGGTGAGGCCGACGGTGCGGACGACGTGGCGGCCGACGCGCTGGTCGCACTCTGGCACCGCTGGGACCGGGTACGCGCCGCGGACCACCCGGCCGCGTACGCCCGCGGTGTCGTCGCCAACCTCGTCCGCAGCCGCATCCGCAGCGCCGTGCGCGAGCGCCGCCGCATCGCCCTGTACTGGACCGACAGCCACGAGCGCGTGGACGGCCCGGACGTGCCGGCGGTCGTCGACCTGCGCGAGGCGCTGCGCGGCCTGACCTTCCGCAAGCGCGCCTGCGTGGTCCTGCGGCACGCCTTCGACCTGTCCGAGCGCGAGACCGCGCACACCCTCGGGATCTCGGTGGGCACGGTCAAGAGCCAGACCGCCAAGGGCGTCGCCCAGTTAGAACAGGCGCTCGGCGGCGGCGCTCAGCCCGCGCTCGGGCGGGTGCGCCGGGCGTAGGCCCGGGCGGCGCGGGCGCGGTCGCCGCAGCGGGTCGAGCACCAGTGCCGGCGGCCGTGGCGCAGCAGGTAGCGGTTGCAGGGGCTGGAGCCGCATGGGATGAGGCGCTCGGCGTCGGGGCCGGTCAGCAGGTCGGCGGCGTCGGCGGCGAGGACCGCCAGGGCGCGGTCGAGGATCTCGTTGGTGGGGCACGGCGCGGCCCGGTACGGGCCGTTCTTCTCGTCCCAGTACAGCAGCGCGGCGGTGGGGGCGCGGCTGAGCGCGTCGTTGACGGCGGCCAGTGCCGCCGGCAGGGCGGGCAGGCCGTCGGCGCGGGCGGCGAACAGCACCCGCAGGTGCTCGCGCAGGGAGCGCAACTGCGCCGCGCACATCTCCCGCACCCCGGCGTCCGCGGGGGCGAGTCCGTGTGCGGTCAGCCAGCGGTTGACGCCGGCGGGGGTGCCGAGGAGGTCGGTGTAGTGCCCTCCGGGCAGCGCCATGGCGCTGTTGACGAAGTCGAGCGAGACGTGGTCCGCCGCCCCGGGCGCGGGGGTGGCGGCGAAGTCGCCGGTCGGACTCTCGGACATACGTCTCATGGTACCGGTTGCCACCATCCGTGAGACAGGACTAGGGTTCCTCACGGATAATTTCCTAACCATCCGTGAGGTTTTTTCATGGCCGGAGCCGGCACGACCGTCGAGCAGTTCCCCGTACGCGTCATCGGCGGCCCCACCGCCCTCTTCGAGTACGGCGGTCTGCGCTTCCTGACCGATCCCACCTTCGACCAGCCCCGCGTCTACGACCTGCCGGGCGGGGCGCTGACCAAGACGGCGCCTCCCGCGACCGCGCGGGCGGAGCTGGGCCGTGTCGACGTGGTCCTGCTCTCCCACGACGAACACCCCGACAACCTCGACGAGTCCGGCCGGGCGCTGCTCGCGGACGTCCCGCTGACGCTGACCACACCCGGCGGCGGAAGGCGGCTGGGCGCGGGGTCCCGCGGGCTGGCCGACTGGGAGACGGCCGAGCTGGACCGGCCCGGCGGCGGCACGGTCACGGTCACCGCCGTGCCCGCCGTGCACGGGCCGAAGCCCCGCGCGGTCGTGGAAGCGACGATCGGGGAGGTCGTCGGGTTCGTGCTGACCGGCGAAGGGCTGCCCGTCGTCTACGTCAGCGGTGACAACGCCTCCCTGGCGGCGGTCGCGGAGACGGCCGGGCGGTTCGGCCCGGTGGACACCGCGATCCTGTTCGCCGGCGGCCCGCGCATCCCCGTCCTCTTCGACGGCGAGCCGCTGGTCCTGGACAGCGCGCAGGCGGCCGAGGCCGCGCGGGTCCTCGGCGCCCGCCGGGTGGTGCCCGTCCACTACGAGGGCTGGTCGCACTTCACCGAGGGCCGGGAGCACCTCGCCGCCGCCTTCGCGGCGGCCGGGATCCGCGACCGGCTCGACTGGGGGCTGCAGGACTGAAGCGCGCGGGCCGTCCGGCCGGGACCACCCCGCCGGACGGGCTCGCCCTCCCCCGGGACCGCACGGGCGGCTCTTCCGGCCGTGGCCCCGTGGCGCGCGCCCTGCCGCCGCCGTACGCCCGATCGCCCGCCCTCCGCGCACGAGATCAAAGGAAGCCCGAGTGACCACGACCGCGACCGCCGGGCCCGCCGTACGCACGCGGGCCCCTGCCCAACGCCGTGCCCTGACCGTCCTGTTCGCCGCCCAGGTACTCAGCGGCGTCGGGCTGGCCGCGGGCGTGGTCAACGGTGCGCTGCTCGGGCAGGACATGCTCGGCTCCACCAGCCTGGCCGGGCTGCTCGGCGCGCTCGCCACCGCCGGGGCGGCGCTGGCGGCGGCCCTCGTCGGCCGGCTCTCCGACGCGTACGGCCGCCGCCCCGGGCTGGCCGCCGGGTATCTGACCGGCGCCGTCGGCGGCGCCGGCGTCGTGGCGGCGGCGGTCGCCGGCAACCCGGCGCTGCTCTTCGCGGCGATATTCGTCTACGGCGCGGGCACCGCCACCAACCTCCTGGCCCGGTACGCGGGCGCCGATCTGGCGGCGCCCGCGTACCGGGCCCGCGCCGTGTCGACCGTGCTCGTCGCCACCACGCTGGGCGGGGTGGCCGGGCCCAACCTGGCCGTACCCGCGGGAGATCTGGGCGCCGCGCTCGGCGTCCCGCGGCTGTCCGGGCTCTTCCTCGTCTCGGCCGCCGCGTACGGCGCCGCCGCCCTGGTGCTGGCGGTGTGGCTACGCCCCGATCCGCTGCTGCTCGCGCGCGAACTCGGCGAGGCGGAGCACACCGCCGCGCCGCCCGGCCCGGCGGAGCCGGGGGCGAAGCCGCCCCGCGAGCGGCCCGGTTCCGGCGTGCTGCCCGGTGCGCTGGTCATGGTGGTCACCCAGCTCGTCATGGTCGCGATCATGACGATGACCCCGGTCCACATGCACGACCACGGCCACGGCGCCGCCGCCTCCGGCCTGGTCATCGCCGTCCATGTCGGCGCCATGTATCTGCCGGCGCCGCTGTCCGGCTGGCTCGTGGACCGCCGCGGGCCGCTCGTCGTCGCCGTGGCCGCGGGGCCGGCCATGCTCGCCGCGGGGATGGTCGCCGCCACCGCCGAGTCCACCGCCGTGTTCGCGCTGGCTCTCGCGCTGCTGGGGGTGGGCTGGAGCCTGGGGCTCGTCAGCGGGACGGCGATGGTCACCGACGCCGTACCGCCCGCCACCCGGGCCCGTACCCAGGGCACGGTCGACGTCGCGATCTCGGCCGCGGGCGCCGGCGGCGGCCTGGCTTCGGGCGCGGTGGTCGCCGTCGCCGGCTATCCGCTGCTGACCGTCGGCGGCGGAATCCTCGCGCTGGCCGTCGTGCCCGCGGCCGTCGCCGCGGCGGGCGGGGTCAGCCGACGTTGACGCCGTAGTCGGTGGCGATGCCGTGCAGCCCGGAGGCGTAACCCTGGCCGACGGCACGGAACTTCCACTCCCCGGCCCGCCGGTACAGCTCGCCGAAGACCATCGCGGTCTCCGTCGAGGCGTCCTCGGTCAGGTCGAAGCGGACCAGCTCGACGCCGTCGCTGCGGTTGACGACCCGGATGAAGGCGTTGCTGACCTGGCCGAAGTTCTGCCCGCGCAGATCGGCGTCGTGAATGGACACCGGGAAGACGATCTTCTCGACCTGCGGCGGGACCAGGCTGAGGTCCACGTTGATCGACTCATCGTCCCCGTCGCCCTCGCCGGTGAGATTGTCACCGGTGTGCTCGACGGAACCGTCCGGACTGGTGAGGTTGTTGTAGAACACGAAGTGCTGGTCGGACAGCACCTTCCCGGACGCGCCGCACATGAGCGCGGAGGCGTCCAGGTCATGCGCCGCACCGGTCGTGGTGCGCACATCCCAGCCGAGCCCCACGGTCACGGCCGTCAGGCCCGGTGCCTCCTTGCTGAGAGAGACGTTGCCGCCCTTGGCCAGGGAAACTCCCACGATCACCCCTCCACCTCTGATGTCCCTTTGCCACCCTACAGGCGGTCGGCCCACGTCCGGACAGGTTCTGTCGTACGCCGTACGGGACCGCCCGGCGCCGGCCGCGGTCAGGTACGGGCCCGCTGGGTGACGGCGATGCAGGCCAGGACGATCACCGCGGTCACCGGAGCGAGCGGAGCGAGGTGTTCGCCCATGAAAAGCACCGACCAGATGAGGGTCAGCAGCGGCTGGGCGAGCTGGATCTGGCTGGCCCGCGCCACTCCGACGACGGCCATGCCGCGGTACCACACGACGAACCCGCCGAACTGCGCCACCGCCGCGAGGTACGCCATACCCGTCGCCGACTGCACCGTGAGCCGCACCGGCTCGTGCGGCAGCGCCAGCGCGGTGACGAGGACGGAGACCGGGAGGGCGGCGACGCAGCCCCACGCGATGACCTGCCAGCCGGGCATGCGCGCGGCGAGCCGGCCCCCCTGGGCGTAGCCGGCCGCGCACAGCAGCAGCGCGCCGAAGAGGTAGAGATCGGCGGTGCCCGGCAGGCCGCGGCTCCGGCTCAGCGTGAAGGCGAACACCGCGAGGGCGCCGGCGCCGGCGGCGGTCCAGAAGGCCCGCGACGGGCGGCGGCCGGTGAGCACCGCGGAACAGGCGGCGGTGGCCAGCGGCAGCATGCCGATGACGACGGCGGAGTGTGCGGTGGTGGAGGTCTGCAGCGCGAGGGTGGTCAGGAGCGGGAAGCCGACGACGCAGCCGCCGGCGACGGTCAGGAGTGCGGTCCGGTCGCGCCGGGCGGGGACAGGCACGCGGGCGGCGAAGAGGCAGCCGCCCGCGAGCAGGCCGGCCAGCAGGCCGCGTACGCCCGTCGTCGTCCACGGCCCGAGTCCCTCCAGGGCGCGGACGGTGGCGGGGAAGCTGAAGGAGAAGGACGCCACGGCGAGGGCGGCCAGGAGCGTACCGGTGCGGGCCGATATCGCCGCCGGCCGAGTAGCGCTATCTTGTGCTGTCATGAACGACAGTAGCAGTGTCGCCCAGTTGGTCGCCGCCCTGCGCGACGAGCTGGATCGCTACTCCGCCGGAGGAAAGCTGCCGTCCAGCCGGGCGCTCGTCGCACGGTACCGGGTGAGCCCCGTGACGGTCTCCCGGGCGATCGCCGCACTGACCGCCGAGGGACTGGTGACCAGCCGGCCGGGCGCCGGGGTGTTCAAGGCCCCGGCCCGCCGGCCCTCGCGCCCTCTCGGCGACGTCTCCTGGCAGGAGGTGGCGCTGACCGCGGACCCGCCGCACGCCGCCCTCGACACCGGACCGCGCGCCGCCGACGCCGCCGGGGTGCTGGCCACGCTCGCCGCGCCGCCGCCGGAGGTCGTCGACCTCAGCGGCGGCTACCCGCACGCCTCGCTGCGCCCGGAACGTGCCCTGGCCCGAGCGCTGGCCCGGGCCGGCCGGCGGCCCGGCACCTGGTCCCGGCCGCCGGTCGCCGGGCTGCCCGAGCTGCGCGACTGGTTCGCCCGGGACATCGGCGGCCCCGCCGGGCCGCTGGACGCCGCGGACGTGCTGGTCACCGCCGGCGGGCAGAGCGGGCTGACCACCGCGCTGCGGGCACTGGCCGCCCCCGGCTCGGCGGTGCTGGTCGAGTCGCCCACGTATCCGGGGCTGCTCGCGATCGCCCGCGCCGCCGGGCTGCGGCCGGTGCCGGTGCCGCACGACGCCGACGGGGTACGGGCCGATCTGCTGGCCGAGGCGTTCGCCGCGACCCGCGCCCGGGTGTTCGTCTGCCAGCCGCTGTTCCACAACCCCACCGGCGCCGTGCTGACGCCCGCGCGGCGCGCGGAGGTGCTCGGCACCGCGCGCGCCGCCGGGGCGTTCGTCGTCGAGGACGACTTCGCCCGCCGGCTCGCGCACGCGGATGCCCCGCCCCTGCCGCCGACGCTGGCCGCCGACGACCCGGACGGCGTGGTGGTCCACGTCCGCTCGCTGACCAAGGCCGCCTCGCCCAGCCTGCGTGTCGGTGCGCTGTCGGCGCGCGGGCCCGCGCTGGAGCGGCTGCGCGCGGTCCAGGTCGTCGACAGCCTCTTCGTACCCCGGCCGCTGCAGGAGACCGCGCTCGAACTCGTCGGCTCCCCCTCCTGGGCGGGCCATCTGCGCGCACTCGCCGGCGCGTTGCGCGAGCGCCGCACCGCCGTACTGGCCGCGCTCCGCGCCGGGCTGCCCGGTCTCGTACCGGACCGGCCGCCGCTCGGCGGCTACCACCTGTGGCTGCGACTGCCGGACGGCGCCGACGAGTCGGCCGTGGCCGCGGCGGCGCTCCGTCACGGCGTCGCGGTCACCGCCGGCGCACCGTACTTCACCGCCGAGGCGCCGGCGCCGCACCTGCGGCTGAGCTACGCCGCCGGTGCGGGCACCGCGCAGCTGGCCGACGGCGTGCGCCGGCTGCGCCGCGCGTTCCCCGCCGACTCGCCGCTCGCGAACGGAGATTGAGGGCCTGCCTGCCGAAGGTCTCCCGCTGTGTCCGGGGGTACGGCCGGCCCGCGGTGGGGGAGGCCCGGCACGCACCGGCGCGCCGGGCCTCCCCGATCGACCGGGCCGGCCCGCCCCCATGGACGCACCGCCGCCTCGCACGCGCACGCACCGGTCCCCCTGTGCCCGGTGCGTGCGGGAGGTGTCCCGGCTCCGGCGGTCCGGCGGCGGAACGGCCCGGCGGCCTCAGCGGTCCAGCAGTTCGTCGATCTTCCGCTCCGCCGCCCGCCACGCCTGCGTGGGCGTCAGTTCCTGCCGCTCGACCGGCAGGATGCCCGCGTCGGTGATCTGCTGCTGGATCGGCTGGTCCTTCGCGCCGAGTTCGAGGGTGGGGATGCTCTTGGCGGCGATGGAGAAGATCTCGCCGGTCGGCGCGTCGTTGAAGTACGGATGCGTGGCGTCGGCGACCTGCGGCAGCTCGAACGCCGCCTGCGAACTGGGGAAACTCGCCCGCTTCTCGAAGAGCCGGGCCTGCTGCTCGGGCGCGGTCAGCCAGGCCGCCAGCCGCGCCGCCTCCTGCTTGTGCTCGCCCGCCTCGGGCACGGTGAGGAACGAGCCGCCCCAGTTGGCGGGCTTGGGCGCGGTGGCGATGTCCCACTTGTCGGCGGCCTGTGGACCGGCCTTCTCCTGGATGTAACCCAGCATCCAGGACGGGCAGATGACGGTCGCGAAGTCGCCCTCGGCGAACCCCTTGTCCCAGGCCGGGGTGAACTGCTTGAGCCTGGCCGTCATCTCCCCCTGCGCCGCCCGCATCGCCAGGTCCCAGGAGACCTCGACGGCGGGGCTGTCCTTGTAGATGGCCTCGCCCTCGCGGCCGAAGTAGCGGACGGGGAAACTGCTGATCGAGCCGTTGTAGACGCCGGCGGCCGAGTCGACGAACGCCGTGCCCGCGGGGGCGTTCGCCATGTAGTCCTCCCCGACGCCGAGGTACTTCTCCCAGTCGGAGAACCACAGCGCGGCGACCTCCTCGCGGTCGGTCGGCAGCCCGGCGGCGCGGAAGAGGTCCTTGCGGTAGCAGACGGCCATCGGGCCGATGTCGGTGCCGAGACCGACCGTCTTGTTGTCGTCGGTCGTCGCCTGGTCCCACTTCCAGGGCAGGAACGCCCCCTCGTCGACGCCCGTCACCGTGCTGAGGTCCATCAGCCGGTCGGCGCGGCCGGCGACGACCTCGCTGATGTTGCCCACCTCGACGGCCTGGATGTCGGCCAGCCCGCGGCCGGAGTCGAGGGCCCTGCGCAGGCCCGGGTAGTACTTCTCGTTGTTGGGTGCGGCCTTCTCCTTGATGGTGACGTCCGGGTACAGCTTCTCGTACTCGTCGTAGAGTCCGGCCTCCTCGAACCCGAAGACCCCGAAGACCCCGACGGTCAGCGTGACGGGACCGCCGTCGCCCCCCGTACCGGCGCCGTTCGGCGCGGTCGCCGTGGAGCCGTCGTCGAGCAGCGCGCAGCCGGCGAGAAGGCCGGCCGCCAGCGCGGCCGCGAGGGCACGGGAGGTGCGTGAGCTGGTATGTGAACGTGTGCGCATGGGACTCCCCCGGGAACCGCCGCGCCCCCTCCCCGATGACGAGGTGCGGCCTGGGTTTGGGAGCGTAGCCTGGGAGCGCTCCCGAAGACATCCCGTCTGCACATCTTTCGATGGCCCTGAGACGGTTCAGTCCACGATCGCACCACAGGTGATGTTCAGCTCCGACGCCGTGACCGCCGCCGCCCGGTCGCTGGCGGCGCACACGGCGGCGCAGCCGACGTCGTCGAACGTCGCCGTCCGGCCCGGCATCGTCGGCTCCGTGAGCGAGGCGACCAGCTCCTCGCGGCCCTCGAAACCGGCCGGGATCGTCTCGGGGATCCCTCCGGTCTTCAGGCCGGCGACGCGCACGCCGTGCGGGCCGAGTTCGGCGGCGAGCTGCTTGCGCAGCATGTCCACCGCACTCAGCGCGACCTGGAAGCCTCCGATGAAGTGGTCGCGCAGCGGATTGTCTTTGCCTCGTCATGAGGACATACGGTGTATCGCCATGAGACACCGCATCGCAGTGGTCGGAGGCGGTCCTGCCGGCCTCACCTTTGCCCGTGTCCTGCACCGCCGTGGCCACCCCGTCACCGTCTTCGAACGCGATCCCGCCCGCGACGCCCGCCCTCCGGGCGGCACCCTGGACCTGCACGAAGGGCTGGGCCAACGCGCGCTGGACAACGCGGGGCTGCTGGCGGAGTTCCAGGCGCTCTCCCGTCCCGAGGGGCAGGCCATGCGCATCCTGGACACGGACGGGACCGTCCTGCGCGACTACCGACCCCGTCCGGATGACCGGGCCCATCCCGAAATCGACCGTGGGCAGCTCCGTGACCTGCTGCTCGGCCCTCTCGACGTCCAGTGGGGCCGGGAGGTGACGCAGGTGGAGCCGGGGCCCCGGGAGGGCACGCTGGTCCACTTCGCGGACGGGCGGCAGGAGGCGTTCGATCTCGTGGTCGGCGCGGACGGCGCCCGGTCCCGGGTCCGCCCGGCAGTCTCGTCGGTGAGACCGCACTACACCGGCGTCACGTATGTCGAGACCTCCCTGGAGGACATCGACACCCGCCACCCCGGCCTCGGCCGGCTGATCGGCGACGGTTCCGTAGCGGTGTACGGCGTGAACCGTTCGCTGGTCGCCCAGCGCAACAGTGGCGGTCACGTCAAGGTGTACGCCCAGTTCCGTGCGCCGCTGGACTGGCACACGGACCTGGACCTGGACGACGCCGAGGCCGTGCGATCGAGCCTGCTGGCTCTGTTCGACGGCTGGGCCGCTCCCGTCCCCGACCTCCTCCGCCACGGCACAGCTTTCCTCCACCGTCCCCTCTACGTCCTGCCCGTGTCCCACACCTGGACCCACGTCCCCGGGGTGACGCTCCTGGGCGACGCCGCCCACCTGATGCCCCCGCTGGGGGCGGGCGCGAACCTTGCGATGCTGGAAGGCGCCGAACTCGCCGAGTCCATCGCCACCGGCCCCGCAGACCTGGACGAGGCCGTCCATGACTTCGAGGAAGAGATGTGGGCCCGGGCCGGCAGATGGGCAGAGATCACGACGGCCGGTCTCGAACGCCTCGTGAGCCCGGACCCCGCCGGAGCCCTCGCCCTCTTCGACGAGGTCCAGCCGTCCTGACCGCCACGCGCGAGAGCGCCGGCGCTCCCCGGCCCCGCTCTCCTGTCCTCGATGGACCCCACCGCCCGCCGCCCGCGCACCTGCGCGTTGCTGTCCATGGGCCCGGCCGCAGCGCCGGCTCGGTGATGGCGGGCGCGTACGCCCGGCTCTCCGGTCCCGCGGCCGGGGGTACGTCGAGGAGCGGATCCGGGGACATCGCGCCGCTCGCGGAGGACGTGCGCTCGTTTCTCCCGTCAGCCCAGGATGAGGGGGAGCTTCGCGGCCAGGGGGCCGAGAGCCGTGCGCTCCGGCTCCGTGGGGGTGCGGCGGCCCGTGGCGACGACGAGGGCGTCCGTGTCGGTGAAGGACTCCGGGAACGCGGCGCCCGCGATCCGTTCCAGCAGCGCCCGCGCGTCCGTCAGGCCCGCCGCGGGCGGGCCGGGGACGTGCGGGAGGCGGGCGGTCAGGTCGAGATGATGCAGCGTCCACTCCAGTACGTACGCCGCGAGGTAGTCGCCCGTCGTGAGGACCATGTCCTGCGTGCTCACCCGCAGCGCCGGGTCCGCGAGCCGCGCGGCCCGCCCGGCGGCGGAGCCGACGTCGTCGAGGTGGAACTTCAGCAGCGCCGGGTCCTCGTACGCCGCCGCCATCCGGACGGTGAGGGCGTCCAGGGGATCCGCGCCGGTGGGCGGCTCGTCGCTCACGTGCCAGTAACCCGCGGCGTCGGCCGTCGGCTCGCGATCGGCCGGGGTGACGAGGGTGATGAGCACGTCCTGCGCGTCGATCACCAGGTGGCAGACGAGGTCACGGACGAGCCAGCCGGCGCAACCGGAAGGCTGCGCGAAATCCCCGTCGGCCAGGTCGGCGACCGCCGCGCGCAGTGCCGCCCACGAGGCTGCGAACTGATCCATCCGGGCAACCTAGTTCCCCGCCGCACCGGGGACAACTCGATTCACGGGCGGCGCACCGCTGCGGGCGCAGCCGGGCCACATACTGCTCCCGTACGCCCCGTCATCTCCCTGCGCGTCCGCGCCGCCGCCGGCGCGCTGGCCCTCATGACTGACGGAAAGGCGCACACCGCCTCTCTCCGGTGACCGCGGTGACCACTGCGCGCGGGGCATCTCCCCGCTTCGACAGCTCACTTTCCTCGTCCCACGAACGCCTGTCCCTGGCCGTCGCGCTGCGCGGCGAATGGCTGGGGCACGCCTTTTCCACCCTCCCCGCGGACCGGCCGGCGGCCGAAGCCGCCCTCACCGGGCTCTACCGTCTGGCCGGCGCGCCCCCGCCCCGGTTCGTCTGGATCCCCTCCCCCGCGGCGGCAACGGCGACGCTGCGCCGCGAGCAACCGGCCTTCGCCCGCCGGCGGCTGCGCGCGGCCGAGGCGCCGCCGCGAGGGGACGGCTGGCCCGTGTCCTCCCGGCTGGCGTCGCCGCAGTCCGCACTGCGTACCCGGCTGGACCGGCGCATCCGGCGCCCCTCGTACCTCTGGCTCAACCGGCGCCCCCCGCAACGGGGAAGTGCGGCTGCACCACCCCGACCGACCCGCCGTCCGGTACGCCGACGGCGCCGCGGTGTACGCGCTGCACGGCACCGCCGTGCCGGGGTGCATCGTCGCGGAGCCGGCGGTGGCACGGATCCGGACCGGAGGGGTTCTGCCGTTCGGGGCCCGTCCCAGTCCCGTTCCGGTACGGTCCTTGCTTCGGAAACGGACCGTAGCGCAGGGGTGAGACGGTGACGGACGACGTCGGCGAGCTGATCGAGCAGCTTGCCCTGTGGCGGACCGGGGACGGCGGCTACGCCGAGGAGAGCCTCCGGGAACGGGCGATCATCGCGTTACAGGAGCGCGGGCCCGGGGTCGTGCCCGTGCTCGTCGACCGGCTCGACGCCCTCCTCGCCGACCACGCCGCCCACCTGGAGCGCGTAGCTGCCGTCACGGCGGTGTGGGACGCCTGGTACGCGGAGGGTGACGCGCTCGTCGACGAGCACGGCGTGGGCAAGGTGTTCGAGCTGGAGCGGTACCGCACCATCTCCAGCGACAGCCTCCCCCAGCGCGACCCCCGGGACGAGCACTACCAGGACCCGTACGACCTCAAGCAGGGCCTCGTGGAAGCCCTGCGCCGTATCGGCGACGACAGGGCCGCGCCCGTCTTCGGGCGCGCACTTCGCGACCGGGCCTGCATCCACTACGCCGCCGTGGCGCTGCGCGGCACCCACCTCGACGGCGCCGTGCCCGCGCTGCTCGACGCCGCCGCGCGCATCGAGCCCGACGACACGGCTTTTCCGGAGGTCCTGCGCACGCTGGAGCACTGCGGCGTCACGATGGCGCAGGTACGGGCCCGGTTCGACGCCGAGTCCGGGCCGCAGGCCCGGGTGAGCCTGATGCACGTGATGAAGAAGCTGCCCGGCGACGGCGCCGGCAGGCCGGCGGACGAGGAGATCGAGGACGCGCTCGTCTTCCTCGCGATGAGCCGCTCGGCCACGGACAGGTATGCGGCCATCAGGCAGTTGAAGGCGCTCGGCACGCTCGAACCGGTCGAGGGACCGCCGGCGGGAACGCAGGACTCGTGGGGCGGGGACTTCGCCGGCTCCGGCATGGAGGCGCCGCCCCCGGCCGAGGCCGTCCACGCCGCGATAGCCCTGGCCGCGCACGGCAGACCGCCGGGACACGACCGTGAACTCCTGCGCCGGTTACGGCATATGGCCGAGGACACCCCGTCCGCGGCGCGGGCCGTCACCGCCGTACTCGCCCGCCGGCCGCGGGCCGACGACGCCGAGCTGGACCTCGCGCTGCGGCTGGCCCTGCGGCTCCACCCCGACCGGGCGGCGGAGCACCTGCCGCTGCTGCGCGCCCTGCACGCGCTCACCTCGTACCCGCCCGCCCGCACCGGCGCGCTGCGCGCGCTGCACCGCGACGGCAGGCTGTTCGTGCTGATGCTGCACGAGGACCCGGTGCTCCGCGAGGAGGCACGGGCCGTCTTCGACGACGTCGCCGAGCCCGCGGACCGGGAGCGGTTCGCCAGGTACGAGGCGCTGCGGCTGGGAACCTGGGGGCGGCTGGTGCGCAAGTTCAAGCGCCGCTAGCCGGACGGTCCCGCCGCGGCAGGGCTGCCGGCCGCTGATCCGGAGCGCGGCGAGGAGACGGCGGCTCCGGAGGTCAGCCGGCCGCCGCGTTCCCGCCGCCCCCGTGTGCGTGACCGTCGCGGCCGGCCGCGAGGCGGCGGCGCACGGGCGCGTAGTGTGCCGCGACGGCCCGGGCGAAGGCGTCCGGGTCGCCGTGGCGCGCGGCGTGCACGATGCTCGCGTGCACCTCGGCCGTCTCCGCCCGGTCCTCGTCCGTGGCCATCCGCAACTGCGGGGCGACGATGGCGTACACGTCCCAGAAGGCCATCGAAAGCTGCGCCATCAGCCCGTTGCCCAACGGTTCGACCAGCAGCGCGTGGAAGGCGCGGTCCGCCTCGACGAAGTCCTCCTCGGCGCCGCCGGCGTCCGCGCGCATCGTGTCCACCAGCGCGTCCAGCGCGTCGAGACGGTCGCCGTCGAGCCGGGCCACGATCCGCTCCGCCATGCCGCGCTCGAACAGCTCGCGCACGTCCACGAGATCGGCCATCACCTGCGCGTCGCTCTCCTGGCCGAGCAGCCCGCGGAACGCCAGGCTCTCCACGAGTGCCGACAGGCCCAGGCGGCCCACGTACGTGCCGTGCCCGTGCCGCACGTCGACGATGTCGAGGGCGTGGAGGGTCTTGACGGCCTCGCGGACGCTGGAACGGCTGGCCCCCAGCGCGGTGCACAGGCCGCTCTCGGTGGGCAGCGGATCGCCGGGGCGCAGCTTGTTCGCCAGGATGTAGCGCTTGATGCCCTCGGTGACCTCCAGCCGCAGGGGCGACCTGCCGGCACGCCCCTCGCCTGGGCGGACGCCCCCCGGGCGGCCCGCGAGGGCGCGGGGCTGCCCGGGCACACCCGCTCTGCCGGCATCCGTCCCGGGCGGGCGAGACCCGCTCGACATGGCGTCCGCGGCCCGGGCCTCGGTCATGCCCGTCCTCCCGCCTCTTGACCCACTTCGACCCCCGGGCTACGGTCACACGCTATCAGGCATCGGACGTCAGACATCCGACCTCCTGCCGTTCTTTCTCCGCTCGTTGATGTGCAGTACGTACCGGGAGGCCGCGTGCCCAGCCGCAACCGACACGCAGCCGGGCCGCGATGACCGTCGTGGCCGCGCTCGACATCGGCGGTACGAAGACCGCCGCCGCCCTGGTCGATCACGACGGGCGGCTGCTGCACCGCCACACCGCGCCGACGCCGGCCGCGGCCGGGCCCGCTGCCGTCCTCGACGCCGCGGCGGCGGCCGTGGCCCGACTCGCCACGGACGGCGGGCCGTACTCGGCCGCGGGCGCCGGCAGCGCGGGATTGATCGACGCCGCGGCCGGCACCGTGCTCTCGGCCACCGCGGCGCTGCCGGGGTGGGCGGGCACCGCGCTCCGCGACGAACTGGGCCGCCGCCTCGGCGTACCCGTCGCCGTCGACAACGACGTCCACGCACACGCGCTCGGCGAGAGCTGGCGGGGCGCCGCGGCCGGCCGCACGCACGTCCTCCTCGTCGCCGCCGGCACCGGGATCGGCGGCTCACTGGTGCTCGCCGGCCGGATCCACCGGGGCGCCCGCTCCGCGGCGGGCCACCTGGGCCACATGCCGGTCCCGGCCGCGGCGGGCCGGCCGTGCCCGTGCGGCGGTACGGGACACGCGGAGGGCGTGGCGGCGGGCCCGGCGATGGCGGCGGAGTACCGCCGCCGCACCGGGGAGGCGGCGACGTCCGGCCCTGTGGCGGACGGCGGACTGGCGGCGGTCGCCGAACGGGCGGCGGCGGGGGAGCCGGTGGCGGCGGCGGTGCTGGAGGAGGGGGCCGTGGCGCTGGGGGAAGCCGTGGGGGGACTCGTGAACGCGATCGATCCCCAACTCGTCCTCGTCACCGGCGGCGTGAGCCGCTGCGGCCCCGCGTGGTGGCGACCGCTGCGCACGGCGATCGCCGCGACGACGCTGCCGCCGCTGGCGGACGTCCCGGTCGTCCCGGGCGCGCTCGGGGACGACGCGGCGCTGCTGGGCGCCGCGCGGCTGGCACTGGGGGCGATCGCGTGACGGCACAGGCCGGAGGACCCGGCGGCGGACGGGACAGGGCTGTTCTCGCCCGGCTGCGCAGGCGGTTGGTGGTGTCCTGCCAGGCGTACCCGGGTGAACCCCTGCGCGACCCCGACACCATGCGCCGCATGGCGCTGGCCGTCCTCGCCGGCGGCGCGGCGGGCATCCGCGCCCAGGGGCTCGCGGATCTGCGGGCGATCCGGGCGTCGACCGACGCGCCGCTCATCGGGCTCTGGAAGGACGGGGAGGGGGGCGTCGTGATCACACCCACGGCCGCGCACGCCCGGGCGGTCGCCGGGACCGGCGCGGACGTCGTCGCCGTCGACGCCACGGACCGGCCGCGCCCCGACGGCAGGGGGGCGGAGGAGTCGTTCGAAGCGGTGCACCGGGCGGGCAGGCTGGTGATGGCCGACGTCTCGACGTACGAAGAAGGACTGCGGGCGGCGGACCTGGGCGCCGATCTGATCGGCACCACCCTCTCCGGCTACACCGGCCGCTCCCCCGCCCCGGGCGGGGGTCCCGACCTCGCCCTGGTCGAGCGGCTGGCGGCGGCCGTACGGGTGCCGGTACTCGCGGAGGGCCGGGTCGGCACGCCGGGCGAGGCGGCGGAAGCGCTGGCGCGGGGCGCGTACGCGGTCGTCGTCGGCACGGCGATCACCCACCCGACGACCCTCACACGCCACTTCACCGCGGCACTGTCCGCCCCCTCCCCCGGCACCGGCTTGGGCCCCGGCTCCGGCACGGGCCACCGCGGGTAACCCTGCGCCCGCCCCGGGCGCTCGCGGCCCCGCCGCGGGCGCCCGGAGCCGCCCCTCCTCAGCCGTGGTACGTGATGTAGCCGTTTCCGTCCCGGTCGTTGCGGCTCCTGGTGTACTTGTGCGCGTCCGCGCGGCTGCCGCTCGACTTGACGAGGTAGATCGTGTCCTTGTCGTTGTTCCACATGAAGGTGCAGTTGTCGCGGTAGACGACGTTGTCTGCGTCGGAGTCGCGCCCGTTGCCGCCGCGCAGCTTCACGTGGTCGCCGGGCTGGAGCCGGTGGTCGGCGCGGAACCTGAAACGGTTGCCCGCGGCGTCCTTGACGACCCAGCCTCTGAGGTTCACCGTCCGGCTGGACGAGTAGTTCTTGATCGTGAGGTATTCCTTGTGGGTGTTCCCCCCGGAGCATCGGTTGGAGTCCCGGCCGGGCGCGTCGTACTGGATGCCGCGGACCTTCAGCGGCGAGCTGTACTCGGCGGCCTGGGCCGGAACGACGGCGAGCAGCGTCAGCGCGCCGCCGGCGGCGGCGATGGCGATGACGGTGATGTGGTTGCGCATGTGTGTGAACCCCCCATGCTCGATTCGGCAGGAGGTTATGCGCGCAGCGCCCGCGACGGGCGTGCCGGGAGGGCATCCGGAACAGGCTGTTCGGCCCTTGTGCCGCCGCCGCCCGGGGGACGGCGGTACTACGCGACGCCCAGCGCGGCGGCATCGGGCGCGAAGACAGTCATCCAGCGCGTGCTGAGCCGGTAGAAGACGGCCTCCTCGTCCCAGCACAAGGCGTTCTCGCCGTAGAAGTCCTCGAAGGAAGGGAGGAGTTCCGGCCATCCGGGCTCCGCGTTCCCGGGGTTCAGGGTGATCGCGTCGCCGTGGTCTCCCGGAGCCGGCGCATGTCTTCGGGCGTTTCACGCAGCGGGTCACGGCAGCCCGACGGCCCCGCGCCGGTGAGGTGTGGGCGGGGTGGCGGGGTGCCGCGCTCTGCGCCCGCCGGCGACCTCCGGCCGGATCTCTTCGCGGCTCGTCACACCGGCGCGTTCCCGCCGGTCAGATTGATGACGGGTGGCGGAGAGGACCGACGCGTTGACGAAGGAACAGGACTGGCCGGCGGAACGGTACGAGACGGATCGGCCCCGGTTGCGGGCGGTGGCCCACCGGATGCCGGGGTCGGTCGCGGAGGCCGACGACGCCGTCCAGGAGGCGTGGATCCGGCTCTGCCGTTCGGACAGAGCAAGGGCGGAGAACCTCAGCGGCTGGGTCACGACGACCGTCGCACCGGTGTCACTGAACATGCTGAACTCCCGCAGGTCCCCGCCCGAGAGTGCGCTGGACACGACGGCCGGGGGCGATCGGCAGGACGAGGTGTCTCCCGGCGATCCGGAGGAGGAGGCGGTCATCGCCGACGCCGTCGGGCTGGCGCTGCTGCTCGTCCTCGACACACTGACGCCCGCCGAGCGGCTGGCGTTCGTCCTGCACGACATGTTCGCGGTGCCGTTCGACGAGATCGCGACGATCGTCGACCGCTCCCCCGCCGCGGCCCGGCAGCTCGCCAGCCGGGCGCGGCGCCGCGTCCGGGCCTCCACGCCGGCCGAGCGGCGGGGAGAGCCCTTCGGCATGGACGACGACGCCGGTGCTTCCGCGTCGGGGAAGTCGGATCCGGCGGCGGCGTCCCTCGCGGCGTCCCGGGAGGGCGACATGGAGGAGACGCCCGGCCGCCCGGCGGGGCCGTAGCAGGATCTTGCCGGTGGAGGCGTCCTGTCCGGCATCGCATGTGCGACCTAGGGTATAGGCATGGACGAATCCACCGATCTCACCGAACAGTTGATGGATTTATCGGTCGGTTACCTGCGGTCCGCCGCGCTGCACGCGGCCACGCACTGGCGGATCGCCGACCTCCTGGCCGACGGCCCGCGCAGCGCGGACGACCTGGCCGCGGAGGCAGGGCTCAACGGCCCGTATCTGGCACGGCTGTTGCGCTTCCTGGCGGCGAACGGCGTCTTCCGGCAGGAGGACGACGGCCGGTTCGCGCTGACCCCCATGGCGGAGTTGCTGCGGGAGGACGTGCCGGGGTCGATGCGCTCGTACGTGGACGTCCGCGGCCACGACATCTACTGGCGGGCGGCGGCCGGGCTGCGCGACGCGATCCGTACCGGCTCGAACCCGTTCGAGGACGCGTTCGGGATGCCCTTCTACCAGTACCTGTCCGCCAACCGTGAGCTGGGCCGGCGGTTCGACGCGAGCATGGCGTCGTTCTCGGAGGCGCTGAGCGACCAGGTCGCCGGGGCGTACGACTTCGGTTCCGCGCGCACGGTGGTGGACGTGGGCGGCGGTCGCGGCGGGCAGTTGCGCGCGATTCTGCTGCGCAACCCGCATCTTGAGGGGACCCTGCTCGATCTCGAACCGGTGGTGGCCGGACATGTGCTGGACGTGCCGGAGCTGTCCGGCCGGTGGCGCGCGGTGGGGGGCGACTTCTTCTCCGGGGTGCCCGGGGGCGGGGACGTCTACATCCTGAAGCACGTGCTGGCGAGCTGGCCCGACGATCAGTGTGTGCGGATCCTGGAGACGTGCCGGCAGGCCATGCCGGACGACGGGCGCCTGCTCATGGTCAACGCGCTGGTGCCGGAGGGGAACGAGCCGCACCCGAGCAAGACCGTGGACATGGTGATGCTGACGGTGCTCAACGGCAAGGGCAGGACGCAGGCGGAGTACGAGGAGCTGATGCGCAAGGCGGGGCTCGCGCCGGCGCGGGTACTGCACGTCTCGCCGCACGCCGCGATCATCGAGGCGGCGAAGGGCTGAGACCTCGACCGCGGCAACCGCCCGGATCCCGGAGCCGCCGGCGCGGTGGGGGCCGCCGCCCCCCGCACGCCGCCGGTCGCCGCGACAACGCCCTCTCACCAGCGCGTGCGGCACGCTGCGCGTGCGCCGACGCCGCCCAAATAGACGGCAATCCGTCGTAGGACGCGTGCCGCTTCGTGCGTCTAGGGTGACGCCGGTTGCAGCGCCCCCGACTGCGGGGGCGTGCCGAGTTGAGGAGAGACATGTCAAGAGCAAGCAAGTCTTGGGCGGGGGCCTTCCTTGCGGCGGCAGTGGTGGGCAGCCTCACGGCCGGTGCGATTCCGGGCCAGGCCGCGACCCAGGACGCGTCCGGCAAGGACACGTCCGAGGCACTGGTCCCCGAGGTCGTGGCGACCGGCCTGCAGAACCCGCGTGACATCACGCTCGAGCGCAACGGCTCGATCCTGATCGCGGAGTCCGGCACCGGCCCGGCCACGCCCTGCACGGAGCCGGGCGCCCAGTGCCTCGGCTTCAGCGGCTCCATCCTGCGGATCACCGGCTCCAAGCAGAAGCGCGTCGTCACCGGTCTGCCCTCCAAGCTGATCATCCGGGACGACGGCTCCGGCGTGATCGCCGGGGCGAACCAGGTCGGCACCGCGGGGAGGGGCACCTACCACGTGGTCTACGGACTGAGCGGCACCCCCGAAACCCGCGCGGAACTCGGCGAGGGCGCGGAACCGCTCGGCACGCTGGCCACGTCCGGCGGCAGGATTCTGGGCGACCTGGCCGAGCACGAGGCCATGTACGACCCCGACTCCGTGCTCGGCAACAACGACGTCCTTTCCAACCCGCAGCGCTACGCCATGCACGGCAAGGACTACCTGGTCGCCGACTCCGCCTCCAACACCCTGGTCCGGGTCCGTCCCGACGGCACGACCACGACCGAGTTCGTCTTCCCGAACAACCTCCTGCCCACGTCCTCGGGCGAGGCTTCCACGATGGTGCCCCCCGGTGAGGTCGAGGGGGTGCCCACCAGCATCGTGCGCGACCGGGACGGCACCTTCTACATGTCCGACATGAGCGGGATCCGGCCGGGCGTCAGCCGCATCTGGCGGTACGTGCCCGGCAGCGAGCCCACCGTCCTCGCCACCGGCATGACGGGCGTCATCGACCTCGACCTGACCCCCGACGGCGACCTGCTCGCCCTGTCGTACGCCACGGATCCCAACGTGCCGACCGTCCCGTACACCGCCGTCCTGACCCGGATCGACAAGGAGACGGGTGACCTCACCCAGCTCGACACCGGCGACCGCCTGACCCTGGCGATGGGCCTGGACGTCGCGCCGAACGGTGACATCTACGTCACCAACAACGGGCTGAGCAGCGAGGGTGAGCTGCTGAAGTTCCCCGCCCCCTGACCCGGTTCAGCGGCGCGGACGGTCGTGGCGTCCGCGGGGCCGTGCGCGCTACGGCTGGAGGCGGACGGAGGCCCAGGCGTCTCCCTCGCGGTCGTAGCGCAGGCGCAGGTGGAGCCGGTCGGGGCGATGGGCCCAGAACTCGACCTCATGGGGCTGCAGCCGGTAGCCGCAGAAGCGCTCGGGGCGGTCGAGCGCCCTGCCGTCCGCGCCGAGGCGTTCGGCTTCCGCGCGCAGCGCCGCCGGGTCGGCGAGCGGCTCACTCTGCCGGGAGGCCGCCGACATGGCGTGCAGCGGGACGGGGCGGGCCTGCCACAGGGCGTCGGATTCGGTGACCGGGACGGGCTCGACGGGACCGGAGAGTTTGATCTGCTGGCCGGTCTCGCGCCAGTAGAGCAGTCCGGCGGCCCAGTTGTTCTCTTCGATCTCGCGCCCCTTGCGGCTGGTGGCGTGGCTGGTGAAGAGCACGCCGCGCTCGTCCACGGCGCTGACGAGGACGATGCGCGCCGAGGGCCGGCCACTCTTGCCGGCGGTGGCCAGCGCGAGCGCCTTCGGTTCCCGGACGCCGACTTCCACGGCACGGTCCAGCCAGCGCCGCAGGAGACCCACCGGCTCGGCGGGCGGGTCGTCGTACTCGGGGAAGTCCGGGTCGTTTTCGACGGTGAGACTCTCGAACCGGCTGGTGTGCATCTCGTGCCTTTCTGCGGTGGCTGCCCGCCGGGTGCCGGAGGGCTAGAGGAAGAGGGTGCCGCGCCCCACGATGACGCCGTTGCCGCCGACGTGGACGGAGTGGATCCGGTCGCCGTGGCCCTGCGCGGTGGCGAGCATCAGGGAGGGCCGGCCCATCTCGACGCCCTGGAGGATCTCCACCTCCTCGCCGTAGGCGGCGAGCCCGTGCCGCGCGAGGTGGATGGCGAGCGGGCCGGCCGCGGAGCCGGTGGCCGCGTCCTCGACGACACCGTACGCGGGGGAGAACATCCGGGCCCGCCACTGCCGGCCCTGGCCGGCGAAGCAGTTGGCGGCCATGTCGGAGAAGGCGGACAGCGCGCGGTGGTCCGGGCGTAGCGCGGAGAGCGCGGGGACGCTCTGAAGGCCGACGAAGACGTGCCGGGGGCCGTTGCGGTAGATCTCGACGGGGGCGACGGAGGTGTCGGCGCCGAGGGCCGCGAGGAGTTCGTCGGCCTCGGCGTAGGGCTCCCACACGGGGTGGGGCTGGCGCATGCCGACCTTGACGGCGCCCTCGTCGTCGCCGAGGTGGACGGGGATGAGGCCCATCGCGGTTTCCAGCCGCAGGTCGTCCTGCTTGCGGGTCTCGCCGAGGGCGACGGCGGTGCCGAGGAGCGGATGGCCGGCGAACGGCAGTTCGTTGACGGGGGTGAAGATGCGGATGCGGGCGTCACCGCCCTCGCCGGGAGGCAGGACGAAGGTGGTCTCGGAGAGGTTCATCTCCCGGGCGATGCGCTGCATCAGGTCGGGTGTCAGTTCTCTGGCGTCGAGGAAGACGGCGACGGGATTGCCGTGCAGCGGCCTGCGGGAGAAGGCGTCCACCAGCATGTAGTCGAGTTCGGGCATGTACGGCACTCCTGACGGGCGGATACGGGTTCGTCGGTGTTCCTCGCTCATTCCGGGGATCGTGTGGTGGGCGTACGGGCTCTCATCTGCCGGTCACGCCGAGGAGCGCGTCGCCGATGAGGCGGGGGCCGTCGACGGTGAGGACGGACTCGGCATGGAACTGGAAGGACGCGAAGCGGGGGCCGCGCATCGCGTCGACCTGGCCGGTGGCCGCGTCGCGGCTGACGCGGATGCGGCCGACGCCGGGTACGTCGAGGTCGTCGGCGGGGCTGACGGCGGCGAACGTGTTGTAGTAGCCGACGTGTTCTCTGCGGCCGAAGAGGTCGATGGCGCGCTGGACCCCCTGGTTGGGCCGGCCGCGGCGGACGAGCGCAAGGCCGAGGCGGAGGCTGAGCACCTGGTGGCTGAGGCAGACGGCCAGGAACGGCATGCGGCGGCGCAGCAGTCCGGCGACGGCGGTGTCCAGCGCGGCGATCTTCGGGTCGGCGGCGGCGCGGGGGTCGCCGGGACCGGGGCCCATGACGACGAGGTCGAAGCCCTCGGCGTCGTAGGGCTCGTCGAAGCGGCGCACTTCCGCGGTGGGGCCGAGGGCTTCGAGTTGCTGGACCATCATGGCGGTGAAAGTGTCCTCGGCGTCGACGACGAGGATCTTCAGGCCCTCCAGCGCGGGAACGGCCCGCGGGCGGGCGCCCGTGGCGGCGAGCCAGAAGTCCGCGATGCCGGTGTTGCGGCCGCGTAGCGCGTCCCGGATGGCGGGGTGGCCGGCGAAGCCGGGGGCGGCCGGCGCGGCGGGGTCCATGGGCGGCACCGCCGCCGGGCCGGCGGTGCCGTCCGCGCCCAGCGCGTCGAGCAGTGCGGCGGCCTTCGCCCGGGTCTCCGCCGACTCGCCCTCCGGGGACGAGTGGCGTACGAGGGTGGCGCCGACGGAGAGCGAGAGCCGCCCGTCGTCGGCGATGTCGGCGGTGCGGATGAGGATGGCCGAGTCCAGGGTGCGGCTGCCGGTGGGTTCGTCGCTGACGAGGGCGGCGACGCCGCTGTAGTAGCCGCGGCCGTGCGGCTCGTGGCGGGCGATGACGCGGGCGGCGCTCTCCACGGGGCTTCCGGTGACGGTCGGCGCGAACAGCGTTTCGCGCAGCACGTCGCGTACGTCGCGGGCGGTGTGGCCCTCGATGAAGTACTCGGTGTGGGCGAGCCGCGCCATCTCCTTCAGCGCCGGGCCGGTGACCCTGCCACCGGCGGGACAGATGCGGGACATCATCTTCAGTTCCTCGTCGAGCACCATGTACAGCTCGTCGGTCTCCTTGCGATCGCGCAGGAAGGCCGTGAGGCCGTCGAGGGTGGGGCCGCCGGCGGGGTAGCGGTAGGTGCCGCTGATGGGGTTCATCACGGCGCGGCCCTCGTATACGGAGATGTGCCGTTCGGGAGTGGCGCCGACGAAGGTGCGGCCGTCGGCGTGGATGGCGAACGTCCAGTAGGCGCTGGGCTCCAGGGCGATCAGGCGCCGGAAGACGGTCAGCGCGGCGCGTGCGGGATCGCCGCCGACATCGGCGAGCAGGGTGCGTTTGATGACGAAGTTCGCACCTTCGCCGGTGCCGATCTCGCCGGTCACGACGCGCCGTACGACATCGGCGTACTCCTCGTCTGAGAGGTCGAAGCGGTGGCCGGTGAGCGCGGCGGGCGTGTCGGGGAGCCGGGTGAGGGTGTCGGCGAGGGGGACGGCGGCCTGTTCCGTGACGTTCAACGCGATGAGCGGCGCGCCGTCGTCGGGGGCGGCGAAGCCGCGTTCCGTGAGCTGCCGGTAGGGCACGACGAGGAGCGTGCGGTGCGCGGTCGCCGCGGGCGGGGCGGCGCAGGCGGGCAGGGGGAGGCCGGCGAGGGTGCCGGGGTGGGAGACGTCGCCGAGGAGTACGTCGACGGTGCCGGGCGTGCCGCTTTCGGGGCGGTGCAGGAGGGCGTACGCGGGCGGGGGCCCGGTCAGCAGCCGGTCGAGCAGCGCGGTGCCGATGCCGGCGGGGTCCGGGTGGGGGCCGGGTGCGGTGTTCATGCGAAGATCTCCGCGCTCGGGACGACCATGCCGCACCGCCCGGCGACGTAGTCGAGGGTCATGCGGTGCTGCTCCGCGGTGAAGTCGGCGACGGCGTCGGCCGCGAGGAACACCTGGATGTCGTGGGTGAAGGCGTCGATGGCGGTGGCGAGAACGCCGACGTGGGCGTAGACGCCGCACAGCACGAGCTGGTCACGGCCCTCGGCGCGCAGCCTGTCCAGCAGCCCGGATCTGAAGAAGGCGCTGTAGCGCCACTTGGTCAGCAGCCAGTCGCCCTCGGCCGGGGCGAGCTCGGGGACGACTTCGCGGTCCTCCGCGGCGGTGCGCATGCCGGGCCCCCAGAAGTCGACGAGCAGGCCGCGTTCCTCGGGCGTCATGCCGCCCGGCTGCGCCGAGTAGGCCACGGGTACGCCGAGTTCGGCGGCGCGTTTGCGGAGCAGCGCCGCGTTGTGGACGAGCTGGGAACGTACCGTCTCGGGCACGGGGCGCAGGAAGAAGCGCTGCATGTCGTGCACGACGAGCACGGCGCGGGCGGGGTCCGGGGTCCACGCCGCCAGGTTGGCCGGCAGGGTCTCTGCCGTCGGCAGCTCGTACGGTTCGATGGCGGGTATGCCGACCACGGTGGTGCTCCTTTCAGGGTGCGGTGAGGTGCGCGGGCCGGTGGCCGGACCGGGTCGCGCCGCGGGGGCCCGGATCCCCGTCAGCGGGCTCGGGCCCACGCGGCGACGAGCCGGTGGGCCTGGCCGGGGTTGAGCCGGGGGTCGCAGAAGGTCGTGCGCCGGCCGGCGGTGCCGACGGCGGCCATGTCCGCGGCGCACTCGGTGACCTGGTCCGGGGTGGTTTCCAGGTGGAGTCCGCCGTTCGTGCCGCCGGTGGCGCCGAGGACGTCGCAGAAGCCGCGTATCTCGGCGAGCATGGTGCCCATGAGACGGGTCTTCTGCCCGTCGGGTCCGGTGATGGTGTTGCCGTGCATGGGGTCGCAGATCCACACCGCGGGGTGTCCCGCGGTCCGCACGGCCCGGACGAGGGCGGGCAGCCGGCTGGTGACGAAGCCGGCGCCCATACGGGCGATGAACACCAGGCGGCCCGGGCTGCGTGCCGGGTCGAGGCGGGCGGCGAGTTCGGTGATGTCTCCGGCGGTGGTGCCGGAGCCGATCTTGCACGCCACGGGGTTGGCGACGCCGGCCAGGAGGTCGGCGTGGGCCCCGTCGGGCCGGCGGGTCCGCTCGCCGATCCACGGCAGGTGCGCGGTGGCGAGGTAGCGCCCGCCGGTGGCGGTGCGCCGCAGCATCGGTCTTTCGTAGTCGAGGAGCAGGGCCTCGTGGCTGATCCAGACCCGTTCGGCGTCGGGACGGCCGGCGTTGACGGTGTCGAGTACCCGCACGACGTCCTGGGCGGCGCGGAAGCAGGTGAGGATGCGCGCCGGATCGGGACGACGGGCCCGCGCGTCGGGCTCGGGGGCGTTGACCATGTGCCCGCGGTAGACGGGCAGGGTGGTGTCGCCGATCTGCTCGACGGGCTTGGACCGCGGTTTGGCGAACTGCCCGGCGATCCGGCCGATGCGCAGGGCGGGGCGGCCGGCGATCTCGGCCGCGGTGGCGGCGAGCGCGTCGAGGAGCGCGCTCTTGCGCCGCACGTGGTACGGAGTGGATTCCGCCGGGTCTTCGGCGCAGTCGCCCGCCTGAATGAGGTGGGCGCGTCCCGCGGCGACGTCGGCGAGGGCGTGCCGCAGCCGCGCCGCGTCGTCGTCGGTGACGAGCGGCGGCGCGGCGCCGAGGGCCTCGCGAACCCGCCGCACCTGGGCGGCGTCCTCCCACACGGGTTGCTGAAGCGCGGGTCGTGCGTATAAGTCCTGCACTGAGCTGGGCACGTTGTCCCCCTGCGGGGTGCGTGACGAGGTTCGCGGACGGTGGGCGGCAGCGGTCAGGTCGGGATGCCTTCGCGGCGCACCGAGGGCACCTCGATGCCCAGCGCGCGGAACTGCTGGCACGGATTCATGAACTCACGCTGCTGCTTGATCTTGCCGTCCTCGAAGAGGAAGGAGTGCAGGAAGTGGTTGCGGTAGTGGCCGGGTTCGTAGCCGGGAAAGAGGATCTTTCCTTCTCCGTCGCACTCCACCCAGAAGCGGTTGGGGTCCTGGGTGTCGAAAATCTCGATGTTGATCCAGGCCCAGTCGGGGAAACACTGCAGCGACCAGACGGCGTGCTTGCCGAGGGCATCGCGGCCGTTGATCACGATGGGCTCGCCGGTTTCGGTGGTCCACAGGCCTCCGGTGCCGTCCTCGGTGAAGAGCAGGTGCCGCTCCAGCCGGTCCTTGCCGCGGCAGTGCATGTACTTGTCGACGATGGCGCGGTTGTGGTCACGTACCTCTTTGTCGCTCGGCATGAGTGGTCTCGCTTCCCTTTACTCGGGTGGCGGGTGGGAGGTCGGGGACCGTACGGACGGCATCGTCCTGAATACGGTCAACAGCCGCCGGGGACCCGGGCATCGAAGACGCTTTCGATTCCAGCCGGTTCCACGGAGTCGTAGTCGGTGAATTGAAAGTTTCTCGCGCGGCTCGGCGGATCCGGACGGAATTCCGGGCCCGCCTCGACGCGCCACGGGCAAACAGTGCACCGGCCGCGCACTCGGGATGCGGAAGTGCCACACCGAGATGCAGCCACGGTGGAAGGTGCAGATCCGAACTTGCTCCAGCACCATATCCGTCCGCGGGGTCCGCTCAACATGACGCAGGGGCCTGGCGCGGACGCCTGGCAAGGTATTGCCATTCTGTTTCCGGCCGTCTGTGCGCTACATCGGGGCGGTGTTGCGGCGAGAATGTGCACCCCCGTGAAGTGCAGGCCGAAAACCGCCGTCCCGGTCGACCGCCGGACGGCATCCGGGGTGTTTCGACGCGCGCGGCGGCGGGCGTCGCGCGCCGGAGCGACGGGAGCGTACGGGTGGGGCGCGGGCCCGCCGGCGGGGCGCACGGGGTGGACCTCGGCGGGGGGCGGTCTTGCGCTTCGCCGCCGGGTGCCCAAGACTCCCCTACGACGTGTCAGGGGCACGGCAAAAGCCGGGCCGCTGACGGTGTCTCACGGGCTCGTCACCTCGAGTCCCGGGTTCCCCCAAACCGGAGGAGACATCTGTGAAGATCTCTCGCACCACCCCCACCGAGGCTTCCCGCGGCAGACTGCGGTTCATCACCGCGACCGCCGGCCTCGCCGCCGTGGCAGCGCTCGCGCTGCCCGCGGGTGCGAACGCACAGGAAGCCTCACCCTCGTTCAGCGCGGCAGAACTCCGGGCCGTCGACCAGGCGGTCGGTGAAGCGGACGTCGCGGGCACCGCCTGGTACGTCGACCGGGCCAGCGACACCGTCGTGGTCACCGTCGACAGCACCGTCTCGAAGGCCGAGGTGGCCAAGATCACCGAGGCGGCCGGCGAGCACGCCGGAGCCGTCGACATCAACCGCACCGAAGGCAAGTTCACCAAGTACATCGCCGGCGGCGAAGCCATCACCACCGGCGGCGCCCGCTGCTCGCTCGGCTTCAACGTCCAGAGCAGCGACGGCACCAAGTACGCCCTGACCGCCGGTCACTGCACCAACATCGGCAGCTCGTGGTCGATCGGCACCAGGGCCGGCACCAGCTTCCCGACGAACGACTACGGCATCATCCGGCACTCCAACCCCGCAGCCGCGGACGGCCGGGTGTACCTGTACAACGGCAGCTACCAGGACATCACCAACGCCGCCAACCCCTCGGTCGGCCAGTCCGTCCGGCGCAGCGGCAGCACCACCGGTGTGTACGGCGGGTCCGTCACGGGCCTGAACGCCACCGTCAACTACGGCGGCGGTGACATCGTGTACGGCATGATCCAGACGAACGTCTGCGCCGAGCCCGGCGACAGCGGCGGCCCGCTCTTCGCCGGCAGCACGGCCCTCGGCCTGACCTCCGGCGGCAGCGGCAACTGCTCCTCCGGTGGCACGACGTTCTACCAGCCGGTCGTGGAGGCCCTGAACGCCTACGGCGTCAGCGTCTTCTAGACCCGCACAGCACACGCGACACAGCACGTCGCCCCGCCCGGCCACCCGCCGGGCGGGGCTCACGCGTTCCCCGACACGCCCCTGCGGCCGGCCCGGAGCCGGTGGAGGACGCGGGCCCGGGCCCCACGCCGCGGTTGGCCCCCCACCCGCTCCCCGGCGCCCTGCGCGGCGACGTGCGGCGACCCGCGGAGGGCGCAGGCGGGCACGCCGGAGCTTCCGTTCGGTGACGCGGTCCGTCTTCTGCCGGTCCGGGCGGGAGCGGACCGGGTCGATGACCCGGCAGACGGCGGCTCCGGGCCGCGGTGGGGGGGAGGATCCCCTCGGAGGGCTCCGGGCGTCGATTTCCGGACGGCGCAATTCCGGCGGTGGCGGCGGAGCGGGCGCATGGAACGGCCGCCGCCGGAGAGTCCCGGCGACGGCCGTGGGGATCCGTGCCGTGCGGCACGGATCGCCTCACGTCTTGCGCAGGACCGCCCCGTAGGCGTCGCACGCCTGCCGCACCTCACCCGCGGGACGCCACCGGCTGACCGGGACCAGGCCCGGCTCGACCGGCGTCCAGCCGTCGAGGATCCGCTCCAGGTCCGCCCGCCCCCGGTCGACCAGCGGGTCGCTGGACCGGCGGAACATCGCGATGACGTCCGGCACCCGGGGGTCGATCTCGGACGAGATGTGGTTGACCGCCAGATAGCTGCCCGGCACCACCGCCTCGTGGATCCGGGCCACGAGGGCGGCCGGGTCCTCCTCGTCGGTGATGAAGTGCAGGATCCCCGAGAGCAGGACGGCCACGGGCATGGTGAAGTCCAGGGTGGACCTGACGACTTCGTGGAACAGGATGGTGTCGGGGTCGCGCAGGTCGCCTTCGAGGGCCACGGTGTACTCGCCGTCGGCCTGCAGCGCCGCCATGTGCGCGACGGCGACGGGGTTCTTGTCGACGTACACGACCCGGGTGTCGGGGGCGATGCGGTGGGCGACCTCGTGGACGTTGTCGTAGATGTCCGTCGGCATGCCGCCGCCGATGTCGAGGATCTGCCGGACGCCGGCCTCACCGACCCAGTACTCGACGGTGCGGTCGACGAAAAGGCGCTGCTCCCGCGTGAGGACCTTGAGGTCGGGCATGATCTGCTCGGCCTCCTCCAGCAGGTCGCGGTCGGCGTGAACGTTGTCACGGCCGCCCAGCACGTAGTCCCAGAAACGCGAGGGATGGGGCTTGCGCGCGTCCGGCAGCGGCATTCTCCCCTCGCGTCCGGCAGGGCCCTCGTCCACCGTCATGTCTGCCTCCGTACCCGCGGCCATCGGCCTCACTCGCCCCCGAGCGTGATCGAGGTGTCGATGAACTCGTTGGTGATCAGATCCTCGGGCGTCAGCCCGTCCTTGATCGGCTTCTTCTGCGATGCGAAGACCGGTCCGGCGATGTCGATCAGTTCCTGCACCTTCCCGGTGTCGAACTCGCCCACCGGCTTGCCGGGCTCGGCGACGAGGTCGAGCGCCTGCATCTGCTCGACCGAGTACCTGCCCACGCCCTGGGAGAACGGCTGGTCGGCCTTGAAGGCGTCGCGCAGCTCGATGACCTTGTCGATCACCGGGTCCGGGTTCTCCATCAGGTCGACCGCGCCCTGCTGGATGACGGGCACCAGCTTCTTCAGGCACGGCGCCAGCTCGGCCTTGTCCGCCGGGCGGATCACCGGCGAGGGGCCGGGGTTCGGGTAGTACTCGTAGGCGAGCTGCGATTCGACGGGCTTGCCCCAGTCGGGCAGCTCCTCCTCGTAGATGTACGGATCCTCGGTGGCGTACCCGGAGGTCGCGATGTCGCCGCCGGCGGCGACGAAACGCGCCGGCGAGCCGTCGCCGGAGCTGTCGACCTGGTCTTTCTTCAGGATCCCCTTGCTGGTCAGGTAGTCCATATAGGGGGTCGGGACGTAGACGACGGTCGTGTCCGTTTTGCCGATGTCCTCGATCGTCTTGACGTCCGGGTGCTTCTCCGGGTCCCACATGATGACCTGCGGGTTCTTCGCCAGCAGCGACATCACCGCGAGGGTGGGCTGCTTGTCGGAGTTCTGGATCGCCTCGTCGAAGCCCTGGGGGATGCCGAGGTGGATGCCGTCGTCCGTGTACATCTGGCTGGACGTCGGGTTGAAGCCGATCGCCGGCCCGCCCGAGCGCAGTTCCAGCTTCACGCCGGTGTCCTTGCCGCCGGACGCGACGAGCGGGGCGGTGACCGTCTTGGCGTTGGCGTCGACGTCCATGTCGTCGCCGAGGAGCTGGTACATGGCGCCGGCGGAGGTGATGTCCGGCCACCACGCCGTCTGGACCACGAGGGTCTCCGGGCACTCCTTGCTCAGGTCCGTGGCCCCGCCGGCCCCGGCGGCCGGCGACGCGCTGCTCTTGCCGTCATCGCCGCCGTCGTCGTCGCCGTCGCCGCAGGCGGCCAGCACGGACAGCATTGCTACGGCGGCGGCGAGGGGGACCGCCTTTCTACGCACGTGGTGCAGAGACATATGAGATCCAGTGACGATCGGGCGGCCGGGGGCCGGTCGGGCTGACGGGGGTGCCGGACTGACTGATGCCTGATCATAGACATGCCTTCCGCGCGTACGTTCGGCACGTTCCCGGTCGAGTTCCTTTTGCAACATGGGCGTTGACCGCCGGAACGCCACGTTCCGTACGCGGGCGGCCGGAGCCGGTCAGCCCAGCCAGCCCCCTATCCCGTCCCACGCCATTTCCAGCTCACGGTCGGGTCCGCGGCCCAGCTCGGCCCGTACCTCGTCGTGTGCCTCGCGCATCTTCCGGATGCCGCCCATCTCGTGCAGTTCTGCGCCGATCTCCCGGGTGCGCCTGTCCCTTCCGGAGCGGGAGAGGAAGCCACGCCCGCGGCCGATCCCGCACAACTCCTCCACCAGCACCCGGGTCCGGTACTCGGGGTCGGCCTCCCGGCGGCGCTGCTCCCAGGGCGGGGTGTCGGCCTCCCTGCCCCGGGGGTGTCCCGGCTCCATGCGGCGCCGGACGGACGGGGGGAGCGACCGTTTCCACGCCTCCTCCGTCCGGCGGTCCCGCCGGTCGAGGGCGAAGGCAGCCAGGTTCAGCGCGGCGATGATCCCCCCGATGACGGTCACGACGATCAGCCACGTCGGCATGCCGCCCCCTCCCCTCCGCTCCCGCCCGGCCGGGGCGCTCCCGTGCGTGCTCCTACCCCGGGGGCCGACGACCCTACCGGCACGGGCGCGCGGCGTCAGCCGGGGGGCAGAGCGCGGTGGGCGTAGGCGCGGACGTCGGGGTCCGGGTCGGCGGCGACGGTGGCGAGCGCGGTGGGGACCGAGGCGTCGGTCGCCCGGTGCTCCAGCAGGGCGAGGACGGCAGCCCGGCGGACATCGGCGTGCGGGTCGGCCAGCGCGCGGGTCAGGGCCGGTACGGCCACCGCGGAGGCGGCGGCGCCGAGGGCGGTCGCGGCGCCCTTGCGGACCTCCCACGCCGCGTCGCCGAGCGCGGACGCGGCGGCCTCGGCGTACGGCGGCGGGCAGTCCGCGGCGGCCAGCGCCGTCAGCGCCCCGGCCCGTACCAGCACATCGTCGTCGCGCAGCAGCGGCGCGAGAGCCGCCGCGCCGGCCACGGTGCCCAGCGCGTGCGCGGCGGCGACCCGGACCTCGCGCGCCGGGTCCGCGGCGGCGCGGGCCAGCGCCCCGGCGGCCCCGGCGGTGGCCAGGGCGCGCACCGCCTGGAGCCGCACGGCCGGCTCGGGGTCGGCCAGCGCGGGCGCGAACTCCGCCTCTCCGCCGAGCCCCAGCGCGCGCAGCACCTCCAGCGCCGCGGCCCGCGCCCCGGCGTCGGGGAGCCCGAGCGCCGGCAGCAGCGCGGCGCGCACGGCCTCGTCCGCGGGCAGCACCTCCACCAGCTCGCGCAGGGCCGCGGCGGCCTCTGCCCGTACGCCCGGGTCGTCGTCGGCGAGCGCCGCGGCGAGGGCGGGGCCCGCGCCGGGCGGCGCGGCCTCGGTGAGTACGCCGACGGCGGCGCGGCGGACCGCGGCGTCCGGGTCGGCGAGGTAGGGCCGCAGCTCGTCGAGCGCGAACTGCTCCTCGGCGAGCGCCAGGACGCCGAGGATGCGCGGACTTCCCGTGGACGCGCCGGCCGCGTCGGGCTCCCGGCGCGTCGCCGGCACGGGCACCGGTGCGTCCCCGCCGCCCGCCCGCGCGACGGTCTCGCCGCGCACCTCGCCGAGGTGCCGCTCGGGGCCGCCGCGCGGCTCGTACCCGGCCACCGGCACCAGGTACGGCTCCACCGGGCGGGCGGTGAACTCCATCGCGCCGGAGGGCGACTTGCGCAGGTCCAGGTGGTGCAGCCAGCGCTCGTCGTCGCGCTCGGGGTGGTCGGTGCGCTCGTGGTACAGGCCCCAGCGGGACTCCGTGCGGGCCAGCGAGGCGCGCGCGGCCATCTCGGCGCAGTCGCGGATGAACGTGACCTCGGCGCACCGCATCAGCTCGTGCGGTGTCCGCGCGCCCATCGCGGCGATCTCCGCACGCATCCGCTCGAAGCTCTCCAGCGCCAGCGACAGCCGCGCGGCGCTCTTGGGCGGCGCGACGTAGTCGTTGACGAAGCGCCGCAGCTTGTACTCCACCTGCTGCTGCGGCGGACCGCCGGCGTTGCGCAGCGGCCGGTAGACCAGTTCGTGCGCTTCCGCGACCTGGTCGGCGGGCAGTTCGCCGGTGTACGCCCCGGCACCGGCGGCGTCCGCGCCGGCGAGGTCGCCGAAGACGAAGGCACCGATCATGTAGTTGTGCGGGACGCAGGCCAGGTCGCCGGCGGCGTAGAGACCGGGGACGGTGGTCCGGGCGTGGGCGTCGACGCGTACGCCGGAGGCCGAGTGCCCGCCGCACAGCCCGATCTCGGAGATGTGCATCTCCACGTCGTGGGTGCGGTAGTCGTGGCCGCGGCCGGCGTGGAACGTGCCGCGGGTGGGCCGTTCCGTGGTGTGCAGGATCGACTCCAGTGCGCTCACCGTCTCCTCGGGCAGATGGCTGACCTTCAGGTACACCGGCCCGCGGGCCGAGGCGACCTCGGCGGCGAACTCGGCCATCATCTGGCCCGACCAGTAGTCGGAGTCGACGAACCGCTCGCCGAGCCGGTTGACCTGGTAGCCGCCGAAGGGGTTGGCCACGTAGGCGCAGGCGGGGCCGTTGTAGTCCTTGATGAGCGGGTTGATCTGGAAGCACTCGATGCCGGTGAGCGCGGCGCCCGCGTGGTACGCCATGGCGTGGCCGTCGCCGGCGTTGGTGGGGTTCTCGTACGTGCCGTAGAGGTACCCGCTGGCGGGCAGCCCGAGCCGGCCGGCCGCGCCGGTGGCGAGGATCACCGCGCCGGCGCGGACGACGGTGAACCGGCCGGTGCGGGTGTCGAACCCGGCCGCGCCCACCGCCCGGCCCCCGGAGGTGAGCACGCGGACGGGCATCACCCGGTTCTCGATGCGGATCCGCTCGCGCATCTCGCGCCGTCGCAGCCGCCGGTAGAGGACCTTCTTGACGTCCTTGCCCTCGGGCATGGGCAGCACGTACGACCCGGAGCGGTGCACCTGGCGAACCGCGTAGCGGCCCTGCTCGTCCTTCTCGAACTTCACGCCGTACGACTCCAGCCGGCGGACCATGTCGTAGCCGCGGGTGGCGGTCTGGCGGACGGCCGCCTGGTCCACGACGCCGTCGTTGGCGCGGGTGATCTCGGCGACGTAGTCGTCGGGTTCGGTGCGGCCGGGGATGACGGCGTTGTTGACGCCGTCCATGCCCATGGCGAGCGCGCCGGAGTGGCGCACGTGGGCCTTCTCCAGCAGCAGCACGTCGGCGCCGCGTTCCGCGGCGGTGAGTGCGGCCATGGTGCCGGCGGTGCCGCCGCCGACGACGAGGACGCCGCAGGTGAGTTCGTCGGCGTCGCGAAGGTCGGGGACGGCGGGGGCGGGGGCGGGGGCGGTCACGGTGTCTCCAGGTCGCCGGCCGGCGCCGGCACGACGGGATCGGGGGTCGCGGGGTCGCGGGAGCCGCCGGAGTCGAGGGGATCGGCGGCGAGGAGGCGACGGCGCAGGGCGACGGTCGCCGGGTCCTCGCGGGCGGCGCGCTCGCGAGGCCGGGGCACGTCGTGCACGGCGAGCCCGCCGGGCCCGCCGAGCCGCGCCACCCGGTCGCCCAGGAACAGGGCCTCGTCCACGTCGTGGGTGACGAAGACGACGGTGGCCCCGGTGCTGCCCAGCACCTCGACGAGCAGGTTCTGCATGCCCGCCCGGGTCTGCGCGTCGAGCGCACCGAACGGCTCGTCCATCAGCACCGCCCGTGGCCGTCCCGCCAGCGCCCGGGCGAGTTGCGCGCGCTGGCGCTGGCCTCCGGAGACCCGGTGCGGCAGGGATCCGCCCCGGTCACCGAGGCCCACCCGCTCCAGCCACAGCCGGGCGGCGGCCTGCCGCGCGGCGCGCGGCTCCTTCCGTACGGCCAGGGGCAGTTCGACGTTGCGGCGCAGGGTGCGCCAGGGCAGCAGGGCGTCGTCCTGGAAGACCAGGGCCCGGTCCGCGCCCGGCCGGGTGACCGGCCGGGCGTCCTGCAGCACCTCGCCGGCCAGCGGCGGCAGCAGGCCGGCGAGCGTACGCAGGAGCGTGGACTTGCCGCAGCCGGACGGGCCGACGACGGCGAGGAGTTCGCCGGGCGCGGCGGCGAGCGTCACATCGTGCAGCGCCGGTGCGCCGGGCCGGCCGAGGGTGGCGCCGCGCACCTCCAGCCGTACGCCCGCGGCGGGCTGCGCCCTCGCATCCGTGCCGCCCGCGTGTACGGGCGCGGCGGTGTCCTGCACGGTCTCGCTCACGCCCGTACCCCCTTGGTCGCGTGGCCGCGGTCGTCGTGTTCGGTACGCGGCAGCCAGCCGGTCAGCCGGCGGCCCAGCACCTCGACCGCCGCCGAGGTGGCCCAGCCGAGCACCCCGATGGTGATCATTCCGACGAGCACGCCGGGGTAGTCGAGGAGCGTGTAGTCCTGCCAGGTCCGGTAGCCGACGCCGTACTCGCCGGAGATCATCTCGGCGGCGATGACGCAGATCCACGCCACCCCGATGCCGACGGAGAGGCCGCCGAAGACTCCCGGCAGCGCCCCCGGCAGCACCACGGACCACAGCACCCGCCACCGGCTGCCGCCCATCGTCAGCACGGCCTCCTCCCACACGGGGGCCAGCGCCCGCACGGCGTGCCGGGTGGCGACGGTGACGGGAAAGAACGCGGCGGCGAAGGTGATGGCGACGATGCCCTGCTCGTTGGTGGGGAAGAGCAGGATGGCGACCGGTACCAGCGCGATCGCCGGGATGGGCCGGATCACCTCCAGCACCGGGCGGATCACGTCGGACGCCACCCGGGAGCGGGCGAGCGCCACGCCGACCGCGACGCCGAGGACCGCGGCGAGCGCGAAGCCGGTGAGGATCCGGGTCAGGCTGTCGGCGAGGTCCTGCCAGTAGTCGCCGCCTGCGAGCCGGTCGCGGAAGCGGCCGGCGACGTCGAGGACGGTGGGGAACTGCGCGAAGCGCAGCCACAGGTTGACGTCGAGCGCGGTGAGCAACTGCCACAGGCCGAGGGCGGCGGCGAGCGAGGAGGTCCGCAGCAGCCGGGAGGCCCAGATCCGCCTCATCGCCCCGCCTCCCCGGCCTGCTTGCGCGCGGTGGCCGACGCGGCCCGGTAGTCGACGACCTCGGCGCCCGCGTGGTCCGCCGCCCAGTCGCGGGCGGACTCGGCGGCGACGAAGGGGTGCAGGTCCGTACCGTCGCGCACCCATGCGGCGCGGTCGGCGAACCAGCGGGTGCCGGTCGAGGCGTCCGGCACGAACACCGCCCGCACCCCGCCCTCGTGCTCCGCCGCGAACGCCAGCGCCTTCGCGGGGCCGGGGAAGGAGTGGGTGCGCTCCTCGCCGTCGAGCCACACCTCGCTGGTGCGCACCACCCCGGCGGCCTTGGCCAGTTGCCGGTCGTAGCCGCCGCCGTACGCCTTGCGGATATGGGTGTCGTCGACGAAGTCGTCCACGTCGACCTCGCCGATCAGCTCCGCGTCCTGCATCAGCTTCACATCGTCGCGGAACGCCTCGATCAGCGCCGGCTTGAGGGTGGGGTCGAAGGTGGCGGTGCCGTGGGGGCCGTTGTAGAGGTGCACGACCTCGGGCGGCAGCCCGGTGGCGTCGGCGACCTTCAGGGAGGCGTCGAGCGGCTTGTCGTCCAGATAGCGCCCGGCGTCGGTCTGCGCCCTGAGGAAGGCACGCAGCACGGCGGGCCGGTCGTCGGCGAACGAGGCGCGCACCACCACGCCGTGGAAGGTCGGCAGGTCCAGCCGGCCGCCGTCGTAGAGCGCCCGCGCCCGGTCCTGGAAGGCGAGCAGTCCGGGCCAGGCGACGAACTGCGACAGCGCGTCGACGCTGCCGCCTTCGAGTGCGGAGGCGCCTACGGCGGGCTGCTGGTTGAGCTTGCTGATGTCCTCGGCGGGGTCGAGCCCCTCGCGTTCCAGGGCGCGTACGAGGGTCCCGTCGGCGGCCGAGCCCTCGCTGGTGGAGACCTTCCTGCCCTTCAGGTCGGCGAGGGAGCCGAGGCCGGAACGGGGCGCTACGACGACGGTGTTGAGACCGCCGCGCATGTTGTAGCCGGTGACGGAGACGAGTTCGGTGGGGGCGTCGAGCTGGGCGCCGCGGTAGGCGTTGATGAGCAGCGGGAAGTCGCCCATGGAGCCGATGTCGACCTTGCCCGCGGTCATCTGGGCGGTGATGGGCGCGCCGGTGGCGTAGTCCTGCCACTTCACCTCGTACGTGCGCCCGTCACGCTTGCCGAGGGCCTTCAGTTCGCGCTCGAAGTAGCCGAGGGAGCGCAGCAGGGTGCCCGCGGTGACGGTGTTGATGGTCTTGGACTGGTAGCCGACGGTGACGGTGACGTGGTCGCCGTCGCTCGCGGAGCTGCTGCCGCAGCCGGCGAGGGCGAGCGGGAGCAGCAGGGCGGCGGCGAGGGGCAGGGGTGTGCGTGGTGGCATGAGGGGCCTCTTCAGCGCAGGAGGTAGGGCATGTTGACCGTGACCGCGCCGGTGGGACAGCGCGCGGCGCACGGGCCGCAGTACCAGCACTCGTCGACGTGCATGTACGCCTTGCTGCTGTCGGGGTCGATGGCGAGCGAGTCCAGCGGGCACATGTCGACGCACAGGGTGCAGCCGTCGATGCACTTGGACTCGTCGATGGTCACGGGCACGTCGGCCCGCTGGGGCACCAGCGCCATGCCGGGCTCCTTCGCGTGTGGGCGTGGGTTCGGGAGGTACGGGAGGTACGGGAGGTACGGGAGGTACGGGAGGTACGGGATGAACAGGAGGTACGGAAAGCACAGAACGTATGAGATGTATGCGATGTACAGGGCATACAGGCTGTACGGATGCAGGGGTACGGCGCGACAGGGCGGAGGCGGGTGGTCAGCGACAGCGGTGCAGCAGCCCGCGCATGGTGATCCGGTCACCGCGGAAGCGGACGAACTCCAGGTCCACCGGGCGGCCGTCGGACAGATGGGTGAGCCGCTCCAGCATCAGCAGCGCGGCGCCGCGCGGCGCCTGGAGCACGGCGGCGGAGTGCGCGTCGGCGGTGACGGCCTCCAGAGTGATCTCCGCGGTGCCCAGCGGCTGCCCGGTCAGCTCCTCCAGCAGCCGGAAGATGTCGGTGTTCTCCAGGTCGGCGCCGAGGAGCCGGACGCCGATGTCCATGGGCAGGTACGTCAGGTCCAGGGAGAGCGGCAGCCCGCCGAGGCGGCGCAACCGCTCCACGTACAGCACCTCGCCGCCCTCTGGCTCGCCGAGGCGCTCGGCGACGCAGGCGGGGGCGGCGACGGGCCCCGCGGTGCGGATCTCGTTGGTGACGCGGCCGTGCTCGTGCAGCGTCTCGGCCAGGCCCTGCAGCCGGTCGAGCCCGTGCGCGTACTTCTCCGCGACGACCACCGTGCCCAGCCCCGGCACGCGTTCCACCAGCCGTTCGGAGCGCAGCAGGTCCAGGGCCTGGCGCACGGTGTTGCGGGTGGCGTCGTAGTCGGCGCCGAGCGTCGACTCGTGCGGCAGCACGCCGTCGGGGTACGCGCCGCCGAGAACCTGCCCGCGCAGCAGGTCGGCCAACTGCCTCGCGCGGTCCGCGCGCAGCCGGCGGCGCCGCGCGGCGGCCGTGCCGTGACCGCCCGCACCGCCGCCGGCCGGGCTCGGCCGGCCGGCGGCGGGCTGCTCTCTCAGGCGTTGCGCGGAAGGCATGACGGCACCATAGGCGCGCGCCGCGCGGAAGTGTGTTGCGGCAGTGTTGCGCCATCCCGAAGGGCCCACGGTACGGGCCTGAACTGGGACGACGCGGGGCCGGGCCGGACTTCCGCCAGCCTGGCCCGCGCTAGAACGTCACATCGCTGCAGAAGAAGTAGATCTGGTCCGCGTGCGACGCCTTCCAGATGGTGTAGACGATGTGGTGACCGCTGCGGCCCGGCGCGCTGGCGTTCGCGGTGTAGTGGTTGGCGGGCCCGTACGGGCCGGCGGTGGCCACGCGCTCCAGGTCTCCCCAGTCCAGCGCGTCGTTCTGCGCGTCGTAGCCCTGCCGGGTCACGTAGACGTAGAGGTAGTCGGCGCCGTGGTACGCCTGGTCGAGGACGTCGACGGTGAAGTCCGTGCCGATGGCGGAGGTCTTCCACGCGCCGGGGGTGTCCATGGAGTCGTAGCGGCCGTCCTGGGTGTGGCCGGCGCTGCAGAGCTGGTTGTCGGGGATGTGGGCCTCGAAGTCGCCGCCGGTGCCCTCGCGGTAGAGGCCGTTCCAGTTCCACATGCCGTTGGTGTCGTGCTGCCACGCCTGCCAGCACATCGGGTCCTGCTGCTGCATGTCAGGGTTCTGGAAGTCGTCTCCCCAGCGCTGCCAGCAGCCGTAGTTGCGGGAGACGGGGTCGGCCGCGGAGCCGTGGGCCTGCGCGGTACCGCCGGTCCAGGGCGTCATCAGGAGCGCGGCGGCGGCCAGGACGGCCAGGAGGGCGCGGACGGGCAGACTCCGCGCGTCGGTGCGATCGTTCGGTAGCGATGACACTGCGGCTCCTCCTCCGGTAGAGGTGAAGATTGGGAGCGCTCCCAATCTTCGGGCCTCTCCCCCGGCGGCGTCCGTGCGAAACCTGAACGCGCGCGGCGATGAGTTCCGGTGCCCCGCCCCGTCCCTCTCCACGTACCCGAGCAACGGCCTTCCGAGGAGCGCATCATGACCGCCACGTACACCTTCGACGTCTTCAGCAGCCTCGACGGCTTCGGCGCCGCCGGGGGCGACTGGACCGGCTACTGGGGCAAGCAGGGCCCCGAGCTGCTGGACCACCGCCTCGGCCTGTACAGCCAGGAGCAGCGGATGGTCTTCGGCGCCACGACCCACCGGATGTTCTCCCGGATGATCGCCGAGAGCAGCGAGGGCGACGACGTACGCGACCCGTGGGTCACCCGGATGACCCAACTGCCGGCGACCGTGGTGTCGACCACCCTGACGGAGCCGCTCGACTGGCCGGACGCCACCGTCGCGCACGGCGACGCCCTCGACGTCGTCGCCCGGCTGAAGGAGGAGTCCGACGTGCCGCTGCGCTCGCACGGCAGCCTGGCGATGAACCGGGCGCTGATGGCCGCCGGCCTGGTCGACCGCGTGCAGGTCACCCTCTTTCCGGTGATCACCGGACGGTCCGGGCTCGCCCCGGTCTTCGGGGGCGCGGCCGACTTCGACCTCGACCTGATCGAGACCCGGACCCTCGACGGCCGCATCCAGGAACTCGTCTACCGGCCCGCCCTGCACGGCTGAGCCGGGCCCGCCCGCCCCGGCGCCGGTCAGGAGAAGTTCCGGCGCTGGGTGCGTACCACCTCCTCGGCCTCCGCCGCCGTCGCCACCGCGGGCGGGGAGCCCCACAGCGGCAGGCCGGCGGTCTCCTTCAGCAGCGATACGGAGACGATGCCGACGACGGCGAAGGCCATCGTGTAGTACGCCGCCGCCATCTGGGTGTCCAGGACGTGCACCAGCCCTTCGATGACCGCGGGGGTGGTGCCGCCGAAGACCGCGACGGAGATGTTGTAGCCGATGGCGAGGGAGCCGTAGCGCACCTCCGTGGGGAAGAGCGCCGGCAGCGTCGCCGACATGGTGCCCTGGAGACAGATGAGGCTGCCCCCGAGCAGCAGCATCCCGCCGAAGACGGCGAGGACGGAGCCCTGCCGGAGCAGGGCGTAGGCCGGCGCGGTCACCACGAGGAAGCCGACCATGCCGGCCATCAGCAGGGGCTTGCGGCCGTGGCGGTCGTTGAGCCTGCCGATGAACGTGACGACGGCGATCATCGCCACCATGGTGGCGATGACGACGGCGAGCTGTCCGGTGCGCGGCCAGTCCAGGGCCTCCGTGAGATACGTCGGCATGTAGGTGAGAAGCATGTAGTTGGCCACGTTGTACGCGGCCACCAGCGCGATGCACAGCATCAGCATCCTGCGCTGCCCCGCCATGATCTGCCGCAGCTCCCCCGGCCCCTGCTTCCGCTCGGTCCGCGCCTCCGGGCTGAGCGTCTCCGCCCCGCCCGTCACCTCCGCGACCGTGGCCCGGCCCGCCTCGGACTTGACGAAGGCGGGCGTCTCCTCCAGCTTCAGCCGCAGGTAGAGCCCGATCGCTCCCAGCGGTCCGCCGATGAGGAACGGCACGCGCCAGCCCCAGGAGCCCATCGCGCCCTCGCCGATGCCGGCGGTGAGCACCAGGACGAGCCCGGAGGCGCCGATGTAGCCGGCGAGGGTGCCCATCTCCAGGAAGCTGCCGTAGTAGCCGCGCCGCTTGTCGGGGGCGTATTCGGCGATGAAGGTGGCCGCGCCGCCGTACTCGCCGCCGGTGGAGAAGCCCTGCGTCAGCCGGGCGACGATGAGCAGCAGGGGCGCCCACATGCCGATGGTCTCGTAGCTGGGGATGAGGCCGATGGAGAAGGTGGCCGAGGCCATCAGGATCATCGTCAGCGCCAGCACCTGCTTGCGGCCGACGCGGTCGCCGAGCGGGCCGAAGAACGCGCCGCCCAGGGGGCGCACGGCGAAGGAGATCGCGAAGGTCGCCAGCGACAGCATCGTGCGGGTGCCCTCGCTGGCGCCGGAGTAGAAGACCTCGCCGAGGGTGACGGCGAGGTAGGCGTAGATGCCGTAGTCGAACCACTCCATGGCATTGCCGAGCGCGGCGGCGCGCACGGCGCGCTTGATCTCGGGTTCCTCGGTGACGGTGATCTCGCTCAGCCGCCACCTGGGCCGGAGCCTGGCCTGCGCCGCACGGAAGAGCACGGGGTGGCGTTTACGGGCCGCGGGATCCCGGGCCGTGCTGCCGTCGTTGTCCTGGGCCTCTGCGTCCATGAGATCCGGGGTACCACGCCGCCCGCCCGCATCGTGGTCAACGCGCCGCCGCTGACGCCCCTTCGGCCGCGGACGGGCGGCGTTTCGGGCTCAGTTCGACAGGTTGATCTGCGTCCGGATCTGGTCGAACCCGGGGCCCGGGTGGGGCCTGCGGGGTCCCGGCACGCGCGGTTCGTCACCGCCCGGGGCCGTCCACCAGCTCACGCTGCCCTCCTCGATGGTGCGCAGCAGGATGCCTTCGCGGATCGCCCAGGGGCAGACCGTGACCACCTCGATGCTCATCAGCTTCATCGCGGTGTGCGCGACCACCGCGCCGGCCAGCGACTGCCGGGCGCGGGCCGGCGAGATGCCGGGCAGCCGGGCGCGTTCGGCCGCGGGCAGCCCCCGCAACCGCTTGACCGCACCGCGCAGGTCCTCCTGCGCCATCGTGCGCGGGACGAACGGACCGTGCCGGCCGGGTGCGGCACCGCAGAGCCGGGCGAGCTGCTGCATGGTGCGGGAGGTGACGACGGTCGTACGGGGCGCCTCCCAGCGGATGCGCGCGGCGACGTCGCGCAGGCGGTGCCGCACATGGCGGCGCACGGCCTTGACGGCGGCGGGCGGCGGCGGGTCGTGCTTGCCGAAGAACTCGCGGGTCAGACGGGCGGCGCCCAGCGGCACCGCGATGGCGAAGTCGGGCAGCCTGCTGCGGCCGCAGGCCACCTCGAACGAGCCGCCGCCGATGTCGAGGACGGCCATCGGCCCGGCCCGCCAGCCCATCCACCGGCGGGCCGCCAGGAACGTCAGCTCCGCCTCCTTCTCCCCGGGCAGCAGTTGCAGGGCCACGTCGGTGCGCTCACGGACGGCGCGGCAGATGTCGCGCACGTTGGGGGCGTCGCGGACGACCGCGGTGGCGAAGGCGAAAGGCTCCGCCACCCCCCAGCGCCGGGCCTCCTCCCGGGCGGCGCCGACGGCCGCGGCCAGCTCCGCGACCGCACGCTCGCCGAGCCGTCCGTCGGGCTCGGCGAGCTCCGCCAGGCGCAGTTGCCGCTTGGCGGTGTGCACGGGCAGCGGCACCCTGCCGTCCGCGTCCGCGACCACCAGGCGCACCGTGTGGGATCCCGCATCGATCACGCCGACTCTCATTCAGCCTCGCGTACCCCCATCGGCGGCTTTTCAGACATCCCTCCTCTTCCGACCCGGGTGTCCCGGACTTCGCCGTTCGCGCCCGGTGCGGGTCGGTTCGCATCAGGTCCCGCGGGCCCGGCCGGCACCGAGGCCGTACCGGCGGCGTGGGTGAAGGCGGCCCTTGATCCTTGCGGGCGTGCCCGGGGTGTGCGACCGTGCGTGGCGCGTGACCGGGGCGGTACGCGACGTGTGCATCCGAGGAGAGGTGGCCGCAGGTGAAGTTCGGGGTGTCGACGTTCCTGACCGACGAGGGCATCGCACCGGCGGTGCTCGGGCGGGCGCTGGAGGAGCGCGGCTTCGACGCGCTGTTCGTCGCCGAGCACACCCACATCCCGGTCGCCCGGGTCTCGCCCCTGCCGGCCGGCGGCGAGCTGCCCCGGAAGTACTACCGCACGCTCGATCCGTTCGTCGCCCTCTCGGCGGTCGCGTCGGCGACGCGGAACCTGCTCCTCGGCACCGGAGTCACGCTGCTCGTGGAGCGGGACCCGATCGTCACCGCGAAGGAGGTCGCCACGCTCGACCTGCTTTCGGGCGGCCGGGTGGCCTTCGGCATCGGAGCCGGGTGGAACCGCGAGGAGATGCGCAACCACGGCACGGATCCGCGCACCCGCGGGCGGCTGCTGGACGAGCGGGTGCGCGCGATGATCGAGCTGTGGACGCGGGACGAGGCGGAGTTCCACGGCGAGTTCGTCGACTTCGACCCGGTCTTCTGCTGGCCGAAGCCGGTGCAGCGCCCCCATCCGCCCGTCTACGTGGGCGGGGGCGGCGAGCCGGCCTTCGCACGGGTGGCGGCGTACGGCGCGGCGTGGCTGCCGAGCCGGGTGCCGGCCGGGGAACTGGGCGCGCGGATGCGGCGGCTGCGGGAGGTGGCGGGCGACGCGCCGGTGGTGCCGTACTCCGCGTCGCACGAGCCGGACGCCCTGGAGACGTACGCCGGGCTGGGGCTGGAGCGGGTGCTGCTGGACCTGCCGACGCTGCCGGAGGCGGAGTCGCTGCGGGCGCTGGACGAGCTGGCGGCGGCGGCCGAGCGGTTCAGCGGGTGATCCAGGCGCTGAGGCGTGCAAGCCGGGGCAAGCGCTCGCGGTAGTCGCGGCTGCTGCGGTCCAGACCTTCCAGGAGGCGGGCGGAGCGGTTCTCGGTGTCCAGTTCGTCGATGAGCCGGTTGACGTCGGCGAGCAGCCCGCCGTACAGGAACCAGTTCCTCTCGTCGGTCCCCACGGTGTCCAGGAGCAGGGCCTCCACCCGGTCGCGTACGGTACGGGCCGCCGAGAGGTCCGCGTCCAGCCGGCCGGCCGCGGTCTCGGCGTTCGCCGAGACCTCGGTCGAGACCAGTTGCGCGAAGCTCACCAGCGCGTCGCCGAGATAGCCGAACAGATCCTGCAGCGCCACCCCCGCCTCGCGGGGGAACAAGGGCTCCCCCGGCCGCCGCGCCTCCGCCAGGTCCGTGAGGCCACGGGTGAGGACGCGCAGCACCACCGCGCAGACCTCCAGCGTGTCCAGTCCGGTGCGCAGCACCACGCGGTGCATGAGGCCCTCGCTCACCCGGGGGTTGAGGCGCAGGCTGTCCTCCGCGCGGCGCAGCGAGGTGTCGACCTCGCCGACGAAGTCGTCCAGGTCGCGCGCCGTCTGCAGCCGGTCGGCGGCGACGGCGGGAGAGGTGACCTCGGTGAGCTGCTCCGCGCTGCGCGACATCAGGCGGCGCATGCGCCGGGCCAGGTCCTCGATGGCGTCGCCGGCGCTCTCCACCCATACCGGGGGCGCCAGCAACAGGTTGAACGTCAGGCCGACCACGGCGCCGGTGATCGTCTCCAGGATCCGGGTGAACGCCGTGTCCTCCACATGGCTGACGCCGAGCACGAGCATCGCGCTGATCGCGACCTCGGGCACGAACTCGCTCACCCGCACGATGCGGCCCGCGATCAGCGAGCTGAGCATGATCAGCCCGAGGCTCCACCAGCTCAGGCCCACCAGCGCGCTGAACCCGCTGGCGATGAGCACCCCGACCACCACGGCGGTGACACGGCGGATGCCGGTGGTGAGGGTGGCGTAGAAGGTCACCTGGACGACGAGCAGCGCGGTCAGCGGTGCCGTCAGCGGTTTGGGGCCGTTGCTGAGCTGGAGGGCGACGACGTACGCGATCGTGGCGGCCATGGTGGCGCGCAGCGTCTGCGCCACGGCGGGCGCGCGGAGCCGCTCGACGGCGCCGGCCAGAAGCGGGCGCCGCACGATGGCGTCGGATGCGTGGAGCTTCAGCGCTCCTCCCGGTGACGTCGCGCGCTCGGAGCGCCGCGGCGGTCCGCCGCGGCGCCGGTGATCAAGCACAAGGTCTCACAGAGAGCGCCACAGCTCACCGCAGGGAGCCACCCCCTCGGGCACGCGTACGCCGAGGGGGTGGTGTGGGGGACCGGCGGGGTCAGCCGCCGTCGGTGAGGACCGGGGTCTGCCAGGTGCGCCACTCGGCGAGGTTGCCGGGCTTCTGCGGCGAGATCCGGAACACACCGGGCGCGGTGCCCGTACCGTTCAGGAACGTCGCGATGCTCTGCTGCAGCGGGCCGCGCCACTCGGACCGGGAGGCGCAGTGGGTGCCGTCCTGCACATCGGACCAGTAACTGATGTTCTGGCCCGCGCCGAGCGCCTTGTAGACCTCGGCCCCGCCGAGCGCCGCGACGCTGCCGGACCGGGCGCCGAGCCAGTCGATGTGCGGATTCTCCATGAGGAACAGCCCGCGAGGCGCGATCATGCCGACCATCTCGTGGGTGTCCACCGGCAGTTGCGCCGGGTCGCCGGTGTACGAGCCGAAGGCGTCGCCCAGCCACGGCTGTTCCGAGTACCCGCTGCTCAGCGGCTGCGCGCCGCTCTCCCGGGCGATGCTGCGGAGGGCGGGTGCGCCCGCGGTACCCGACTCGACGGGCATCGTCAGCGCGATGCGCTGGTCGAACGCGCCGGCCACGAACGCACCCTTGCCGAACCGGGAGCAACCGGTGACGCCGGTCGCGTCCGCCCGCAGCACGCTGCCGTCCGACTGCTCGATGACGTCGATGATCCGGCTGACGCCCCAGGCCCAGGCCATGAGCAGCCCGGTGCTGCTGGAGGAGCCGTAGACGCTGTAGAAGGCGCCCTGCTTGTTGTTGCGCGGGGTGCCCTCCCGGCCCACGGCGTACGGGTCGAAGTTGACGACGGCGGCGCCCGCGGCCTTGATGGCGGCGGTGTCCGCCCCGAACCCGCCGTAGACGACGACCGCGGGGAACGGGCCGGTGCCGGAGGGCAGGTCGACGCTTGCCGAGAAGTTCGCGCTGCGGCCCTGGTCCGAGACGTTCACGGTGATCCCGGTCCGCGAGACGCTGCCGGTGACGACTGCGGGCTTGGCCGGCTTCTGGCCGTAGACGGTGCGCTCGGCCAGCTCCCTGATCTCCGCCCGGCGGCAGCGCCAGTCGGACGTGCTGGTGACGCGGGTGCCGTCCAGCTTGGTGAAAGGATCGGGCAGCAGCGGATCCGAGGGCGTGGGCGGGCTGGGGACGGGGCAGTCGGCGCCGTCGTCCTCGACCCCGGGAGCCGCCTGCGCGACGGTCCCGGGGCGGTCGGCGGCGGCCCCCGGCCGGGCGTCGAGGATGGCGGCGAGCATCGCCGCGACGGCGACGACGGCGACGACCGTCCAGGGGAGCGGTCGGAGCCGGCGGAGCGGGTGGAAGTGCATGGGGGGTCCTCCTCGTATGGGAGCGCTCCCATACGGTAGGAAGGCGCCCTTCGTGCGACAACGGTGATTTCCAGCCAGTTTCGCAACGATGATCGAAACTTTCGGAGGACTTCTCAGCCGCCGATCACCGCGCCCGACGGCACCCGGTCGGCCGGCACCGAGAACACCGCGACGTAGGGCTGCGGGTCCCGGCACCCCCCGGCCGGCACCGGCCGCAGCCGCCGCGACGTGATCTCCAGCAGCAGGTCGTCGCCGCAGCCGCGGCCCTCGAAGGCGAAACGCCGCGCCGGACCGGGAAGCTCCGCGTCGTACACGCCCCCGAGCCTGCCCTCCAGCACGGCGACCGCCGACGCCGGCAGCGGCCGTGCGAAGGCGTCGAACTGGTCCGGCTGGCTGACCTCGGCCGCCCGCCGCTCACGCCCCGCCACGGCACCGTCCAGCGGCGCGTACGCCAGGAGTTCGGCCGGCCCCGGCGGTCCCGGATCGGTGCCTCCGATGGCCGGATGCGCACCGACGTCCTTCTCCGGGACGGCGAAGACCGCGAGCACGTCCCACGGGCTGTCGCACGTCTCGTACGTGGTCGTTCCGGTCAGCCGCGCCGAGTAGCCGGTGCCCTCGGCGTGCGTCAGCACCGCGCCCTCCGCGCTCGTGCACCCGCTGCTCCAGCTCAACGCGACCAGCGCCTCGGTCTCCAGGTCACGCTGGTGCAGCTTCTCCCGCAGTCCGGCGCCGAGGCCCCCCTGCGGATACCAGCCGGCGAACGCCGTCACGTCCGCCGGCGTCCGCAGCAGCGTGCTGACCGGCGCGAGCCCGTGCCCCTGCTCGAAGTGCACGGCCTCGGCCCCGGGCACGGCCGTGCCCCCGGTGCCGCCCGGCCCGGACTCCGCCGGCCCGTCCGAGCCCTCCACCGCCCACCACACTCCACCCGCGAGCAGCGCGCCCACCACGATCGCCGCCGTGATCAGCCACGTACTGCCGTGCAGACGCGCGTCGGCCCTGTCCCCCGTCATGCCGTCCCCTCGTTTCCCCCGCACGCCTCTCCGACGGCGCCGCGCCCCCCGCGGTTCCCCCGTTCCCCCGTTCCCCCGGACGGGTGGATGCGGAACCCCGGCGTCCTGCGGGGGCGTTGAGAGACTGACCGCGGCAAGCGGTCTTCGGTACCAGGACCGGAACCGACGAGTCGGGCGGCACGCCCGCAACCCGAGGTGGCATTCAGTGTCGATGTTTGATCGGATCAAGGACCAGGCCAAGGGCCTTCAGCAATCCCGGGGCGGAGCGCGGTCCGGGAGCGGCGGCGGCTCGACGGGCTCGGGCGGCGGCACCAGGGCGCAGCTCGTGAGCATGTTCAAGTCCCAGCTCAGCTCGATGAAGACGGAGCTGAAGAGCGGCGCGTACCGGGACGCCACCATGGCCGTCTGCGCGCTCGTGGCGGCGGCGGACGGGCACGTGCACCCCGCCGAGCGGGAGCGCATGGAGGCGATGATCGTGAGCAACGACGTGCTGCAGAACTTTTCGCCGGAGCAGTTGCGGCAGCGGTTCACCAAGCACCTGGACCGGCTCACCGTCAACTTCCAGCAGGGCAGGACGGAGGCGCTGCAGGAGATCGCCAAGGCCAAGAAGAAGCCGGCGGAGGCGCGGGCGGTGATCCAGACCGGGTTCGTCATCGCGGGCGCCGACGGCCACGTCGACCCGGCCGAGCAGCAGGTGATCCGCGAGGCGTGCACGGCGCTCGGGCTGTCGCCCTCGGAGTTCGGCATCTGACCCGGGACGGACTCCGGGTCCGCGTGCCTCGTCACACCCCGCAGGGAGTACGAGGCACGCGGTGCGCCCGGACCCGGGGCGGAGGGCGCGGTCAGCCGCGGTACGTCTCCAGCAGCCGCAGCCACACCTCGCTGACCGTCGGGTACGACGGGACCGCGTGCCACAGCCGGCTCACCGGCACCTCGCCCGCGACCGCGATGGTCGCCGAGTGGATCATCTCCCCCACCCCCGGTCCGACGAACGTGACGCCGCGCAGGATCTCCTCGTCCACGTCGACGACCATGCGCGCGCGCCCGCGGTAGCCGTCCGCGTACAGGCCCGCGCCCGCGACCGAGCCCATGTCGACGTCGACCGCGCGCACCCGGTGGCCGGCCTGTTCCGCTTCCGCCAGCGTCAGCCCGACGGCCGCGGCCTCGGGGTCGGTGAAGACGACCTGCGGGACGGCGCCGTGGTCGGCGGTCGCGGCGTGCGCGCCCCACGGGTCCGACTCCAGCAGGGGCACGCCCTGTGCGCGGGCGGCGATGGCGTTCCCGGCGATGCGGGCCTGGTACTTGCCCTGGTGGGTCAGGAGCGCGCGGTGGTTGACGTCCCCGACCGCGTACAGCCACTGGCTGCCCTCGACGCGCAGACTGTCGTCCACGGCCAGCCAGGAGCCGGGCTCCAAGTCCACGGTCTCCAGTCCGATGTCGTCGGTGCGGGGCGCGCGGCCGGTGGCGAAGAGGATCTCGTCGGCCTCGACGGTGTCACCGGCGTCGGTGGTCGCGCGGACGATGCCGTTCTCGCGGACCACGGAGGTGACGGAGGTTCCGGTACGGACCTGGGCACCGGCCTCCCTGAGCTCCTCGGCGACCAGCTCCCCCGCGAAGGGCTCCATGCGTCCCAGCAGACCGCCGCCGCGGACGAGGACGGTGACCCGGGAGCCGAGCGCATGCCAGGCGGTGGCCATCTCGGCGGCGACCACGCCGCCGCCGACGACGATGAGCCGGCCGGGGACGGCCGCGGAGCTGGTGGCGTCCCGGCTGGTCCACGGCCGGACGTCGGCGAGGCCCGGCAGGTTCGGCAGCACGGCGCGGCTGCCGGTGCAGACGGCGACGGCGTGCCCGGCGGTCAGCGTGCGCACCGCCCCGTCGGCATCGGTCACGGTCACGGTGCGCGGGCCGGCGAGGCGGCCCTTGCCGCGGTAGAGGTCGGCCCCGATGCCCTCCAGCCAGGCGACCTGGCCGCTGTCCTGCCAGTGGGAGGTGTAGGCGTCCCGGTGGGCGAGAACCGCGGGCGCGTCGAGGTCGCCGGCCACCAGGGCGCTCAGCCCGGGCACCCGGCGGGCGTCGGCGCGCGCGAGCACCGGCCGCAGCAGGGCCTTGCTGGGCATGCAGGCCCAGTACGAGCACTCGCCCCCGACGAGTTCGCTCTCGACGACCGCGGTGGACAGGCCGGCGGCGCGGGTGCGGTCGGCGACGTTCTCACCCACCGGACCGGCGCCGAGGACCACCACGTCGTACGCGAAAGATTCCGTTTCCGTCATGGGGTCAGTGTGGCCGGTGGGCGCGCGGGGACGGTACAGCGGCCCGCGGGGTGTGTCGCCGGGCCGGGCGTGCGCCGGGGCGCGCGCCGTCAGTCGCCGTGCAGCAGGCGGGTCAGGAACTCGGCGGCGTCGGTGCCGGCGCTCGTGGCCGCGGCGAGGTTGTCCAGGGCCAGGCGGTAGCGGTCGACCTCGCTCGGCTTGTCGATGCGCACGATGCCGGAGAGCTGATCCAGGCAGACCACGTCCGGCAGTTCGGGCTCGGCGAACCGCAGCATGGTCAGCGACTGCGCCACCGCCGCCGTGCCGCCGGTCGCCAGCGGCACCACGTCCAGGGTGACCGTGGGGTGTTCGAGGTGCAGCCGGAGCAGGTGCCGCAACTGGTCCTCCATCACCCCCGGGCCGCCGACCGAGCGGCGGAGCGCCGCCTCGTCGAGCAGCACCCACCAGCGCGGCGGGTCGGGGCGGGTGAGGGCCTGCTGGCGCCGTTCGAGCAGGTCCAGGCGGCGCTCCACCGTCTGCACCGGGTCCAGCGGGAAGCCGAGCTGGGTGATGGCACGGGCGTACGCGGCCGTCTGCAGCAGGTCCGGGATGCGCTGGGCCTGGTAGCTGCGGATGACGGTGGCTGCCTCCTCCAGGCCGAGGTGGGTCTCCGCCTGACTGGGTATCAGGTCGCTGTACTCCTGCCACCAGCTCGGCGCGTTGGCACCGCGGGTCAGCGCCGCGTACTCGTCGAGCTCGGCCTCGTCGACGATGCCGTAGAGGTCGAGCAGCGCCGAGACGTCGTGGTCCTTGCAGCCGCCCTGGCCCAGCTCCAGCCGGCACAGCTTGGCGACCGAGGCGCCGATCCCCTGGGCGGCCTCCTGCAACTGGATGCCGCGGTCCTGGCGCAGCCGGCGCAGCCGGGAGCCGAGAACGGACCGGCAGACCGGCCGGCCGCCGCGCTCCTGCCCGCCGGCGAACGGGGCCCCCGGGTTGTGCACTGCCGCCATCGGCACCGTCATCGGTCCTCCGCAGGCGACGATCCGTCGCCACCAAGACTCACGCTACCCGGCGTAGGGTAGCCCCCGCGGGGGGACAAAAGCCCGTCTTGGCCCGATCTTTACGGGCGGCGACCGGTGCCGGGGGTCACGCGCCCTCGCCCGCCATGCCGCGGGACATCGCGAGATGGCTCGCCAGCAGCCCGCCGTCCACCGGCAGGCTGACGCCGGTGATCCACGCCGCGGCGTTCGGCGTTGACCGAGCCGATGTTGACGATCGCCGCCCGGCCCGGTGCGCCGGCGAGCAGCGGCAGCGCCGCGCGGGCGCACCGCGCCGCACCGTGCAGGGTGACCTCGAAGTCCTCGTACCAGTCGGGCTCCCGCCAGTCCTCGAAGCGCGGCGGGTCGCGGTGTACGGCGTAGGCGTTGTTGACCAGCACGTGCAGGCCGCCGAAGGCGTCCGCCGCGTGGGCGACGGCGGCCCGGACCGCCTCGGCGTCCGTCACGTCGCAGGCCAGCGCGCGGGCGGTGGCACCGGCGGCACGTATCGCCGTCGCGGCCCGCTCGGCGCGCCCGCCGTCCCGGCCGGTGACCAGCACGCCCGCACCCTCCGCGGCGAACCGGCGCGCCACCGCCTCGCCGATGCCCTGCCCGGCGCCCGTGACGAGCACCCCGTATCCCTCGAATCGCGTCATCGGACCAGGTGAGAAGCCCGGTCCGGCACGGCAACGCCCCGCGTCGCGACGAGAGCGCCGGACGCCCCCGCCGCCGCGCGGTCTCCGGGGGGCGTTACCCGTCCTCGCCGTAGAGGCGGGCGACGTCCTTGGAGTCGAGCCAGCCGCTGTACGTGGGCGACTTCGGCCAGCCCTCCGGCGAGTCCTGCCACTCCTCCTGCCGCCCGTACGGCAGCACGTCGACGAGCGCGAAGGTATGGCTGAGCTGCTCGGTGCCGCGTCCGTTGGAGTGCCAGGTGCGGTAGACGGTGTCGCCGTCGCGCAGGAAGACGTTGAGCGCGAACCCGCCGCCGGGCGGGGCGTCGACGTCGGAGCCGAACGGGCTGTTGGCGGTGGAGTACCAGGTCATCTTGTTGCCGACACGCTTCTTGTAGGCCAGTGCTTCGTCGATCGGGCCCTGCGTGACGATGACGAAACGGGCGTCGTAGGGGTCGAGGAAGCCGAACCGGGTGAACTGCGCGGTGTAGCTCGTGCAGCCCCCGCACTGCCATTCCTTGCCCTCGAACCACATGTGGTTGTAAACGATGAGCTGCGACTTGCCCGCGAAGACGTCGACCAGCCGGACCGGTCCTTCCTCACCCTCCAGGGTGTAGTCGGGCATCTCGACCATCGGCAGCCGGCGCCGCTGCGCGGCGATGGCGTCCAGCTCCCGGGTCGCCGCCTTCTCCCGGACGCGCAGTGCGTCCAGTTCGCGGCGCCAGGTGCCGGCGTCGACGACGGGCGGTAGTGCTTTGGCGGTCATGGTGGTCCTCCGGCGTTCAGGAAGTGCGTTTCCGGAGAGGTAGACCACCGGGACCGGCGGAACTCATCGGCCGGCGCGATGGCACTCGGTCACGTACGGCATCTCACCCGGTCGCTCCACGGCGAGCAGCGCGCGTACCCGGTCCAGCAACCGTGCGCGTACGGCGGGCGCCAGGGTGATCACGTAGCTGCGGGAGGCGACCATGTCGACGATCGCGGCGTCCGTCATCGGATGGCGCCAGCGGAACTCCCGCCGCTCGACGGGGCCGAACGGGGCGCCGATACGGTCCGTCTGGCGGTCCTCCGCGGGGGCCGCCGCATACTCCCGCAGGATCCGGCCCAGCTCCGCCACCCAGGGCACCGACTCGTCGCGGCTGTTCCACACCAGCGCGAGCCGCCCGCCGGGGCGCAGCACCCGGGCGGCCTCCGGGACGGCGCGGCCGGGATCGACCCAGTGCCACGCCTGGACGCAGACGACGGCGTCGGCGGCGGCGCCAGGCAGGGGGATGTCCTCGGCGGTGCCCGCGAGGACCCGGATGCCGGGGAGCACGCGGGCGAACCCCGCGCGCATGCCGTCGGAGGGCTCGACGGCGATGAGTTCCCGGCCGGGGGCGCGCAGGGCGCGGGTGAGCTTGCCGGTGCCGGCGCCCAGATCGACCACGGTGCGGGCGTCCCCGGGCACGAGCCAGGCGCACGCCTCGCGCGGGTAGGGCGGGCGGCCGCGCTCGTAGGCGTCGGCGGCGGCGCCGAAGGAGCCGGCCTGCCGGCGCCTCTCGCCCTGCGGCAGGGGTTCCCGCTCGTCGTGCTCACCGGGTCCGTTCGGGGAGGCCATACCCGGCATCGTGTCAGATGCCCGCCCGGTGCGGCCGGGCTGCCAGCAGCCTGAGGGCGTCCGCCGAGGCGGGGTCGTCGGGGGTGTAGACCTCCAGCCGGTGGCCGGGGCTGTCGGGCTGGAGCCAGACCTGATAGCCGACGTCGAGCGCGCCGGCGGTCGGGTGGCGCAGCCGCATCGTGCCCACGGTGCAGTCGGCGACGTCGCCCGCGGCCCACAGCTCCGCGAACTCCGCACTGCCCATCGCGAGTTCGCCGATCAGCTCGGCGAGGCGGGCGTCGGTGGGGTAGCGGCCGGCCGTCAGCCGCAGGTAGGCGACGTGGATCCGGGCCAGCTCCGCCCAGTTGGCGTGCTGGTTCCGTACCAGCGGGTCGAGGAAGAACATCCGGGGCACGGACGGCCGGCGGCCGGGATCGGCGGGCGCGTCGAAGTCGACGTGCTCGGCGACGAGCGCGTGGCCGGTGCGGTTCCAGGCCAGCACGTCACCGCGGCGGCCCAGCACGACGGCCGGGGTCGTCTCGGCCAGCGACGTCAGCAGCGCAAGCACCCGCGGGTGCGGCTCCTCGGGCTCCGGCCGGGTCAGCCGCGGCACGGCGGGGCGGCGCGCGAGATTGTGCAGGTGGGCCGTCTCGGCCGGATCCAGCCGCAGCACGCGGGCCAGCGCGCCGAGCACCTGACGGGAGGCGGTGCCGGCCTGCCCCTGCTCCAGCCGCGTGTAGTAGCCGGCGCTCACCCCGGCGAGCTGCGCCAGCTCCTCGCGGCGCAGGCCCGGCACGCGGCGGGTGGCGCCGTAGGTGCCGAGTCCGGCGTCGGCGGGCGTGACCCGGCCGCGGCGGGACTTCAGGTACGCGCCGAGGCTCTCCGTTTCCATGCTCCCGAGGCTACGTCTCGGGGGGCGCGGGCACGGGCGCCACGGGTACCCCTGCCAGGTGTACCCACGGCGCGGGGATGGCCCGCGGGCGGGCGGCGAAGCACCGTCGTGTTCATGGACGTACGGCGTACTTCTCCCCCTCCCGCCCCCGGACCGCGGGCATGGCTCGGACTGCTCGTGGTGCTCGGCCCGGTGCTGCTGGTCGCGATGGACGGCTCGGTGCTGTTCCTGGCGATGCCCCGGATCTCCGCGGAGCTGTCCCCCTCCGCGGACCAGGCGCTGTGGATCCTCGACGGCTACGGGTTCGCGGTCGGATCGCTGCTCGTCGCGTTCGGCGCCATCGGCGACCGCTACGGCCGGCTCCGGCTGCTGATGGCCGGTGCGGCGGCGTTCGGCGCGGCCTCCGCGGGCGCGGCGTTCGCGCCGTCGGCGGAGCTGCTGATCGCGTCCCGCGTGCTGATGGGAGTGGCCGACGCCACGCTGCTGCCGTCGGCGCTCGCGGTGCTGAGCGAGCTGTTCACCGACGCGCGGCGGCGCGCACAGGCCATCGGGATCTTCGCGGCGGCCTTCGCCGCCGGTTTCGCGATCGGCCCTGTCGTCGGCGGCCAGTTGCTGGCGCACTTCTGGTGGGGCTCGGTGTTCCTGATCAACCTTCCGGTGGTCGCGCTGTTCCTGCTCCTGGCGCCGCGGCTGCTGCGCGAGGTACGCGCCGGCGGGCCGGGCCGTGTGGACGCCCTCAGTGTCGTGCTGTCGGCCGCGGGCATCCTGCTGGCCGTCTACGGGATCAAGCGATCGGCGGCGGACGGGCCGGGCGCCGTCGCGCTCGCCGCGGCCGGCGCGGGCGTCGCTCTGGTGTGGTGGTTCGTACGCCGCCAACTGCGGCTCGCGCATCCGCTGATCGACCTCCGGCTCTTCCGTGACCGGCTCTTCGCGATCGCGGCCGTCACCGGGCTGCTGCCGCTGGCGGCCTGGTCGGCGGTGGCCTACCTGGGCGGCGTCTACCTGCAGTCGGTGCGCGGGCTGGACGTCTTCGACGCGGCCCTGGTCACGCTGCCCGGAGCCGTCGTGCTCACCGTCACCTGCGTGGTCACCCCGCTGGCGGTCGCGCGCACCGGCACCCGGCCGGCGCTGCTCACCTGCCATGTCGTCATCGCCGGCGGTCTGCTGCTGCTCCTGCCCACGGGGGTCTCGGGCGGCACGGGGTGGTACATCGCGGGCACCGTCGTCGCCGGGGTCGGCTACGGCATCTCGTTCAGCGTCGTCGCCGACACCGCCGTGGCCGCGGTGCCGCCGGAGCGCGCGGGGTCGGCCGGTGCGATCGCCGAGACGAGCAACGAGATCGGCAACGCCCTCGGCATCGCGCTGCTCGGCTCGCTGGCGGCGCTGGTCTTCCGGCTGCGGGGCCCCGAGCTGGCCGGCACCCTCACCGAGACGCTGCAGGTGCCGGGGGTCACCGCGGCGGCGGCCGGGGAGGCGGAGGCCGCCTTCGTCACCGGGCTGCACGCCGTGGCGCTGGTCGCGGCGCTGCTGCACGCGGCGCTGGGGGTGTTCACGCTGCGGCACCTGCCCCGGGCCGGGGTCAGGCCGCGGCCCCGCCGCCCCGCGCCTCGCGGGTCCTCCCGTCGAGCATCGGCCTCAGGTGGGCGTACGCCCAGGCGGTGAGGGTGGTGGGCGTGGTGGTGAGCACATCGCGCGGCTGCTCGGGGGTCAGGTCGCGGGTGCCGGCCGCCATGCCGGCGATGCCCTCCACGGCGCCGGGCGGCAGCCCCGCGGCGCCCAGCGCGGCGCGCACCTCGTCGTCGCCGACCGCCTCCACCCGCACCGGCCGGCCGAGCGCCTCCGTCAGGATCTTCGCGACCTGCGCGAAGCTCAGGTCCTCGGGCCCGTGCACGCCCTGGACGACGCGCCCCCTCCAGTCGTCGGCGAGCAGCCGCGCGGCGACGACGTCGCCGATGTCCCGCGGGTCGACCCAGGCCATGGGGCGCTCCGGCCGGAACGGCGTGGGGAGCACACCGCGGGCCAGGTCGTCCAGGGACATCAGAAGGTTGCTGAAGAAATAGCCGCAGCGCAGGTGGACGGTGTCGGCGCCGGTGGCGTCGAGACTCTCCTCGATCCGGCCGAGCGCGTCGATGTGCCCGGCGCCGCCGCGCAGTTCCGCGCCGACGCTGCTGAGCAGCACGACGCGCTCGACGTCGCCGGCGCGGGCGGCGTCCACGAGCCCGGCGGCGGTCCGCTCGGAGGCCGCGTTGGGCTCGGGGTCGGTGTGCGGGGTGGGGTCGGCCCAGAAGACGGTCCGGGCGCCGGCCGTCGCCTCCCGGACGAACACCGCGTCCGTCATGTCGCCGGTCCGGACGTCGACGAGGCCCCGGGTCGCCCGGTCGAGGCGCGCGGGGTCGCGGACGAGGACCCGGGGGCGTACGCCGGCCTGGAGCAGGAGGCGGACGGCGCGGGATCCGACCTTGCCGGTGGGGGTGGTGACGACGATGGTCATGGGCGGTGCCTTTCGGTTGCCGGCTCCCCGCCACCGTAGAAGCGAAGGCGGACAGTTCCCGGCCTCCTTCGGCGGGCCGGCGGGGCGCGGGCGAGTGGACGCGTGAGCGCCCGATGGGTGAAGGTGATGCCGGCACTGCTCACCCCCGGAGGTCCCCGGAGCATGCGGCTCACCCGCGTCCGCCGTGTGGCGGCCGGCGCGCTCTGCGCGCTCGTCCTCGTCTTGCTGGCGTCCTGCGGGGACGGCGCCTCCGCACCACGTTCGGCTCCCGCGGCACCGTCGTCGCCGTCCCCGTCTCCGCGGCCGTACGTGCGGCAACTGGCGGAGCTGGAGCGGGAGTACGACGCGCGCCTCGGGGTCTACGCGGTCGACACGGGCTCGGGCCGGGAGGTCGCCCACCACGCGGACGAACGCTTCCCCTACGCGTCCACGTTCAAGGCGCTGGCGGCGGGCGTGGTGCTCCGCACCCGCCCGGCGGCGGAGCTGGACCGGGTGCTCACCTACTCGGCGGACGACCTCATCGCCCACTCCCCCGTGACCGCGGAACACGTCGCCACGGGCATGACGCTGCGCGACCTGTGCGAGGCCGCCGTCCGCTCCAGCGACAACGCCGCCGCGAACCTGATCCTCGCCGAACTCGGCGGTCCGGCGGGCATGGACGCCGAGTTGGAGGCCATCGGCGACGACGTCACCCGCATGGTGCGCAACGAACCGGAACTGAGCCGGTGGACCCCGGGTGATACGCGCGACACGACCACCCCGCGCGCGCTGGCGCGCGGACTGCGCACGTTCGTCCTCGGCGACGCGCTGGACAAGCCGGCGCGCGGCCTGCTCACCACGTGGCTGCGGACCCACACCACCGGCGACACTCTGATCCGCGCCGGGGTGCCGTCGGCCTGGACGGTCGGCGACAAGACCGGCACGGGCAGCACGTACGGCGCACGCAACGACATCGCGGTGCTCTGGCCGCCGGACCGCGCGCCCCTCGTGGTGGCGATCATGTCCCACCGCACGGAACGGGACGCGGAAGCCGACGACGAACTACTGGCGGAAGCCGCGTCCGAGGTGGCCGCGGCCCTGCCGCCGCCCGACGGCTCCTCGTGAGCCGACGCCGGGGTGTCTGCCGGTGCCGCCCGCAGCAGCCCGGTGAGGGTAGGGCGGGCGTTCCACGGGAAGACGCCTTCGCTGCTCGGACCCGCGCCCCCGGGCCCCGCCGTCCACCGCATGGCGCCCCGTGCGCCCCGGACGCGGCCCTTCTACGGGACGGCGGTGCCCCGCGGACGGCAGCGGCGCGGCTCCGGAGGCGGGGCTCCCGTGCCTTGCCCTCGTCACGTACGATCCGGCCCGGTCGAGCAGCGTCACGCGTAGGCCGTGGCGCGTCAGATGGTGGGTGACGGAGGCACCGAAGATCCCGGCGCCGACGACAACGACGCCGTTCCGCAGGAGGGTCGGGCTCACGGGCACCGTGCGATCACCTCGTCGGCAGTGTCGCATCCGGGCCCGGATACCGCCGGGCCGGCGCCGGATCAGTCGGTCGCGCCCGCCTTGCCCGCGCGGGTCTTCTTGACGGCCTGGCGCGGCACGTCCGCGTCGCCGCGGACGTCGGAGGCGAACGCCTCCGCGCTCGCCTCCGCGGCGATGTCACTGATGTCCTCGTTGATCTCGTGCGCGGCCCGTTTCACATCGACCGCGAGTTTCACGGACGTCTTGATGGTGCCGCGGACCACCGGCCTGACAACTTTCTTGAGGAGAGGCGCCGATACCGCCCCGACCAGAAATACAGGAAGCACTGGAATCATCGTCAGCACCCGCCCCTTCACATGTCATTACGCATTGCCGTCTGCCATTTCCGAGCCTAGTGGCCGAAGAGACCTTCCCACCACCTGACCTGCTAATCTTCACTCTTTCGAGTGCCGCGGGATTGAGTCGATATTTCGCTTCCGGGCGTGACCTATCGTTTCCCGTGTGACAGAACGAGAAAACAGTGAAGACGACCTCCTCTATTCCGCGGAACTGCGGCACGCGAACGGCGAGTATTTCCTCACCATCAACGATCACAGGTGCGATAGAACCGAAGTTTTTCCGGTCTCACGCAAAGCTGTGAAGAGAATCCCCTTCTACCTCTCCGCGCTGCGCGGCAAGCTTCCCTGACCTCCCGTCACACCCGCCGCTGCCGCACCACCCGCGCGCCGGCCCGGGGACCTTCGAGCAGCGCGTGCGCGAGCAAGCTGTACAGCACGTCGTTCGGGCCGTCGGCGATACGGAGCCCGCGGATGTCGCGGAGGCGCTTCTCCATCGGGGTGTGGCACGTGTACCCGTCGCTGCCGTGCAGTTGGAGCGAGAGGTCGACCGCACGGTACGAGGCGTCCGTGGCCAGGGCCTTCGCCGCGGCGCAGGCCGCCACGTCGATACCTTCGGCGTCGCGGTCGAGGCCCTCCAGCAGCGAGAAACACCACGCGGTGGCCGCCTGGACCTCCGCCGCCGCGGTACCGAGCCGGGACACCACGGACGGGATGCTCGACAGCGACCTCCTGCCGACGCTGCGCCGGCGGGTACGGACCATCGCCTCGTCAACCGCGGTGCCGGCCGCTCCCAGGCAGACCAGCGCCATCATCAGCCGCCAGCCGGCGAAGTGCGCGTCGAAGATGCGGCGGCCGTCGCCCGGCGCGCCGAGCAGCCGGTCGCGTTCGACCCGGACGCCGTCGAAGTACAGATGACCCAGACTCCAGCCGCGCAGGCCCAGCGGGGCGGCGGTCCGGGTGCGCACGCCCGGCGCGTCCATCGGCAGCCAGAGCGCCGACAGCGGCACCTCCCGCAGCCCCGCCCAGGCCACGTCTTCAGGGCCCACGCCGGCGCACTCCGCCGGCTGCGCGGTCAGGGCCGCGGCCTGATCGGGTGCGACGACCTTGCAGAACACCACGAAGCCGACGGCCTCCTCGACCCGGCTGACCAGCCCTTTGGTGCCCGACAGGACCAGGTGGTCGCCGTGGTCGACCGCCACCGTGCGCAGGCCGCGCAGATCCGAGCCCGAGTGCGGCTCGCTGGAGGCGACGCCGGCCAACTCGCCGCGCTCGACGACCCGGTCGCGTACCGCGTGGGCGACGGCGGGCGGCCCGTAGCGCAGGGCAAGCGCCCCGTGGCCGGAGCTGAAGACCTCCCGCGCGTCGCAGTCGCGCCGGCCGGCCAGGTACATCGCGAGCCCCTGTGCCACCCGCTCCAGGCCGGCGGGGACGGTACCGGCACCGCCCCCGCCGGATTCAGGGGCAACGCCGTCATCCGGTCCCCCGCCGGCACCCGGTGCGGCCACGTCGAAGCCCGTCAGCCCCGCCCGGGCCGCGTGTCCGCGCAGTTCGAGCCAGGGCGGCCGGGTCGCCTCCTCCGTGACGGGCTCGGGCAGGTGCCGGTCGAGGAAGCCGGTGACGCGGGCGGTGAAGTCCGCGAGAGCGGGGTGGCGGGCCAGCACGGCGCGGAGTTCCGCGGGGGCCTCGAACGGGCCGCCGGCGGGCAGGGGTGCGGGCTCGGAACGTCCCGGCGCGGAGCCGTCCGGGGCTGAGCCGGCCGGCGCGAGGCCGGTGGGCGCCGAGGCCGTCGGCGGGGGCGTCACCGGCCACCGTCCGCGGGCTCGGCCAGGCTGCGCGGCCGCATATCGGTCCACGTCCTCTCGACGTACTCCAGGCACGCCTGCCGGGTGGACTCGGGAAGAGCGACGGTCCAGCCCTGCGGTACGCCGGCGAAGTCCGGCCAGAGCGAATGCTCGCCCTCGTCGTTGACGAGCACCAGGAAGCGGGCTTCGTCGTCCTCGAACGGATTGGTCGCGTGCGTCATTCCACGCTCCTGGTTCTCAACGGACGTTCATTGTCTCGGTTCAGCGGCTTTTCTTGGGTCCCTGCGTGTCGGTACCACCCGAAGGAATGACCACCTGCTAGTTGAGCGCCGGCCCACCGGCCTGCAGTTTCCACAGCGAGCTGTAGACGCCGCCGCGCGCGACGAGTTCGTCGTGCGTCCCGCGCTCGGCGACCGCTCCCCCGGAGCCCATGACGTAGATGCGGTCCGCGCTCTGCACGGTGGAGAGCCGGTGGGCGATGACGAGCATGGTGCGGTCGGCACCGAAGACCTGCAGGGCCCGCTGGATGGTCGCCTCGGTCTCGTTGTCCACGGCGGACGTGGCCTCGTCGAGGATGACGACCGGCGGGTCGCGCAGGACGGCACGGGCCAGCGCGATCCGTTGCCGCTGCCCGCCGGAGAGCGCCGCGCCCCGCTCTCCGACCCGGGTGTCGTAGCCGTCGGGGAGGCTGTCGATGAACGTGTCCGCGCCCGCCGTGCGGGCGGCGGCGGCGAGTTGGGCCTCGGTGGCGTGGAAGGTGCCGTAGCGGATGTTCTCCGCGATGGTCGCGTCGAAGAGGAACGGCTCCTGCGTGACGTACCCGATCGCCCGCCGCAGGTCGTGCAGGGCCAGCGTGCGCACGTCGGTGCCGTCGAGCAGCACCTCCCCCCGGCCGGGGTGGCGGAAGCGCATGAGGAGCTTGGCGATCGTGGTCTTGCCCGCGCCGGTGGTGCCGACGAGGGCGGTGGTCCGGCCGGGCGGGATGACCAGCGAGGTGTCGCGCAGGACAGGTGCGCGGCCGGGGTAGGCGAAGGTGACCTTCCGCAGCTCGATCCGCCCCCGCAGGCGGCGCAGCGGCAGCCCCCGGCCCGCGGCTCCCTGGCGGCCGGCCCCCGCCTCCCCTGCCGCCGCGGCCGCGCCGCCCGGCCCGAGCTGCCTCACCGGCCCGTCCGGGCCCGCCGCCTCCGCCGGTCCGACCGGTTCCACGGGCAGGTCGTGCAGCCGCTCGATCCGCTCCAGGGCGGTCAGGGTGCGCTGGTAGTGGTCGGAGGCGCTGCCGACGCGGGACAGCTTCAGCATGGCGATGCCCGGGAGTTCGATCAACGGGCCGAACGCCGCTGTCGCCAGTTCGCCGCGCAGCACGGCGCGCCCGCCCAGCAGCACCGTTGCCACCAGCGCCGAGCCGCCGGCCAGCCGCAGGATCTGCGGCGGCAGCGCGGCGCTGCGCCCGGCGGAGCGGTTGGCCTCGCTGCACCTGTCGTTCAGCTCGCCGATACGGGCGATCTCGTGCGCCTCCGTCGTGGCGGCCTTGATGGTGGTGTGGGCGTGCAGGTTCTCGGTCACGCGGCTGTTGAGCTGTGCCCGGCGCTCGCCGCAGGCGGCGGTGTCGGCGACCGCGCGTTCGTGGAAGCGGAACGACAGCCAGGCCACGAGCGGGACCGGCGCGAACGCGATCCAGGCGAGCTGCGGTGCCAGCAGCAGGAACATCGGTACGAGCAGCGCCAGCCCCGCGCCCATCTGCACCACGTCGTGCATGTTGCTGCCGACGAACGTGCCGAGCTGGCCGATGTCCTCGGAGAGCACGGCGTTGACGCGGCTGACGCGCTCGTTCTCCAGGTCGGCCGGCGCCACGCTCTGGACGTGGGCGTAGGTGCGGGTGCGCCAGTCGTCCTCGACGTCCTGGGCCACCCCGCGCCAGGCGACGCCGGCCGCGTATCCGGAGCCCGCCATGACGACGCAGGCGAGGGCGCCGGCGCCGGCGAGGGTGCCCAGTTGGGCGGAGAGGCCGACGATGCCGTACCGGGCCAGGGTGGCGCTGCCGCCGCGCGCGACCAGCAGCACGATGGAGGGGGTGAGCGCGAACAGCGCCATCTCGGCCAGCGTGGAGAGCCCGGAGAGCGCTGCCGCGATCCCGAACTTGCGCCGGTGCCGCCCGACGATGCGTCTGACGGCGTGCCGCCGGGGCCCCGCCCCGTCCGGCCCTTCGCGCGCCCGGTCGGTTCTGCGCCACGCGCGCCGGACGACAACTGCCGTCGCGACGGCGGCGGCACCGAGGGTGAGCAGAGGGCGTCTGAGGAACCGCAGCAGCAGCGGCCCTCCGGCGACCGCCGCCGCTGCCGCGCAGCCGAGGCCGAGGATCCTGGGCAGCCGGCGCGCGGTGCCTTCGGCGCCGCGCGGTGCGCGGGCGGCCGGCGGGCGCGCGGGCAGCGCGGCGGGCTCTGCGCCCGGGGGCGCGGCGGGCTCCGCGCCCAGGGCGTTCGCCTCGGGCGTGTGCAGAGCCGTGAGCACGCGGTCGACCGCGAGGTGCAGCAGCCGGGCGGCGTCGCGCGGGCCGAGGGTGTGGTCGTGCCGCAGGAGCACCCGGCCGGTGACCGGGTTGACGCGTACGTCCTCGATGCCCGGGGCCTGCCGCAAGGACGCCTCCGCCACCCGGGCGAGGCCGGGTCTGCCGCGGAAGAGGTCCACTTCCCACCGCTGCCGCCCGGGCAGGACCGAGCGCGGCCTCGGTGCGGCGCGGTCGGGGCTCCCGGCCCGCGAACGGATACGGACGCGCGGTGCCGCCACGGCCGCGCCGTCGGCGTACGGGCCGGCGGCAGGGGTCGGGGTCATCGGAGCAGTCACCGGTTCTCTCCCGCGGTGCGCCGCCGCGGCGGCGCGGACGATCGGTCTCGTACGGCGGGCGCGCGCTCGCCGCTCATGAAGGTCCAGTACGCGTCGACGGAGTCCTCGTCGACGTCCGGGATCGCGACCCCGCACCGCCGCAGTCGCGCGACCGTCCTGCCGTTGTCGAACGACGGGGAGGGTCTCGCGCCCGCCGGCCCCGCAAGGGCCTCCAGGTGTTCGCGGTACGGCGCGATCGGCAGCTCCCGGCCGTGGTCCGCCGCGCGCAGGCGCTCCAGCCAGGCGGCGAGCGGCACCGCTTCGGAGCGTGTCCCGTGCAGCCGGTCGTGGCCGGCCATCAGGACGCCGGGCGCGGTGCGGCGCGGGTGGTGCAGATGGTGGACCGCCCCCGGGACGCCGTCGTCCCGCAGCACCAGCGCGACGAGGGCGCGGGCGAGGACGTCGACGGGCAGCAGCGCCTCGTCGAGCGCCGGCTCCACCGGGTGGCAGCCGAGTGCGGCGCAGCTCACCAGGAGGCGGGAGAACATGTCGTCGCGGTTGACCGCGCCCGTCGCGGAGTGCGCCCAGATACGGCCGAGCCGGTGGATGCCGCCGGTCGCGCCGCGCGCGAACGCCTGCTCCACCAGCCGGTCGGCGACCCATTTGCTCGCGGAGTAGCCCCTGCCGTACGGGTGTTGCTCGCCGCCGGTCGGAGAGTCCTCCGTGACGGGCGGCGCGCCCGGCCCGGACGCCCGGAACACCCCGAGGGTCGACAGGTGGTGGAACGCCTTCGGCCGCCCTTCCGCCGCGAGGCCCAGCAGGGTGCGGGTGCCCTCGACGTTGGCCGGCTTGAGCCGGGCGTAGGGCGAGACGTGGTGGACGCGCGCGCCGGCGTGGACGATGGTGTCGATGCCGTCGCGGAGTCCGGCCCAGCCCTCCGGCCCGGTGCCGAGGTCGACGGCGCCGAGGTCGCCCGGCACGGCGGCCGTCCGCGGGTCACCGGCCGCGGCGTCCAGCCCGTACGCGCGCAGCGCCGCGGCCAGCCGCTCGCGTGCTTCGGCGGCGCTGCCCGCCCGGACGAGGCAGTGCACCCGGGCGGTGGTGGAGCGCAGCAACTCATCGAGGAGGAAAGCCCCGACGAAGCCCGTGGCGCCCGTCAGCAGCACCTCGCGCGGCCCGCCCGCCGGCGGCGGGGCCGCGGTGAACCGCAGCGCCGGGCTGAGCTTCGCCTCCGTGTCCGGCACCCGGGAAGGCGCGGCCTCCGGGTCTTCGGCGGCGAGCCGGCGGGCGAGTCCGGCGGGGGTGGGGGCCTCCAGCAGCGCGGCGAGTCCGAAGGGGACGCCGAGCCGCTCGCCGACGCGCCCGGCGAGGCGGGTGGCGAGCAGCGAGTGGCCGCCCAGGTCGAAGAAGTCGTCGTCGACGCCGACCGCGGGCAGCTCCAGGGCTTCGGCGAACAGCTCGCACAGGACCTTCTCCTGCGGGGTGCGCGGGGCGCGGGCGGGGGTGCCCCGGGTGGCGGCGGTCGCGGGGTCCGGGTCGGGCAGGGCGCGGCGGTCGAGCTTGCCGTTGGGGGTCAGCGGCAGCTCGGGCAGTGCCACGATCGCGGCCGGCACGGCGTGGGCGGGCAGCCGCCTGCGGAGGAAGGCACGCAGCTCGGCCGGGTCGGGGTCGCCGGCGGCAGGCACCGCGTAGGCGACGAGCCGGGTCTCGCCGCGCCGGCCGGCGCGAGTGGTCACGGCGGCCTGGGCCACCCCGGGGTGGGCGGCGAGGGCGGCTTCGACCTCGCCCGGCTCGACGCGGTGGCCGCGGACCTGCACCTGGTCGTCGGCGCGGCCGAGGTAGTCGAGCCGGCCGTCGCGGCGCCGGCGGGCGAGGTCGCCGGTGCGGTACATCCGTGCGCCCGGCGGGCCGTAGGGGTCGGCCACGAACCGCCCGGCCGTCTCGCCGGGGCGGCGCAGGTAGCCGCGCGCCAGGCCGGTCCCGGCGACGTACAACTCGCCGGTCACGCCGGGCGGTACCGGCCGCAGCGCGGTGTCCAGCAGGTAGGCACGGACGCCGGGGACGGGCCGGCCGAGTACGGGCGTGGCGGCGTCCTCCAGCCGTGCCTGCACGCAGTCGACGGTGCACTCGGTGGGCCCGTACATGTTGTGGGCGGTCAGCCCGGGGACCGCGCGCAGCTCTCGCCAGAGCCCTTCCGGGAGCGCCTCGCCGCCGAGGACGGCGAGGCCGGGATGCCGGCCGCCGGGCGCGAAGAGTCCGCGTTCGCACAGCACCTGCATGTACGAGGGCGTGACGTCGACGCCGTCGATGCGCCGTTCGGCCAGCCAGGCGACGAAGCGGTCAGCGTCGGTCCAGGTGGCCTCGGACGGGACGTGGAGTTCGTGGCCGGCGGTGAGCGCGGCGAGCTGCCCCCAGGAGGCGTCGAAGGACACCGAGGCGGTCAGCGCGACCCGCAGCGGCCGGCCGCCGGCGCGCCGGGCCGCCGGGCCGAACACCTCTTCCCGGTACCGCTCCGCGACGGCGGCGACGCTCGCGTGCCGTGCGACGACGCCCTTGGGCGCACCGGTCGAGCCGGAGGTGTAGATGACGTACGCCGGGTGGTCGGGCAGCGGTCCCGGTGCGGGTTCGGTGGCGGGCATGCCCGCCAGCTCCGCCGCGGTCTCCGGTGCGTCGAGGAGCAGACGCGGGGTGCCGGCGGCGAGGACGCCGGCGGCCGTGCCCGCCGTGTCGGTGGCGGTGTCGGTGAGCAGCAGGACGGGGCGGGCGTCGGCGGTCATGGCCGCGAGGCGTGCGGCCGGATAGCCGGGGTCGAGCGGGAGGTAGGCGGCGCCGGACTTGAGCACCGCCAGCAGGGCCGCCACGAGGTCGGCGGAGCGGGGCAGGGCGAGTGCCACGACGGCCTCGGGCCCGGCGCCGCGGGCGACGAGCGCGTGCGCGAGCCGGTTGGCGCGGGCATCGAGTTGGGCGTACGTCAGCTCCGTACCCCCCGCGGCGACGGCCGGCGCGCCGGGAGTGGCCCGCACCTGCGCGCGGAACAGCTCGGGCACGGTGCGCGCGGGCGGCGCCGGTGCCGGGGGCTGCTCGGCGCCGCCGTCCGCCAGGAGCCGGCGCTCGGCGTCGGACAGCACGTCGATGCGGCTGAGGGGCAGCGCCGGTTCGGCCGCTGCCGTCCGCAGCAGGCGCACCCAGCGGTCGGCGAGGTCCTGCACCGTGGCGTGGTCGAAGAGGTCGGTGGCGTAGTCGAGGGTGCCGGTCAGGCCGAGGGGTTCGCCCGCGGCGGAGCGTTGTTCGCCGATGCCGATGTCCAGGTCGAATTTGGCCGTCCGGGTGGGCACCCGGATCCGGGAGGCGTGCAGCCCGGGGAGGGTGCACTCCGCGGTCTCGCCGTCATCGACGGACAGCGCGATCTGGAACAGCGGGTGGCGGCCCGGGGAGCGGGGCGGAGCCAGTGCCTCGACGACGCGCTCGAACGGCACGTCCTGGTGGGCGTACGCGGCCAGCGCGGTGTCCCGCACGCGCTCGACCAGCTCCGCGAAGGCGGGGTCGCCCGAGGTGTCGGTGCGCAGCACCAGCGTGTTGACGAAGAAGCCCACCAGGTCGTCCAGCGCCTGGTCGGTGCGGCCGGCGATGACGGTGCCGACGGGCAGGTCCGTACCCGCGCCGAGCTTGGTCAGCAGCGCCGCCAGGCCCGCATGCAGCACCATGAACAGGCTGGCGCCCGAGCGGCTGCCCAACCCGGCGAGCGCCCCGTGCAGTTCGGCGTCGATGTGCAGTGCGACCCGGCCTCCCGCGTACGAGGCGACGGCGGGCCGGGGACGGTCGCGGGGCAGCGCGATCTCGTCGGGCAGGCCGGCGAGTGCCGTCGTCCAGTGGCCGAGCTGACGGTGCAGCAGGCCGTCCGGGTCACCGGGGGCGCCGAGGAGCCGGCGCTGCCAGAGGGTGTAGTCGGTGTAGCGGACCGGCAGCGGCCGCCAGTCCGGTTCCCCGCCGCGCAGGCGGGCGGCGTACGCCGTCGCCAGGTCGCGGGTGAGCGGGGTCAGGGACCATCCGTCGGCGGCGATGTGGTGGATGACGAGGCACAGGACGCAATCGGCGGGGCCGCGCACGAACAGCTCGGCGCGCAGCGGCGGTTCGACGGCCAGGTCGAAGCCGTAGCCCACGGCCTCCCCCAGTCGCCGTCGCAGCTCCGCCTCACCGGCCACCTCGGTGACGGGCAGCGCGGGGCGGGCCGCCGCGGCACCGAGGATCCGCTGCCGCGGCCCGTCTCCGGCCGGGGCCGGGCCGTCGGCCTCGCGGTGCGCCGTGCCGCCCGCGGCGGCCCCGCCCGCGTCGGGGTAGACGGTGCGCAGGCTCTCGTGCCTGGCCACGACGTCGCCCAGCGCGCGCTCCAGCGCGGCCCGGTCGATCTCGCCGGTGAACCGCTGGACCAGGGGGATGTTGTAGGTGGCGGCGAATCCCTCGGCGCGGTGCAGGAACCACAGCCGCTGCTGCGCGTACGACAACGGCACCGCCGCCTCCCGCGGCTGCGCGGTGAGAGCCGGCCGGGCCGGCCCCGCGCCGTCGAGGCGGGCCGCCAGCCGGGCGGCCGTCGGCGCTTCGAACACCGCGCTGAGCGCGAGGTCGGCGCCGAGGGCCGTGCGGATCCTGGCGACCAGGCGGATCGCCAGCAGCGAGTGCCCGCCGGCGGCGAAGAAGTCGGTGTCGGCCCCGATCCGGGGCACGCCGAGGACGTCGGCGAACAGCTCGCACAGCAGCCGCTCGCGCGGCGTGCGCGGCGGCGTGCCCACGGGCTCGCCCGGGTCCTGCCCGGGGGCGGGGAGGGCGTCGCGGTCGATCTTCCCGTTGGCGTTCAGCGGCAGATCGGCGAGCATGACGAACGCCGAGGGCACCATGAAGCCGGGCAGCCTGGCGAGCAGGCGCTCGCGCAGCGCGGGCGCGCGGAGCCCGTCCTCCGCGGCCACGACGTAGGCGACGAGCCGCAGGTCGCCGTCCGGCGGGTCGCGGCGGGCGACGACCGCGCCCCGGGCGACGCCGGGGCAGCCGAGCAGCGCCGCCTCGACCTCCTCCTGCTCGATGCGGAAGCCGCGGATCTTGACCTGGCGGTCCACGCGGCCGACGTAGTCCACCTGCCCGTCGGCGCGCCAGCGCACGATGTCCCCGGTCCGGTACATCCGGGTGCCGGGCGGGCCGTACGGATCGGCGACGAAGCGCTGTGCGGTCAGCCCGGGCCGGCGCAGATAGCCGCGGGCGAGGGACACACCGGCGATGTACAACTCGCCGGCGGCGCCCACCGGCACGGGCTGGAGCGCGCCGTCGAGGACGTACAGACGGGTGCCGGAGTGCGGCCGGCCGATCGGCGGGGCGGTGCCGTCGGGCGTGAGCGGGTCGCTCGTCGTGACCATCGCGGTGGTCTCGGTCGGCCCGTAGACGTTCATCAACCGCCGACCGGGGGCCCACCGGGAGACCAGTCCCGGCGGCATCGGTTCGCCGCCGACGGCGAGGGTCGTCACGCGGCTGTCCCGCTCGGCGACCTCGGCGAGCGCGGAGGGCGGCACGAAGGCGTGGGTGATGCCGAAGGCGGGATCGGTGAGGACGGCCAGCGGGTCGTCCGCGGGGGCGAGTACGAGCGTGGCGCCGGTGAGCAGCGCGACGCACATCTCCCAGGTACTGGCGTCGAAGCTGGGCGAGGCGAGCTGCGGGAAGCGGCTGCCGGGGGCGATGCGCAGCCGCTCGGTGTGGAACGCGACGAGGGACGCGACGCCCGTGTGCGGCACCACGACGCCCTTGGGACGCCCGGTGGAGCCGGAGGTGTAGATCACGTACGCGGGGCGGCGGGGGTCGACGGTGGTGCCCGGGTCGGTGGCGGGCTGCCCGGCGGCCAGTGCGGCGAGGGCGCGCGGGTCGTCCAGGACGAGGGCGGGGCGGGCGTCGGAGAGCATGAACTCCCGCCGCGCGGGCGGGTATCCGGGGTCGACCGGCAGGTAGGCCGCACCGGTCTTCAGCACGGCGAGCTCGGCGACGAGCAGGTCCACCGAGCGCGGCAGGACGAGGGCGACGACGTCCTCCGCCCCGATTCCGCGGGCGGCCAGCGCGTGCGCGAGGCGGTTGGCGCGGGCGTTCAGCTCCGCGTACGACACGGTGATGCCCGCGGATTCCACGGCGGGTGCCCGCGGCGTCCGGCGCACCTGCGCCTCGAAGAGCGCCGTCACCGGCGCGGCGGTCGCGGCGGTGGCGGCGGCGTCACCGAGCGCCAGCAACTGCCGCCGCTCGGCGCCGGGCAGGAGGGCGAGCCGGCCGACGGGGAGGCCGGGGTCGGCGTCCGCGAGCTGCGCCACGACGTCGAGCAGCCGCCGCTGGGTGTCCGCCAGCTCCGCGGTGCCGTACGCACCGGGGGGCGCGTGCAGCCGCATGTGCGGGCCGGAGCCGTCCCGGCGGTCCCACACCATGATCATGAGTTCCGCGGCCAGCGGGAACGACAGGTTGTGCGCGGTGCAGCGGTGGCCGGCGAAGGAGATGTCGTAGTCGAAGCCGATGAGGTTGACCATCGGCGCGTACGCCGTGCCGGGCCCGCGGGAGAGGCCGAGATCGCGGTGCAGGTCCTCGGCGCGGTAGCGCTGGTGCTCCACGGCCTCGCGCATGCGCGCGTCGACCTGGGCGAGCAGGTCGCGCACCGGCGTTCCGGGCCGTACGGTCAGGCGTACCGGGACGCTGTTGGCGAGCATCCCCGGGGTGGCGTGCGCGCCCGGCCCCGTCCGGCCCGTGACGGTCAGGCCGACGACGATGTCGCGGGCGCCGGTGCGGCGGTGCTCATGGAGTGCGACGGCGGCGAACACCAGACGGAAGCGGGAGATCCCGGCGGCCCGGGCCGCGGCGCGCAGCGCCTGCGGGCGCGGCAGCGGCAGCAGCGGGGTGCGCGGCACGGCCGCGGGATCCCGTGACGACGACCCGTCGGAGTCGGGTTCCGCGGGCGCCGGCCGCTGCTTCGGCAGCCGCCCGTCCGCGGCGCGTCTCCCGCTCCCGGCCCCGTCGTCGCTCCCCGTGCCCCGGCCGGCCCGGCCGGCCGCGTCGGCCGCTGTGTCGCGGGTCCAGCCTGCCACCTGCCGTGTCCAGTACGCCCGGTCCGCGGCCCGTTCCGCCGAGTCCTGGTACTCCCGGTCGGCCTCGACGAGCGCCGCCAGCCGGCCGAAGGGCGAGGGACCCGGGGCCCGGCCCCGGACGAGTGCGGTGTACACCTCGGCGACCCGACGGGCCACGAGCGCGTAGCCGAACGCGTCGACGGCCGCGTGGTGGTAGGTGTGGTACCACCAGAACCTCTCCGGACCGAGCTTGAGCAGCGCGAAGCTGAACAGCGGCCCCTCGGCCAGGTCCATCGGCCGGGCCACGTCGGCCTCGGCCCACGCCCGCCCGGCCGCCTCCGGGTCGGGTGCGCCGCTCACGTCCACGAAGGCGAGCGTCCACGGCGGCCGTGGCTCCAGCACCTGTACGGGCCCGTCCGCTCCCGGCACCAGCCGTACGCGCAACGCGTCGGCCTCACCGACGACATGGCGCAGGGCCGCCTCGAACGGGCCGGGTTCCACCGGCCCGTGGATCTCCAGGTACTCGCCGAGCCGCAAGGCGGAACGGTGCCCCGGGGAGTGCTGCTCGGCGAGCCACACCTCCCGCTGCCCGGCGGTCACCGGCAAGATCTCCGGCGCGTCCTCCGGCCGGTGGCGAAGCGGCGCGGATGCGCCGGCCTGCTCGTGCGAGACCTGGCTACGGGGCAACTGTGTACCTCCTGCTGGTACCGGCAATCGATGCTGGAGAACAGTGGCTTGGGGCACTCCGCCACGGAGAGGAAGATGTGGATCATCGTGCCAGCGGGTGAGGGACGATCCGGCATCTGGAGGCACATAGCACTCGAAGGAATGATCTGCAGTCTGATAGTCAGATAACAGGTGATCGCAGCACACCGGGCCGCCGGTCCTGCCGGGTCCGAACCGGTGTGTCAGCAGGCGCTGTTAGCCTCCGGCAATGACCTTGGGGGCCCTGGAAGAAAGACTGCGGGACCGCCCGGCCTCGCTGCGGAAGCAGGAGGACACCGCCAGGGCCTTCGCGCCGAGCGTGCCGATGCGGAGGTACGACAACTGCGCAGTGCGGGCGCCGCCCGCCACCCGCTCCCCGGGGACGAACGGCATCACGACGCCGTCGAAGGAGAGCCAGTGGCTCTCCACCCCGTCGGTCTGCCCGGCCAGGGTGGTCAGCCACTCGACGACGGCGTCGGGCATCGACCCCGAGGTGTCGAACGCGACGAGCACCACCTTCGTACGCTCCGGACCGCGGCGCGTGAGCATGGGTTAATGGCCGAGCGCGAGGACGATCGCGCCGTGCTTCTTCGGGTAGACCAGCCGTTCGCTCTCGGTCAGCCTGGAGGCCAGGACATCGGTCAGCCACCGCTGCCACCGGCCGACCCGGCGGGTACGGGGCGTGGTCCCGCGCAGCTTGTCCAGCCCCAGGAGCCCCCACAGCCGGCTGAACCGTTCACCGCCGTCCGCGGTGCGGTCGGCGAGGCCGAGCAGTTCCTCGGGTGCCGCCCGGCCGCCGCGCAGCGCGGACTGCATCACCTCGCGCAGACGTCGTCGCCGACCTGCGCGACGGTCTCGGGGTCCAGGGGGACGTCGCCCTCCTGTGCGTCTTCGGCGAGGTGAACGCAGAAGGCGGAGCGGGGCGTCTCCCGGGACCTCATGCGGCGCAGTTCGCCGTAGACCGTCAGATCGGTGCGGACGAAGTCGTCGTACGGCAGCGGCGCCAGCCCTTGCCTCCGCAGGTCCTCGCGGTAGCTGCCGTCCACCGCGTCCGGGTCGACGCCCACCGGTTCGGGCTCCCCGCCGCCGGCGGGCACCGCCTCGGGTAAGGCGGAGCGGCCCAGCCTGCGCAGGGCGACGTGGTTGATCGCCACCTCGGCGGCGAGGGTGAACACCGGGTCGGAGCGCAGCTCCTCGTCCACGTAGAGGTGCCGGCGCATCAGGTGCCGGGCCTCGTGGAACAGCACGAACTTGACGCCGTCGAAGTCCAGCGAGGCGAAGAAGTACGGGTTGTAGAGCAGCGCGCAGCGGCCGTCGCCGGTGGCCGTGACCGCGGCGGTCGGGAGCGCGGTGGTGGCGAGGTGGCGGTGGCACTTCGCGTACAGCCAGGAGGCCACGACGCTGTGGCCGACCCCGAAGTCCAGCAGCGCGGCCTCCTTGCGGCGCCGCGCCTCCGCCACGACCTCCGGGTCGGCCTGCTCCCCGGCCGCCTCCCGGGCCGGCGCCACGGCGGCAGGGCGAAGCAGGTCGGGTGCCCCGTGCGTGCTCCTCCGGTCCCCCTGCACCCGTGATCTCCCCTCGCCGCTTGCGGGCACGCTCCATGCCGCGGCCGGGACGGTGTGACGCGGGTTCAGAGCATGCTCACGCAGAGCGCGAAGCCGCGTTCCGTGAAGGGCCAGTAGAGGTCCGAGCCCGGCGGGCACGTCTGCGGTTCGGCCAGCGGCTCCGTGCCGGTGATCCGGAACATGCGGTTGTCGATCTCGGGGATCTCGGTCTTGCTGCAGCGCGTCACGGACAGGAAGCTCGCGTCGCTGTCCGACATCCTGTCGGCGGCGAAGAGGCCGGGGAAGCACTGCCCGACCCGGTACTGCCGCTCGACGCAGACCGCGACGGCGGTGTCGCTGAAACTGCCGTCCCCGGGGTCGTAGTCGACCACGAACTCGTCTCTGCCCTCGCCACGGGGGCAGACCGGATCGGCGAGCGTCTCGGTCCAGCGCAGCCCGGTCACCTTCACGTACGCCTTGTCGCCCGCGCAGTTCACCGGCTCCGGGTCCTCCACGCCGTACCACGGGTCGAACATGGCCACGTTGCGGTGAGGTGGATGGCGGATGCTGAGGCAGTCCCCCTTGCGCACCCCGGCGATCTCGGTCCGGGGCGGGGTGGCGGCGGGGGTCGGGGTGGGAGACACCACCGGGTCCTGAGCGGCGGGCGTGCCGGTGGCCGGGGCGGCCGGCGGGGCGGACCCGCGGGCCTCGGGGGCGTCGTCCGGGAGCCGGACGAGGAGGAGTGCGGCGAGGACGCCGAGGCAGAGCAGGACCGTGAACGCGGCGATCCGGGCCGGCCGGCGGGAGGCCGGCAGCGGTGCGGCTGCGGCCTGTTCGCCGGGGGTACGGGCCCGGGCCCTGGGGACGGCGTCGGCGGCGCCGGACCGCAGGGGGAGCGTCCCGGTGCCCGTCGCGGCGCCGGCGGGATCGGCGCCGGGCGCGCCGGGCCCGGCGTCCTCGGCCCCGTCGTCCTCAGGGCCGTCGTCCCCGGAGCGCCCGCCCGGTTCGTCCGGGGCGATGGGCCCTGCGCCGGCGGCGGGCGGGCGGGCGTCCGCAAGCGCCGGGGCCGTCTCCGCCTCGGCCGCCGCGGCGGCGCCCGTACGCTCGTACGCGGCGATCCGCTCCCGCCACTCCCCCGGTAGCAGCCCGGCGCCGCCGGCCGCGCCGGGATGGTCGGCGACGCGGGCGGTCAGGTCCCGCAGCAGCGCGGCCACCGTGGGCCGGTCGGCCGGCGCCGGACGGAGGCAGGGGCGTATCACGGCGTCCAGCTTCGGGGGCAGCCCGTCGAGTTCGACGCGCGCCTCCGACACCCGGACCAGCAGTTGCAGCGGCTCGCTCTCGGGGTAGGGCGGGTGGCCGGTGGCGAGGTGGAAGAGCGTGGCGCCCAGCGCGTACACGTCGGAGGCCGGCGTGCTGGCCTCGCCGCGCGCCTGCTCCGGCGAGGTGAACGCGATGGTGCCCAGCGTGATCCGGGTCCGGGTGAGGTCGGCCGCGTGCGCGATGCCGAAGTCGACGACCTTCGGGCCGGCCACGGGCAACAGCACGTTCGAGGGCTTGACGTCGCGGTGGACGACGCCCACGGCGTGCAGCGCGAGCAGCGCCTCGGCCACGCCCGCGCCGACCCAGCAGACCGCCTCCGGGGCGTCCAGCAGCCCGCAGTCGCGGACCAGTTCGCCGAGCGAGGGGGCGGCGACGTACTCCGTGGCCATCCACGGCACCGCAGCCTCGGCGTCCGCGTCGATGACCGCGGCGGTGTGGGCGCCGCCGGCCCTGCGGGCGAGCGCGATCTCGCGCGCGAACCGCGCGCGCTCCTCCGCACCCAGCGGCGCCGTCTCCGACAGCAGGGTCTTCACCGCCACCGGCCGCCCCGCCGGCGAACGGGCCAGGAACACCTCGCCCATGCCGCCGCGGCCGAGGACCCGCAGCACCTCGTACGGGCCGAACCGGTCGCCCGGCCCGGCCCCTTCACCCAGGCTCACGCGATCACCTCCGTACAGATGGCCCGGGTGCCGCGCTGCACCTTCCAGGCGTCGGTGCACACGCCGTCGTCCGCGGCCGAGGCCGGGTGCACGGCGATCACGCGGGCCAGTTGCTCGAAGATCCGCGACGGACTACCGCCGGAACAGTCGCTCTTGGACGCGAGGTTGGCGACCCAGCGGCCCGAGGAGGAGACGGCGTAGCCCTTGTCGCGCTTGCCGCCGACGTACTCCCGGACCGGGAAGCAGTCGCCGACCCGGAAGTTGCGGTCGAGGCAGAGCCCGGTGTCGTAGTCGAGCAGCGACCACTCCACGCTGTCCGGACCCGAGGGGCAGTCGTCCGAGGTGCCCCCGGACTTGCCCGTGACGCGGGTGGCGGCGCGCGGCGAGTCACAGGGCACCTTGTCGGGCGCGGCCTTCTCGGGTTCGAAGCCGACGACGGCGTAATGGACCGTCAGGCAGTCGCCTGTGCGTACGGAGTCGATGAGCGTGGCACTCGCGACGTCCTCCTCGGTTTCGAGTCCGGCGTACGGATCCCCGTCGGTGCCGTCTTCACCGTTCCCCCCTTCCCCGCCGTTCGCGACGTCCGGTTCCGCCCCGTCGTCGGGGGCCGGGTCGCGGTCGGCCGCGCCGTCGGCGCCGGCACCGTCGCCGGCGGCCGGCGGGGTCTTCCCGCCGTCGTCGTCGGCCAGGGCGGCGAGCGCGGCGGAAGAAGCGCCGATGGCGGCGACCGCGGCGACGGCGACCAGCCACCTCCTCCACCGGCGCTGGGCGGGCTGCCGGCCCGGTGCCCGCGGGGCGTCGCCGGCCGCCGGCACCGTACGGGCCACGTCTCCGGCGCCCCGGGCCGGGTCCGTGCCGGCGGCTTCGAGGCCCCCGGATTCCGTGGCCTGAGGCCCCGTACCGCCCGCCGCCGCACCACCGGTCTCCGTGCCGACCGGCTCCGTACCGCCCTGCTCCGTACCGCCCTGCTCCGTGCCCATGGCCTGACCGGCGGCCGCCTCCCGTTCCCGGATCGCCGTGAGCCAGGCCGGCGGCAGCCAGTCCCCGCCGCCCGCGGCGCCCGGCCGCGCCGCGAGCCGGGAGCCGAACTCCGCGACGACCGCCGCCGCGTCCGGCCGCTCGGCGGGCTCCGCCCGCAGGCACGGCAGCACCGCGTCGGCCAGTCCGGGCGGGAGCCCGCTCAGGTCCTGCTCGGCCCGGGCCACGCGGGGCAGCAGCCGGAAGAAGTCGGCGGTGTCGGCGTACGGCGGCCGACCGGTGACGAGGTAGAACAGCGTGGCGCCCAGCGCGTAGAGGTCGGCGGCCGGTGTGCTGGGCTCGCCGCGCGCCTGCTCCGGGGCGCTGAAGGCGACGCTGCCCAGGCTGACCGTGGTACGCGTGAGGTCGGCGGGGCGTGAGATGCCGAAGTCGATGAGGCGCGGTCCCGCCACGGGCAGCAGCACGTTCGACGGCTTCAGGTCGCGGTGCACGATCCCCTCGGCGTGCAGCGCCGCCAGCGCCTCCGCCGTGCCGGCCGCGACCCACAGCGCCGCGTCCGCGGGCAGCGGGCCGCGGGTACGCACCAGCTCGGCCAGCGACGGGGCGGCGACGTACTCCGTGGCCATCCACGGCACCGCCGCCTCCGGGTCCGCGTCGAGAACCGCCGCCGTGTACGCCCCGCTCACCCGGCGCGCCAGCGCGACCTCGCGGGCGAACCGCCGCCGCACGTCGCCGGTGACGCGACCGCCGGAGTCCACCGTCTTGACCGCCACCGGGCGGCCGGCGGCGGAGCGCGCCAGATAGACCTGCCCCATGCCGCCGGCGCCGAGCCGTCCGACGATCCGGTACGGCCCTATCGCGGCCGGCTCGCCCGCCGCGCCCCCGGCTGCCGACTCCCCCGTCATCCCCGGCACTCCCCCCAAGGCCCCCGTACCCGCCGCCTGTTCGGCACGCTCCGGGAGCAGATTACCTGCGTGGACGCGCAAGGCGCCCGGCCCGTACCCCTCTCGGACGCCACCGCGGCGACCGGCGGTTGCGCGCCGCCCCGTCCGTAGACGACGGCCGTCACACAGGCCCCACGGGCACCGGAGCACGCCACCCGCCCCACCGAAGGGTCACCCCGGACTGGCATACCCCTCAGGGGTGATATGCGTGGCTGTCGGCGGCCGAGCCCACCGGGTCGTTCGCGGTCGACGTCCTGCCCGCCTCGCTGGTGGCGGCGGCGGGTGCGCTGCTCACCGCGCTGTTCATGGCCGCCGCGGCGGCCGACCGGCGGCCGGCGCCGCCGGTGCCCGGGCGCACGCGGACGCCGAGGTGGTACGCCGCTGACGACCGGCCGCCGCGCCGCACCACCGGGGTACGGGTCACGGGCCCGCCGCACGGCGGGCCCGTGACCCGTACCCCGCACCCGCGTTCGGGAGGGGTACCGGGACCGGCGCAGTACAACTGAAGGCAGAGGCGGTGACCGGGCGGACACGGACCGTACCGGCCGGTTCTCCTTCGCCGCCGCGCAACCGAGGACGTCTGATACCGCCCGGCCCGGCAGCGGGCCGTGCACCGACCGGAGGAGGACCCGTGCCCACCGACTCACGCGTGTTCGCCGAAGGCAGCCGCGCCCTGCGCTACACACTCGCCGGGATCGTCGCGCTCGCCCTCGTCTACGTCGCCGGCGTCCTGGCCTGGGGCGGCGCGGCCTGGTCCACGGCACCGTTCCGCGGCGCGGCCGAGGAACGCGAGCGCACCGTGGGCTCGGGCGCGTTCCGCGTCTCCACGTACGAGGAGTTCTTCGACCTGTGCGCGGCCGTGGAGACGAAGGAGGACGAGATCGGGGCGCTCCAGGACGAGCTGGACACCAAGCCGTCCGAGTACCGCACCGAGCAGATCACCACCTCCCTCACCGCGCTGCGCGCCGCACGGTCGGAGCTGGTCAACGACTACAACGCCAAGTCGCGGCAGGAGCACCGAAAGGCGTTCAAGGACGCCGGCCTGCCCGCCGCACTGAGCACCGACGCGAAGGAGACCTCGTGCGCCGCCTGACCCGTGCCCTCACCGCCCTCGCCGCGACCGCCGTCCTCGCCTTCACCGCCGCGGCCTGCACGGACGACTCCTCCCAGGCCCAGGAGTCGCGGACCAAGCAGTCCGGCTACGACAGGCTCGTCAAGCGCCAGCCGGCGAACGCGATGACGTACTCCCCGACCCGGGAGACCATCAACAAGTGGGTCGACAACTGGGAGAAGCCCGGGAAGCTGTCGTACGTCTACCTGCAGAACGCCAACGGCGAGTACGGCTACTTCGTGCTCGAGGGACTGCCGGTCTCGTACTGCGCCATGCTGACCCCGCCGGAGGACGTCGACTCCTCCAACAGCGGCATGGTGACGAAGACCGCGCCGGGCATGGACGGCGTCTACTACTCCGGCGGCCAGTGCAGCGCCTACTACGGCTTCGACGCCACCACCGGCGCCTACATGGAGTTCACCATCGGCAGCAACCAGAGCTTCTTCCTCTATGACAAGCCGATGTCGCTGCCGGAGTTCCGCGACGCGACGCCGCTGGGCGCGACGCGCATCGAGGACGGCGAGATCACCCGGTAGGCCCGGCCGGATCCCCGGCGCGGCCGGGCCCGCGGGGCACCGGGGGCGGCGGACCCGGGACGGGCACCGCCCCCGCCGGTGCTACCCCAGCGCGTCGCGGCGGCGCGTCAGATAGGCGGTCTCGGCGGTGTTGCCGGCCAGCTCGACGGCCCTGTCGTACGCCTCGCGCGCGGCACCGGCCCGGTCCAGCCGGCGCAGCAGGTCCGCACGGACGGCGTGGAAGGCGTGGTAGCCGGCGAGACGGTCCGCGAGCCGGTCCACGTCCGCAAGCGCGACCTGCGGGCCATCGGTCTCGGCGACGGCGACGGCCCGGTTGAGTGCGACGATGGGCGAGGCGTCGAGGCGTACGAGCTGGTCGTACAGGGCGACGACCTGTGACCAGTCGGTGTCGCGTACGTCGCGCGCGGAGGTGTGCACGGCGTTGATGGCGGCGAGGATCTGGTAGCGCCCCGGGGCCTGTCCCGTGGCCAGCCGCTCGCGCACCAGCCGGTGGCCCTCGGCGACCAGCGCCGCGTCCCAGGACCCGCGGTCCTGCTCGCCGAGCGGCACGAGTTCCCCGCTCGCCGAGACCCGCGCCGGCCGGCGGGCCTCGGTGAGAAGCATCAGCGCCAGCAGTCCGGCGATCTCGCCGTCCGCGGGCAGCAGGGCGCGGACGAGGCGCGTCAGGCGGATCGCCTCGGCCCCTACCGGGTGCCGGCCGCGGAGGATCTGCCGGCCCGGGTCTCCGGCGTGCTCGCCGTGCTCTTCCTCGTCTTCAACGAGGGCTATCTGCCGACCGGTTCCGGTGGCGGCCCGGTGCGTGGCGACCTGACGAGGAAGGCGCGGGCGATCTCGGGCACGGTCAGCCCGCCGACCAGGCGCAGGGTCAGCGCCACCCGGCTTTCCGGCGCGAGCGCCGGGTGGCAGCAGGTGAAGATCAGCCGGAGCCGGTCGTCGTCGATGGCGCCGAGGTGTGCGGGCGGGGTGTCGTCGTGGAGCATCCGCGCCTCCCGCTGCTTGTCGTCGCGTTTGCTCTCGCGCCGGATCCGGTCGATCGCCCTGCGGCTGGCGGTGGTGGCGAGCCAGCCGCCGGGAGCGGGCGGTACGCCGTCGGCCGGCCAGCGCTCGACGGCCGCGGCGAACGCCTCGGCCGCCGCCTCCTCGGCGATGTCGAGATCGCCGAAGCGCCGGGTCAGCGCGGCGACGATACGGGCCCACTCGGCGCGGTGCGCACGGGCGACCGCCTCACGTGCCCCCGCGTCGCTCACAGGAACGGCCGTACCTCGACCCGGCGGTTGCAGTGCTTGGACCCCTCGGCGGCGAGCGAGAGCGCGACGTCGAGGTCGGGGGCCTCGATGACCCAGAAGCCCGCGAGGAACTCCTTGGACTCCAGGAAGGGCCCGTCGGTGAACAGCGCCTGCTCACCCCGGTGGTCGATGACGGTGGCCGTGTCGGGTGCGGCGAGGCCGCCGGCGAAGACCCAGTTGCCCTCCGCGCGGAGCCGCTCGTTGAAGCTGTGGATGGCGGTCATCTCCTCCTCGGTCGCGGAGGCGGTCCTGTCGTCGATCACGGAGACCAGGTACTGCATCTCGGCTCCTCTCTCTTCTTCGGGCCGCCCCCGGGCCGCCCCCGGGCCGCGTACGGGCCCGGGGGGCCGGGGGGACGGCGGTTCCCCGGCTACGAGTCGCGGCCGGGGCCGACATTCTCACCCGCGTACTCGGGGCGCCCGACGGGCCGGTAGACCTGTGCCGTGACACCGCCCGGGAAAGCCCGGTGGTCGGCCAGGTCGAGCGCCGCGTCCGGACCTTCGGCGGGAAAGAGCCGCCCGCCCCGGCCGACGATCACCGGGTAGGTCAGCAGGATGATCTCGTCGACCAGGCGGTTGTCGAGCAGGCTGCGCAGCAGCCTGCCGCTGCCGTGCACCTGCAACTCGCCGTCGCCGCCGGCCTTCAGCTTGCGTACGGCGCTCACGGGATCGCCGGACAGGACGCGGGTGCCCGCCCACCGGGGGTCGGTGAGCGTGTTCGACACCACGTACTTGGTCTGCCGGTTCAGGGGCCCGCCGATGGGGTTGTCCTCCGGGTCGGGCAGCACGCCCCAGGAGCCGGCGAAGATCTCGTAGGTCACGCGTCCGAAGAGGAAGGCATCGGCCCGCTGGTACACCTGACCGAGATAGGTCTCGGCCTCCGGGCCGAACAGCGGCAGCGCCCAGCCGCCCCGCTCGAACCCGCCCCTGCGGTCCTCGCCGGATCCGCCGAGGCCCTGCATCACTCCGTCGACGGAAACGTGGGTGACGGTCGTCAGCTTCATCGTCGTTCCTTTCCGCGGACACCCCGCGCGGGCGCCCTCTCCCTTCTTCCACGAACGCGGCCGCCCGGATCCGACACCGATCCCGTCGTGGTCTGCCGGAAGGTGACGCTATCTCCGCGCACACCACTTGCCGCGCAGGTACGGAACGCACGCAGTGCCCCGGGTCCCGGGGCGGCCCGGACAGCGCGAGACAACCGCCGTGCCGGCTCGCGCCGCGCGGGTACGGGCCTGCGCGGCGGCCGGCCGCTCGTCCACGGGCGTCGGTGATCCGCAGCGTACCCACGCCGCCCCTTGTCAGATGCCGTTCCCACGTGAGAATCCACAGAGACAGCCACCTCACGGACCGCAGGAGCGCCGCATGACCTCTTCGCACCGTCTGTCCCGCCGTCAACTCCTCGGCGCCTCCGCCGCCGTCGGCGCGGTCTCCGCGCTCGGCCTGCCGGCCACCGCCCACGCCGGGAGTACGGCGACCGCCGGCGGCGGGGTCGTGCCCGTCGACTGGGCCCGGCTCGGCTCGTACGCCGCGAGGGACGCCGCCGGACGGCGGGTCAGGGCGATCCTGGCGGGCAGCTCGCGTTACCTCATCGGCCCCTGGTACGCCGGGACTTACCGCACGTACCTCCCGGACGGCTACATCGACCTGCGCGGCACCGACGAGCGCGCCATCCGCCTGCCGGCCATGGCCGCCGTCTCCGCGGCCACCGCCCTGGTCACCGGCGTGTACGATCCGCGCACCCTCTCCGCCGCCAACGCCACCATCCGCACCCGCAACCTGATCCGCACCCTCGCGGCCCGGCACCTGGCCAACAACGCCGATCCCGCCACCCGCTGGGGCGACGTCTGGCAGAGCGCCCTGTGGGCGTACTACACCGCGCTCGCCGGCTGGCTCTTCTGGGACGAGCTGGACGACGAGGAACGCGGCCATCTCGCCGCGATGACGGCCTGGGAGGCGGACCGCCTCACCACCGGCGACGACGTTCACCTCGTCGGCACCTCGGGCCACCAGCTCTACGAGAAGCGCCGCGACGGCACCGCCGTCACGCCCGGGGACAGCAAGGCGGAGGAGGACAACTGGAGCGCCGCGGTCCTCTCCCTCGCCGAGGCCATGATGCCCGGCCACCCCGCCGCCCCCGCCTGGGCGCGTCGCAACGTCGAACTGCTGCTGGCCGCCGCCGCCTGCCCGGCGGACCTCACCGGCGGCGAGACGGTCGACGGCATCGAGCTGTCCGCCTGGCTGCAGGGCACGAACATCGCCGACGACGGCACGCTGGACAACCATCACATCCTGCACCCGCTCTACATGGTCGCCTTCGACCAGAGCCTCTACCAGGGCTTCGTCTACGGCCTCGCCGGCCGCTCCGCCCCGCGCGCCGCGCTGCACAACATCACCCGCGTCTACTCCGCCCTGGTCGACCTGCCCTTCCCCGCCCCCGACGGCACCACGAAGACCATCTACCAGCCCGGCAGCGGCGAGATCCACTACCCCGAGGGCAACGACTGGGGCACCCACTTCCCCTTCTACTTCGGCAACTTCGACCTCCTGGTCTCCCTCACGGCCCAGGACACGGGCATCGACCCGGCCGCCGCCTCGTGGGAACGACGCCACAACGAGGAGCAGCTCAGGATGATGTCCCGCTTCGACGACGGCCGCACGTACGGCGCGTCCGGCGAGAACACGTACTACGGCCGCGAGCACCGCATCGGCGCGATGGCCGGGCAGGCGTTCTTGACCCTGTACCTGGCCCGGAAGGACGCACTGCGCTTCGGCTAGCCCGGGCCCCGGAGGCGTCCCCCTCTCCCCGCAGCACGATACATCGGATCTCTCCCCCAGAATGAGTCGCGCGTAGCGGCGACGAACCTGAACGCCTCCCATTGACATCCGATGTCTCCATTCCTACCTTCCCGGTGATCCGATGAATTGGAGCTGCGATGCGCACCCCTCGTTCCACACGAAGAGTCACCGCACTGCCCCTGCTCCTCGCCGCGGCGCTCGCCGCCGCCGCCCTGCCCGCCGCGATGCCCGCCACCGCCGCCGCGCCGCCGCCCGCGAGCGGGCCCGGGACCGATCACGCGGTGGACGATCCGTTCTCGTCCGGCCGTACGAGCTGGTTCCGGCAGGACCGCTTCGGCATGTTCATCCACTTCGGCGCCTACTCCCACCTCGAAGGCGAGTACACCCGCCCCGACGGCACCGTCTGCCGCGACGCCGAGTGGATCAAGCGGCAGTGCGCCATCCCGACGGAGGCGTACGAGCAGCAGGCCGCGACGTTCAACCCCGCCGACTTCGACGCCGAGGCAGTGGTCGGCGCGGCCAAGGACGCCGGGATGCGCTACATCGTCATCACCTCGAAGCACCACGACGGCTATGCGATGTGGCCGACGAAGGTCAACTCCTGGAACCTGCGGGACCACTCGGCCTTCGACAGGCGCCGGGACCTCATGGCCGAGCTGAAGAAGGCCGCGAAGAAGGCCGGTATCAAGCTCGGCTTCTACTACTCGATCTGGGACTGGCACGACCCGGACTTCGCCGACCCGGCCACCTTCCCGCGGTACGAGAAACGCATGTACGCCCAGCTCAAGGAGCTGGTCGACAGCTACGACCCGGCCCTGCTGTGGTTCGACGGCGAGTGGGAGACGGACAATCCGCACAACCCCTGGACCGCGCAGGACGGCGAGCGGCTGGAGACCTATCTGCGCGGCCTGGACCCGGACCTCATCGTCAACAACCGCGTCGGCAAGCGCCGGGTGACCGACGGCGACTACGGCACACCCGAGCAGGAGATCCCCGGCGCACCCGTCGACGGCCAGCTCTGGGAGTCGTGCATGACCCTCAACGGCCACTGGGGCTACGCCCGTTACGACGAGGAGTGGAAATCCAGCGCGACCCTGGTGCGCAACCTGCTCTCCACCGCCTCCCGCAGCGGCAACTACCTGCTCAACGTCGGCCCCGACGCCCGCGGGCGCATTCCCGATCCCTCCGTCCGGCGGCTCGGGGAGATGGGCGACTGGCTGCGCACCGCGGGGCAGGGCAGGGCCGTCTACGGCGCCGGGTTCGGCGGGCTCGTCGAGCAGCCCGGCTGGGGCACCGTCAGCCGCAACGGAAACAAGCTCTACGCGGCCGTCACCGACTGGCCCGCGGCCGGCGGGTCGCTGCACCTGAAGGCCCGCACCGGCCTCGACGTCACCGCGGCCCGCGTGCTCGGCTCGGACCAGGAGGTGGCCGTCACCCGGACGGCCGACGGCTTCGGCCTCACCCCCGCGGGCACCGCCGTCAACGACACCGCCACCGTCATCGAGCTGACCGTCGACCCCGGCCCGACCGCCCCGCCGGGCACCGGCACCGGTCTGAAGCAGGAGGTCTTCGACAACCCCGCGCTGTCCGGCACGCCGAAGGTCACCCGCACCGACCCGGCCGTCAACCACTCCTGGAAGTACACCGGCTCACCCGCGAAGAGCGTCCCCGCCGACGGCTTCGGCATCCGCTGGACCGGCAGCATCGAACCCCGCCGCTCCGAGAGGTACACCCTGACCACGGTCTCGGACGACAACGTGCGCGTCTGGATCGACGGCGAACTGGTCATCGACAACTGGACGCCGCACACCGTGAGCATCGACAAGGCACAGGTGGACCTGGAAGCGGGCACCCGTCACTCCCTCACGATCGAGTACGCCGAGCAGACGGGCGACGCACACATGAAGCTGCTCTGGTCCAGCCCCGGCCAGGATCAGCAGATCGTCCCGCGGCAGCAGCTCCACCCGAACTGACCCCCGCACGGGGCCCCGGGGCGCCCCGCCGCCCGGCCGCCGCCGGCGGGGCGGCCGGGGGTCCCGCCGGCGGCGGCCGGGGACACGACGTACGGGAAACTACAGATCCGGGTCGCAGCAGCCGTCCCGGCGCATCAGGCGGCCGACGTCCAGCCAGTCGGCGACGGACCGCGGGCCCGGTGCCGGCTCGAAGGAGCGCACCAGGTCAGCCCGGACGAAGCGCCGTCCGCCGCGCAGCACCGACTCGGTGCGCACCAGGTCCGTGAAGTCCGTGAACGGATCACCGTCGACGACCGTCAGGTCCGCGTACTTGCCGGGCTCCAGCGTGCCCAGGTCGTCCGCCGCGCCGAAGGCCCGGGCCGGGAGCACCGTCGCGGTGCGGAGCGCTTCGGCCGGGGAGAGGCCCGCGCGGTGCAGGGCGCGCAGAGCGAGGTGGAGGTGGAGGCCGACGGGTACCAGCGGCTGGTCGGTGCCGAGGGCGACGACACCGTTCGCGGCCAGAATCCGGCGGTAGACGTCTGTTTCGGTGGCCAGGGCCCTCAGCTCCGCGGCGCTGGGCGGCTGCCCGGCGCGCCGGACGACGGCCGCGGTGTCCCACGGCGGCATCAGCACCGTCACCCGCGGGTCCGCGGCCAGCGCCGGGTCGGCGCCGAGCAGCGCCAGCGCGGTGAAGGGGGTGGCGACGAGGTGGAAGTCGCCGGTCGCGGTGTAGATGTCGACGAGATCCGCGAACGCGCGCCCCGAGGCCGTCGTGGCGTGGCCGCACTCCCAGCGCTGCGTGGCCTGCAGATGCGTCGTCAGGTCCTGGCCGAGCTGCACGCCCGGCGAGCACAGGTGGCTGCCGGTACGCACCCCCAGCCGCTCGTGCGCGAAGTCCGCCGCCTCGGCCATGACCCAGCCGGGCGCACGCACGTACGTCTTGACGAAGTCCCAGTCCAGGCCCTCCGCCCGCGCCAGCGACCGCCGCAGGCCCGCGCGGGTGGCGTGGGCGCGGCCCATGCTGTACGCGACGCGCGCCCCGTCGAGCAGTTCGCCGCTGGACAGCAGCCGGGGGCCCGCCAGTTCGCCGGCGTCGGCGGCCTCGCGGACCCGGGCCTGTTCGTAGGCGAAGCCGCCGAGTGACACGGCGGTGGTGATGCCGTACGCGAGTTGCAGCGCGGTCTGCCGGCCGCCGTAGGTGGACTGCCAGGGGTGGATGTGGGCGTCCCAGAGCCCGGGGACGACCGTGCGCGCGGAGGCGTCGACGCGGCGGGCGGCGGTGCGGCCGGCGCGGTGCGGCTCGACGGCGGTGATCCGGCCGCCGCGGACGACGACGTCGGCGTCGTCGCGTACCGCGTCGGAGGTGCCGTCCCAGAGCCGGCCGGCGTGCACGACGGTGTCGGGGGCGACGGGCCGGCGGTAGTCGAGCGGGATACGGACCGTGCGGGCGGCGCCGGAGGCGACGTCGGCGAGGCGGACCCGTCCCGCGGACAGGTACGCCACCCGCCGGCCGTCGCCGGAGAAGGACGGGTGGTCGGCGGGCTCGTCGGTCAGTTGCCGCGGCGCGCCGTCCGGGGTGCCGTCGGGTTGTACGGGCAGCAGCCAGAGCGCGGACTCCGAGACGACCGCGAGCCACCTGCCGTCCGGCGACCAGACGGGGCCGGAGTCGTAGCGGTCGGAGATCGAGGTGTGCGGGGCGACCGGGTGGAGGCGGTCGGCGCCGGTGGCGGCGTCGACGAGGCGGATGAGGTTGTAGCCCTCGCGGAAACGCCGGTTGAGCCGGTTGCGGTCGCACAGTGCCAGATACCGCCCGTCGGGCGACCAGCTCGGCCGGCCCGGCAGCCCGCCCGCGCCCAGCGGCTCAGCGAGCACGTTCTCCGTGCCGGCGGCGAGGTCGGTCACGACGAGGTTGCCGGTCAGGTCGAGGCAGGCGAGCCGGGTGCCGTCCGGGGACGGTGCGGGAAAGACCCGGCCGCCTTCGGCGAGTACGGTCTCCGCGCCGGAGGCGAGGTCGCGGCGGCGGACGGCGAAGAGGCCGTCGCGGTCGTCGGCGTAGACCAGGCCGCGGCCGTCGGGGGTCCAGGCGGGGGCGAGGACGTAGCGGGTCTTCTGCGCCCGGAGGACCCTGCGCGGACGCCGGCCGCCGGTGACGTCCGCGATCCAGAGCGCGCCGAGCGCGCAGAAGGCCAGGCGGCGGCCGTCCGGCGAGAGTGCGGGCAGGTGCACGCCCCGTACGCGGCGTACGCCGCCGTCCGCGAAGTCGTACACCTTGGCGCGGTAGCGGGGGCGTGAGACCGGCAGCGCGGCGGTGAAGGGGATCGTCTCCGTCCGGGCGGGGGCCGTGAGGTGCACGACGCGGAACTGCCCGCCGGCGGTGAGCAGCAGCTCCTGGCCGGAGATCCAGCGCGGCGGTACGGGCGAGACGTCGGCCCCGCCGAGGTCGACGGGGGCGCCGCCGACGACCAGCGTGCACGACGCCGAAGGCACGGCGGTGGTACGCAGATACGCCAGCCGGCCGTCGGGGGCGACCGCCGGGGTCAGCACCTGGGCCCCGGTGTCCTCCGTGTGCTCGGTACGCACCTCCCCCGCGCCGTCCGCGGCGACGGACGCGACGGTGCGGGCCGCAAGGGTGCCGTCGGCGCCCGCCCCGGCGCGTACGAAGAACAGCCGGGCGCCGTCCGGCGACCAGGCCGGGTCGAAGTCCTCCCAGGCGCCGCCCTGATGCGGTCCCCGCTGGTCCGGCAGTCCGGTCACGCGGGTGAGCGCGCCGGTGGCGAGGGTGAGGATCCAGATGCGGTAGGGGCTGCCGGTCACGGGGTCGCCGCCGCGCTCCGAGCAGAAGGCGATGCGGCTGCCGTCGGGCGACCATGCGGGTGCCCGGTCGTCCCAGGGTCCCGCGGTGAGCCGGGTGAGCCCGGAGCCGTCGGGCCGCATCGTCCACAGGTGGAAGCCGCCGCCGCGGTAGGCGCACACGACCAGGCGGCGGCCGTCGGGCGCGAACTGCGGGCGGCCCGGCTCCAGTCCGGGGGTGGTGAGGGCGGTCGCCCTGCCACCCGATCGAGGGAACGACCACAGGACGTTCTGCACCTCGGCGACGAGACGGTCGCCGGCGGGGGCGAGGGTGGCGGAGCCGTTGGTGGCGGCGGTGAAGGACAGGATGCCCGCCGCACGGCGCGGTGCGGCGCCGGCCGGTGCGTCGAGGACGGCGCCGGCGCCGCCCGCGGTGGCGGCGGCCGTGGCCTTGAGGAAGCGGCGGCGGGAGAGGTCGGACAGCTCGGCGTCCAAGGGTCCTCCGGGGACTCGTACGGTACAGGGCCGTACGGGACGATACGGGGGTGTACAGGGCGATACGGTCCGGTCGAGGCTCCACTCCCGCCCTCGCGGCACAGACTTGCCAATACCCCCTAGGGGTATTACTGTCATGCTGGTGAGAGGGGCACACGCCCTTCGCGTTCCACCCGTCCTACCGGAGGAAAAACCATGAGCGACGGCAACTCCTGCTGCTCGACCGACGGCAGTTGCGGCGGCGGCCCCGACGCCGGGGCCGCCACCCCGCAGACCGGCACCGTGTTCACCGTCAGCGGCATGACGTGCGCGCACTGCGAGGCGTCCGTCACCAAGGAGGTCTCCGCCCTCCCCGGCGTGACCTCCGTCAAGGCCGACGCCGCCAGCGGGACGGTCTCGGTCCAGGCGGGCACGGCACTCGACGACGCGCAGGTGCGCGGCGCGGTCGAGGAGGCGGGCTACGAACTGGTCGGCCGGGCCTGACACCGCACCCCGGGCCGGGCGCCGGTCACCACCGCCCGGCCCGGGGCCACATCCCGCACCTCGTCGCTCACGCCCTCGGCCGGCCGCCCGCGGGGCATTCCCGGGGCACGGCCGGTCAGCGGGCGAGCGGGCCGCCGAGGAGGTCCAGGACCGGGCCGGCGGTGACACCGAGGGCGACGGAGGCGGCGGCCGTCACGTACGCGGTCAGGGCCGCGGGCCGTACGAGCACGCGGGGGCCGGGCTCGCCGGCGGTGCCGAGCGCCGGGCGGATCCAGCGCAGGTAGTAGAAGAGGGAGGCGACGGTGTTGGCCGCGGCGAGGACGGCCAGCCAGGCGTAGCCCCCGTCCACGGCGGCGGTGAAGACCTCCAGCTTGCCGAGGAAGACGGCGGTGGGCGGGGTCCCGAGGAGCCCGAGCAGGCAGACGACGAGGCTGAGCGCGAGGCCCGGGTGGGTGCCCAGCAGGCCGCGGTAGTCGGCCAGGGTGCGGGCGTGCGGCAGGGCGCACACGACGGCGAAGGCACCGAGGTTCGTCACCGCGTAGCCGGCGAGGTAGAACAGCAGCGCCCGCTGGGAGTCGTCGGCGCGGGTGGCCACCGCCACGGGCAGCAGCAGGTATCCGACCTGGCTGACGGTGGAGTAGGCGAGCAGCCGCTTGACGTCGGTCTGGAAGAACGCGGCGAGGTTGCCGAGCGTCATGGACGCCGCGGCAAGCACCGCGGCCAGTTCGTCCCAGGGCACCCGGGTGCCGGCGAGCGGCACGGCGGCCAGCCGGAAGAGCGCGGCCAGCGCGCCCACCTTGGGCAGTGTGGTGAGCAGCGCGGCGGCGGGCGGGCTGCTGCCCTCGACGGCGTCGGGCACCCAGAAGTGGCCGGGCACGGCGCCGGTCTTGAAGAGCAACCCGGCCAGCAGCCCCACGGTGCCGGCGGTCACGAGGACCGCGGGGGCGCCGGGCAGGCCCTCGCCGAGTACGGGATACGCGCTGGCGCGGCCGGCGGCGTACAGCACCGTGATGCCCGCGAGCATGACGGCGCCGAGCAGGGCGCCGGTGACGAAGTACTTCAGCGCCGCCTCGGTGCCCGGAGCGTCCCTGCGGAAGCCGGCCAGGGTGTACGAGGGCACGCTCGCCAGCAGATACGCGGCGGCGAGCAGGAGCAGGTCCTGGGCGCCGGCGAGCATCAGGGCGCCGAGCGCGGCGAGCTGGACGAGGACGTGGAACTCGCTCTCGCGCGCGTCCCCGTGGAACGGCGCGAAGCCGAGGAGCAGCACGACCACGGTGCCGGCGATGATGACGACCCGGCTCGCCGCCGTCACGGCGTCGATGGCGAAGGCCCCGTCGAAGGCGGTCATGGGCCCGTCCGCCGCCTGCCGGACGGCAGCCGCGATCCCCGCCGCACAGGCCGCCAGCCCCAGCGCGCCGACGAGCCACTGCCGCCGCCGCGGCAGCCGGGTGCCGAGGAGCAGGCCGAGCACGGCGGAGGCGCCGAGGAGCAGCTCGGGCAGCAGGTCGAGCGGGTTCTCGTTCATGCCGTCGGTCGTCGCGCTCATCTGGCGACGAGTTCCAGGACGGTGCCCGAGAAGGGTTCGACGACGTCGAGGACGAAGCGCGGGAAGACGCCGAGCACGACGGCGAGGCCCAGCAGCAGGACGATCGACGCGGTCTCGTGCGCCCGGAGGTCGGGGAAGGGCCGCGGCGTACCGGGTGCGTCGGGCAGCCGCAGCGGACCGAGGAAGACCCGCTGCAGCGCCCGTACCAGCAGCGCCGCGGTCAACAGGATGCCGAGTACGGCCAGCGCGGTCGCCACCGGGCGCGGGCCGAGGCTGCCGGCCAGGATCTGGAACTCGGCGATGAAACCGGAGAACCCCGGCAGCCCGAGCGAGGCGAAGACGGCGACGCCGGTGAGCGCGGCGAGGACCGGGGCACGGGCCGCGACACCGGAGTAGGCACTCATGGCGTACGTGCGGCCACGCTCGTGGAGCGCGCCGGCGAGCAGGAACAGCGCGCCGGTCAGCAGCCCGTGGCTGACCATCTGGTACGTCGCCCCGGTCACGGCGAGCCGGCGGGCGGCGGCGGTGTCCTCGCCGAGCGCGCCGGCGGCGCCGACGGCCAGAAGGATGTAACCCATGTGGTTGACCGAGGTGTACGCGATCATGCGCTTGAAGTCCGTCTGCGCCAGGGCCACCAGCGCCCCGTAGAGCACGGAGACGACGCCGACGACCACGAAGACCGCCGCGTACGTGCGCCACGACCCCGGCAGCAGGGGCATGGCGATGCGCAGGAAGCCGTACGTGCCCATCTTCAGCAGCACGCCGGCCAGGATCGCCGAGCCGGCCGCGGGGGCTTCGGTGTGGGCCGGCGGCAGCCAGGTGTGGAACGGCACCGTCGGGGTCTTGACGGCCAAACCGAGGCCGATCGCCAGCAGCACCAGCGCGCCGTAGCCGGTCCGCCCCGCGAGCGGGTTCTCCGCGGCCAGCGCGACGATGTCGAACGTGTGCGGTTCCGCGGCGAGAAAGAGGCCGATGAAGCCGAGCAGCAGCGCGAGCGAGCCGGAGAAGGTGTAGAGGAAGAACTTCTGCGCGGCGCGTGCGGCTCCCGGGTGCCCCCAGCCGGCGATGACGAGGTACATCGCGACGATCGACAGGTCGAAGAAGACGAAGAAGAGGATGAGGTCGAGCGCGGCGAAGAGGCCGAGGCAGGTGGTCTCCAGGAAGAGGAACAGGGCGGCGAACTCCCGTACCCGGCGGGTCTCGCGCAGGGCGTACAGCGCGCAGGCCGGGAAGAGCACGGCGGTCAGGGCCAGCAGCGGCAGCGACAGGCCGTCGACGCCGATGTGGTAGCCGATGCCGGCGCTGGGGATCCAGCGGGTGTTCGTCTCGTACTGGATGCCGCCGCCGTGGTCGTAGCCGGTCCACAGCGCGACGGTCAGCACCAGGACGGCGGCGGAGACGGCGGCCCAGGTGAGGAGGGGGACCCGGGTGCCGGTGGCGCGCGGCAGGCACAGCAGCGCGCCGGCCGCGGCGGCGGGGAGGAAGACGATGGCCGTGAGCACGGGGACGGTCACCTCACGAGGACGAGGACGGCGGCGAGGACGGTGAAGGCCGCGATGGCCTGGGCGAGGTAGGTGTGCACCTGCCCGGTCTGCGGACGGCGGGCGAGCCGGCCCAGCGCCCGGCTCGCGGCCCCGACACCCTCGACGGCGCCGTCGACGGCCGCCTCCGCCCCGCGGTCGACGGCGCCGGCGAGCCGGACGGCGCCGCGGGCCAGGCCGTCCACGCCGCGGTCGAGTACCCGGTCGTCGAAGGCGGCCAGCGCGGCGGCGAGGCGCCGCACGGGGCGTACGACAAGCGTGCGGGCCGCCGCCTCCAGGCCGAGCCAGGCGGCCAGCGCGACCGTGACCCTCGCGGGGAGGAGGGCGCGGCGGTCGGCCCAGGCCCAGACGGCGGCGGACGCGGCGAGCGCGAGGGCGGAGGAGAGCACGATCTCCCAGGCGTACGGGGCGGCTTGGCCGCGGGCGCCGATCCGGCCGGCGAGGGCCGCGCGGGGGCCGGGCAGCGCCAGGACGGCCAGGGCGACGACGGCGACGGCGAGCGCGGCGAACACCGGTGCCCCGGCCACGGGGAGGGCGCGCGTGCCACGGTCCCGGGGCCCGTCGGTGTCCTCGCCGCCGGGCGCCGGGGGCGCGGCGGCGGGCGGGCGGCGCGCGGGCCCGGGCGGGCCCCCCGCGTACCCCAGGGCCCTGACGGCGTAGACGGCCGAGACCACGGCCGCCGCCACGCCCGCCGCGTACAGCGCCGGGCTGTGCTCAAGCGCCCCGGCCAGCAGCAGGTCCTTCGCGGCCCACAGCGACAGCGGCGGCAGCCCGGCGAGGCCCAGGGCGGCCACCGTGAACGCGGTGCCCGCGACACGGTTCCGCCGGGCCGCACCGCGCAGCGCAGGCAGTGTCCCGGCGCCGAACGCCGTCAGCCAGAAGCCCGTGACGAGGAACGCCAGGCTCTTCGCCGCCGCGTGGGCGACGAGTTGCAGGGTGCCGCCGGTGGTGGCGCCTACGCCGGCCGCGAGCACCATGAAGCCGATCTGCGCGCAACTGGAGGCGGCGAGGAGCTGCTTGAGGTCGCGCTGCGCCACCGCGACCAGGCCGAGGGCGAGGGCGGTGGCCGCACCGGTCCAGGCCACGGCGTCGTCGCCCCAGCCGGAGGCCGCCAGCAGCGGATGCAGCCGGAGCAGCAGGTACGCGCCGGCGACGACCATCGTCGCGGAGTGCAGCAGCGCCGAGACGGGGGTGGGGCCCTGCATGGCGCGTGACAGCCAGAAGCTGAACGGCAGTTGGGCGGACTTGCCCAGCGCCGCGGCGACGACGCCGGCGGTCAGCAGGTGCAGCCAGGGGGCGGGCACCTCGTGCAGCCTGTCGAGCGGCAGACCGGACGCCGGACCTGCCCCCCGGCCCGTCGCCGGGCCGCCGGCGAGGGCCGCACCGGCGGCGAGGTACAGCCCCAGGTCGGCCGTCCGGGTCGTCACGTACGCGACGCCCGCCGCCTCGGCCCGCGCCGGGTCGCGCCACTGGAAGCCGATCAGCGCCCAGGAGGCGGCGCCCGTGAACTCCCAGCCCATCAGCAGCGCCGGCAGGGTGGTCGCGGTGACGGTGACCAGCATGGCGCCGCTGAAGAGCAGCATGAGCCCGAAGAAGCGGGCGCGCGGCCGGCCGGCGCCGATGTCGCCGGCGCTGTGGAGGAGCACGGCCAGGGTGACGGTGGCGACGGTCACCGCCATCGGCCCGGACAGGCCGTGCGCGCCGAGTCCGAACGGCAGCCCCGCCAGCAGCGGCACCCGTGTCTCCGGCCGGGCCGCGACCGCGTACACGGCCAGCGCGAGCGCGGCGGCGGAAGCCGCGACGGCGACGGCGGGGGCGCAGCGGTCGGCCCGGCGCCCGCCCGCGGCGAGCAGCGCGCCGGCCGCCGCCGGCACGGCGACCAGCGCCCACAGCGCCGCGCTCACCCCTTCAACTCCGCGGCGTCGTCGGTCATGTCGACCTCGCGGTGCCGGAAGAGAGCCGTGACCACGGCGAAGCCGATGGCCATCTCCACCGCCATCACGGTGACGGCCAGCACGACGAGCACCTGCCCGTCGGTGGCCGCGGGCGCGACGAAGTGCCAGACGGCGGCGGCGGCGAGGATGACGCCGCCGAGCATCAGCTCCAGGCCCATCATCAGCATCACGACGGACTGCTGGGAAAGCGCGCCGAACAGCCCGACACAGAACAGCGCGGCGGCCACCAGCAGGACCGGCTCCAGCGTCACCGGCGCGCCCCCGGGCGGACGGGACCGGCGGGGCGATGTGCGCGCAGATCGTCGCCGAAACGGTCGTACCGGCCGCGGCCGGTGGCGAGCACGACGGCGGCGACGATGGTGGCGAACAGAGCCAGGCCCAGCGTCATCATCGTCAGCATGTGCGGGCCCATCAGCGACTCGCCCAGGGCCATCGTCGGGTCGTCGTCCGGTCTCCCGCGCCGCCGCGGCCAGGGCGCCGTCAGGATGCCGGCGGCCAGCAGGGCGAAGAGCCCGGCACAGATCGCCGCCGCGCCGCGCTTGTTGTGCAGCATCGACATGGGCACCAGCCCGGCCGGGTTCATCATGAACATCACCATGAACACGGCCATGATCGACATCTCGATCGTCATCATCAGGATGACGACCACGCCCAGGTAGTCGAGGCCGAGCCGGAGGACCAGGCCGCCGACGCAGAGCAGGGACAGCAGCAGCGCGTACGTGGCCCGGGCCATGGAGTCGTAGCGGAAGACCATGACCCCGCTCACCACGGCCGGGACGGCGAGCACCCAGAACACCGCGTCATCGGGCATCGCGCCGGCCTCCCCCTTCACCGTTCGAGGACGACGACGGCGACGGCCAGCGCCTGCAGCAGGGTCAGCGGCACGAGCACCGTCAGCGCGAACTCCACGTATCGCTCCATGCGCAGCGTCGGCAGCAGCCGCCGGCCGGCCACCAGCAGGCCGAGCACCCCGGCCGTCTTCAGCAGCGTCCACGCCCACGCCGGCAGCCACGGCCCGTGCCCGCCGCCGAGGAACAGCGGCACGCCGAACCCCGCGGTGACCACCAGCAGCAGCCACCGCCCGGCCAGCAGCACCAGCCGGTCCACGCCCGCGTACTCGGCGACCGCCCCGCCCGCCGCGTCCCGGCCGAGGGGGTGGTCGAACGGACCCCAGAAAGCCATCGCCAGCGCGCTCAGCAGGTACACGGCGAACGCCACCGGCATCCACACCGCGAACCACAGCCCCCGCTGCGCCGCCACCACCTCTCCGACCCGCAGCGACTCCGCGCCCAGCGCCGCGGTGGTGAGCGCGAACATGTGCGGCAGCTCGTACGCCAGTCCCTGGGCGACGAAGCGGTAGCCGCCGATCAGCGACAGCGCCGAGTTCGGCCCCCAGCCGGCCAGCCACACCGCCGCCCACGCCAGCGCCTCCATCGCGTTGAACCACACCACGCCCACGACCGGGTCCGTGACGGCCCGGAACCCCCACGGGAGCACCGCCGCGGCGAGCACGGCGGCCACGGGGACGACCGTGATCCCGATGCGGCCGAGCCACGGATCGTCGGCGGTCGTACGCCGCGGCTGCTGGCCCAGCAGCCGCAGTCCGGCGCGCAGCGGCGCCGGCGCGGCGCGCAACGGGCGGCCGGGGCGGCCGCGTTCCGCCGCCGCGGCCAGCACGGCGTCGAAGCCGGCGACGACGGCCGCCGCGACAGCGAGGGCGACCGGCAGCAGCACGACGGCCCACACGGGCGCGGTGTCAGCCATGGACGGCCACCGCCGGCGCGTCGAGGTCGGGGTCGAGGCTGGCGACGATCACGCGGGCGGAGGTGAACTCGGCACCGCGCAGCAGCCCGGGCAGGACATCCAGCAGCGCTTGCGACGGAGGCCGCGGTCCGTCGAGCCGGCCCCGCGGACCCTCCGGTTCGTACGGTGCGAGGGGCCTGTCGTCGTCGGCCCCGGAGGCGCGGCGCACGGCCTCGTCGAGCCAGGTGAGCAAGCGGTCGTACGCGTCGCCGTCCGCGGCCAGCGCGGGCCCGGTCACCCCGGCCCGCCGCGCCCGCGCGGCGGGCAGCGCACCCAGCCCGGCGGTCGACTGCCGCAGCACCCGCGAGCGCCGCACGCGCCGCGCGAGCCGCCCCAGATCCGCGCCCCACTCCCGCGCCGGCGCACCGCCGAGCACGGCGTCGCGCAGCCGGCGCGCCCGCGCGGCGGGGCCGGGCCAGCCGGAGACGGCCAGGAGCCGCCCGGCGCTGTCGAGATGCGCGGCGCAGCACCGCCGCCGGGCGGTGCCGCGGCGGATGTCCTCACCTCCCGCCGCGCGCAGCCACGGCTCGTCCCAGTAGGGCAGCGCGTCGTCGGGCGGCGACGCCGTACGCACCCCGGCGTGCTGCACGACGTCTCCTTGCAGGGCCACGTCGAGCACGAGCCCGGCGGGCCAGTCGGTGAGGGCGGGCCCGAGGGGCAGGTGCAGCCGGTCGAGCCGGAGCCCGTCGCGGTCGTCGGCGCGCGCGGCCATGGGCAGCCCGGCGACGGGGCCGCCGTGCGGGCGATGCGCTTCGTGGCCGCCGTGGCCGTGACCACCGCCGCGGCCCCGGTCACCGCCGTGACCGTCATGGCCGTCGTGGCCCCCGTGGCCGCCGGGCTCCTCGCGGCCTTCATCGCCCTCGTGACCGCGCCGATCCCCGTGACCGCCACGGCCGGCGCCGGCGGGCGCCTCCACCGGCCGCGCCAGCGCGTCCAGTGCGGCCTCGACGCCGTCGGCGCCGGTCACGGCGGACCGGGCCGCGGGACGCGGGATCTGGCGCCAGAGCGCGTCCACCCACTCCGCGTCCGCCGGCCCCGCAGTCCCCACGACCAGCAACCCGCTCGCCGCCGCGGGGCTCGCGGCCACCGGCCAGCCACGCCGCCGCAGCCCCTCCTCCGCGGCCAGCCGAGCCTCCGTACCCCCGCGGCACACGGCCAGGAGAACAGCGGGGTGGCCGGCCCCCATCCTGCGCAGCGCGTTCCTCAGGCCCACCGCAGTGCGCCCTCGCGCCAGGCGTAGGCGACACCCGCGAAGAGAATGCCCAGGAAGAGGAACATCTCGACCACGGCCGGCGTGCCCATCTCACGGACCACGCGCACCCACGGGTACATGAACAGCATCTCCATGTCGAACGCCAGGAAGATCATCGTCACGGGATACCAGCGCACGTGAAACCGGGAGAACGCGTGCTCCCCGGGCGGCAGCCCGCCGCTGAACGCCCCCGACTCCAGGGCCCCCTGCCCGCCCCGCAGCCACGCGCCGAGGCCGTGCAGCGCCGCGACCCCGCCGACCACCACGCCGAGCAGCACCGCCACCGGCTCCCATACCGACACGGCGAGCATCATGCCCGACACACACCGTCACCACGGGACGGCAGGGCCGACGGCGGAGAGTGAACGGACAGGTATGACGATCGCGGCGAGGAAAACGAGGCGGTGGCCCCGCGTGCGTCAGAGGTCGCCCGGGCGGGGCTGGGCCGGAGCGCCGGCCGAGTCCCTCAGGATGCTGTGCGTCTCGTGGAGCCCGGCCCCCTTCGCGGGGACCTGGCAGCTCACCTGGACGATGCCGCTTGGATCAGCTTAGGGCGCGGAACTTCCGACCGTGCTCGAAGATGCCGTTCACAGGAAATCCTCATCCGTCGCGTACGGGGCGGCGGTCGTCGGCGGCGAGACGGCGGTCAGCCCGCCAGGACGCGGGCGTTGGGGACGGACCGGGCCAGTGCGAAGACGCCGATGAGGACCAGGACCACACCGGCGCAGCCGGGGAGCAGCCACCAGCCCAGGCGGATACTCTCGCCGAAAAGGAACACCCCGAGGACGAGGCTCACCGTGGCGTCGCCGATGGTGAGGGCCGGCTGCGAGGCGGCGAGGGGACCGGCTTGCAGGGCATTCTCCAGCAGCAGTACGGCGGCGATGCCGCAGAGCGCGAACCCGTAGGTCTGCCAGGTCGTCAGGAAGGCGATCAGGCCGTCCTGGACCAGGACGAAGGTGGCGGACTTGAGCAGGGCGGCGGTCAGCGCGTTGCCCACGGCGGCCGCCGCGCCCAGGACGACGGCGCGCAGGAGGCCGGAGGGGGCGCGGACGCTGATGACGGCCGCCGCGGCCATCGCGCCCAGGCAGGCGACCAGCACGGGAAACCACCGGGTCATCGGCGCCAGATTCCGTGCCCCGTCCGGGGCGGCGGCCCCGAGTGCGAGCGCGAGCCCCGCGACCACCGCGGCCACCGCCCACCAGCCCTCCTCCGGCAACCGGCCGCGCAGCAGAAAGGTACCGATCAGCAGGGCGAAGGGAAGTTCCAGGATGAAGACCGGCTGCACCAGGGAGAGCGGTCCGTTGGTCAGGGCGGCCGCCTGGCTGACGGCGGCCACGATGACCCCGGCGATGCCGATCAGCCACGCCGGCTTGCGCACCAGCGCGAGGAGCAGCCGCAGCCCGCCGCCCTGCGGCACGGTGGCCGCGGCTTTGCGCTGGAACGCCGTGCCGGCGGCGTTGCTGGCGGCACCGAGAACCGCGAAGGCTACGGCGAGAACGAGCATGGAGGGTATCCGCGCGGTAGGTGTCGGCTGCGATGCCGATCAGGGAGCATCTGCGTCACTACGTTCGGACCGTACCCTCCGGCCCCTCCCGCCGGGCTCCGGCTCGCCCTGACACATCGCCGATGCACCGGTTCACCGCCGCGGGCGGGGACGTATCGCGCCCCCGGTTCCCGCATCGCCGCTCGTCGCGGTCCCGAAGCGGGCCGTGGCAGCCCGGTCCCGTGCGGGCAGCCGCCCTCAGTGGCTCTCGGGGACGACGGCGACGGGGCACGTGGCGTGGTGCAGGAGCGCGTGCGTCACACGTCCCAGTTGCAGCCCGGTGTGCCTGCGCCGGCGCGGCGCGCCGAGGACGACGAGGCCGGCCTCCGCGGAGGCACCCAGGAGCACGTGGTGGACCGGGCCCTCGGCGGATCGGCGCTGTACTTCGACGGCCGGGTGGGCGCGGTGCGGCTCGTACAGCACATCGGTGAGGACCGCCGCGGCCTGTTCCTCATGGCGCTCCACCGAGCCGTGTCCGGGATGACCGCCGGTCTCGAAAACGGGGCATCGCCACGCCCGCACCGCCAGCAGCGGGCTGTTCCGTGCGGCGGCCTCGCGGAAGGCGAACTCGCCGGCAGCCTGGCCTTCGGCCAGTTCGCTCACTCCCAGGACGACGGGACGGGAACGGTCGTCCCACGTCTTCTCGTCGCCGCGCACCACGATGACGGGGCAGGTGGCCCGGGCTGCCACCGCGAGGCTCACCGAGCCGAGCAGAAAGGAGGCGGCGCCGCCCCGGCCGCGGGAGCCCGTCACGACGGCGAACGCCTGGTGGCTCTCCTCCTGGAGGGCCGTGGCCGGGTCGTCGGCCAGGACCCGGCTGGTCACCTCCAGGTCCGGCTGACGCCTCGCCGCCCGTTCCGCGCCGGTCGCGGCGATGTTCTCCGCGAGCACGTCGAACGGCGGCCGCTCGCCGTCGCTGACGTCGGGGACCGACGATTCGTACCGCTCCCAGAGGGAGGCGAACACGACCCGCAGCGGAACGCCGTGCCGGACCGCCTCGTCCGCCGCCAGGTCGATGGCCTGCAGGCTGTGGGTGGAGCCGTCGGTGCCGACGACCACGGGTTGTTCCATCACCCTCACGTCCCTTCTCCGAGATGCCCTCCCCGGCGCGGCGGCGGGCGCCACGGCGTTCACCTCCAGCCTCCGCCGGGGAGGAGCGGCCGGTGGAGGGGCCACTCGTCCCGGCCGCGGCCCGAGGGTCCCCGGCCGGGGACCTCCCCGCCCCGTCCCGGGCGCACGACGCCCGCGACCGGATGACCGCGTCAGGCTCCTCCGAACGGGCCAGACCCGTTCGCCGTCCGGGTGGCACTCCGGCGCGCGCGACGTGGTGTGCCCGGCGGAGTGGTAATCCGACTGTGCTGCCCGGCGCGTGGGCCGTGCCGTGCTCCGGCCCGGAAGGATCGTCATGAACCATTCGCCGTATCTGGTCGGTGACGTGATGACACAGACGGTCGTCGCGGTCGGGCCGGAGGCTTCTTTCAAGGAGATCGCCGCGACGATGCGGAAGTGGCGGGTCAGCGCGCTGCCCGTCCTGGAGGGCGACGGACGTGTCATCGGGGTGGTGTCGGAAGCCGACCTGCTGCCGAAGGAGGAGTACCGCGACAGCCCGTTGTCCGTGGCCGACCGGGCCCGGCGGCCCGAGAACATCGTGAAGGCCGGTGCGGTGATCGCACGTGACCTCATGACCACGCCCGCCGTCTCCGTACGGGCCGACGCCACCCTCGCCGAGGCCGCCAGGGCCATGGCGCAGCGGCGCCTGAAGCGGCTTCCGGTCGTGGACGGCGAGGGGCACCTCACCGGCATCGTCAGCCGCGGCGATCTGCTGAAGGTCTTCCTCCGGCCGGATCAGGACATCGCCGAGGACGTACGGCGGCATGTCCTCGATCCGCTGTTCCCCCACGGAGGGGCCACCGTGCACGCGAGCGTCGACAAGGGTGTCGTGACCCTCGCGGGGTGGTTCCGCGACACCTCTCTGGTGCCGCTGGCGGCCCGGATGACACGGGCGGTCGAAGGCGTCGTGGACGTCGGGTTCCGTCTGGAGCCGCCGGACGGCCCGCCCGGGGAGGGCACCCGCCGGGGCGTACCGGACGCGGCGTCCCCCGGCCGGGAACGGGACGAGAGTGAGCGCCGGGGCGTGTCCATGCCGCCGTCCGAGGGGCCGGCGTGACCGGGCCGGACGGGTTCGGCACCTCCGCCGCGGCGCCGGTCCGGGTCTTTCTGCTGGACGACCACGAGGTGGTGCGGCGCGGGCTGCGGGACCTGCTGGAGGACGAACCGGACATCCGGGTGGTGGGCGAGGCGTCGACGGCCGCCCAGGCCCTGGCCCGCGGCCCCGCGCTCCGGCCGGACGTGGCGGTACTCGACGTCAGGCTCCCGGACGGCAACGGCGTCGCGGTATGCCGCGAGCTGCGTTCCCGGATGCCGGAGCTCCCCTGCCTGATGCTCACCTCCTTCGATGACGACGAGGCGCTGCTGGACGCGATTCTCGGCGGGGCCGCGGGCTACGTGCTCAAGCAGATCAAGAACTCCGACCTGGTCGCGGCCGTGCGTACGGTCGCGTCCGGCCAGTCGATGCTGGATCCGGCCACGACCGGCCGGCTGATGGACAGCCTGCGGGGCGAGCCCGAGGACTCCGGCGAAGAAGGCCCGCTTTCGGACCTCGCTCCCCGGGAGCGGGAGATCCTCGCCCTCATCGGTGACGGCCTCACCAACCGGGAGATCGGCAAGCGCCTGTACCTCTCGGAGAAGACGGTCAAGAACAACATCTCCCGGCTGCTGGGCAAGCTCGGGGTGGAGCGCCGCATCCAGGCCGCCGTGATCGCCACGCAGGAGGGCGTACGGCCGGAGGGCGACGGTGTCCGGGACCGGTGACACGGTCCACGGGAGTGCCGCACGGACCGGTCACCGGCGGGTGAGGGGCACCGACCACGTCACGCGCGTGCCGCCCGCCCGCGGAGCCATGACCGACATCTGTCCGCCGAGCCTCTCCGCGCGATCGGCGAGATTCGCCAGGCCGCTGCGACGGCCGTCCGGCGGCATGCCCACCCCGTCGTCCTGCACCGACAACGTGGCCCTGCCGTCGGTCACGGTGAGGACCACCTCGGCGGCGGTCGCCCGAGCGTGCCGGGCGACGTTGGCGAGGGCCTCCCCCAGTACCGCCCTGACCGCGTCCGCGACGTCCCGGGGCACGTCCGTGTCGATGAGGCCCTCCAGACGGAGGGAGGGGGTGAACCCGAGGGCCGCTACGGCGTCCTCCACCGCCCGGACCACGTGGGCCCGCAGACCGCTGCCCTCTCTGCGCTGAGCGGTGCGCAGGCCGAAGATCGTCGAGCGGATGATCCGGGTGGTCTCGTCCAGGTCGTCCACCGCACGCAGCAGGCGTGCGCGGGCTTCCTCGTGCTCGACGAAGCGCAGCACGCTCTGCACCGAGATCCCGGTGGCGAACAACCGCTGGATGGCGAGGTCGTGCAGGTCCCGCGCGATGCGGTCGCGGTCCTTCAGCAGCGCGATCCGCTCGGCGTCTCGCCGGCGGTCGGCGAGTTCCATGGCGATCGCGGCCTGCCCCGCGAAGGCGAGCAGCGGGCCGGTCTCCACCTCGGTGAACACCTCGAGCGTGCCGGCGCGGGCGAGCAGCAGGACGCCCCGGACCCCCTCCCCGGCGACCATCGGAACGGCGACCGCCGGTCTCAGTCTCCGCACACCGGGCGATCCAGCAGTGTTCCGCGGGTCACGGGAGAGGTCGGCGGTCGTGATCGGTTCGCCCGCCTCGGCGGCGGCGCCCGCGAACGATCCGGGGCGGGGCAGGAGCCTGCCCTGATACGTCTCCGCCTCCTCCCCGGAGGCCAGCGCCACCCGCAGCCGCCCGGAGTCGCCCTCGGCCAGGGCGAGGACTCCGAGGTCCGTACGGAGGATGCGGCGTGCGCGGTCGACGATCATCTCCAGAACGGCCGGTTCCTCCAGCCCGGAGAGCAGAGCGGCGGTGATGTCCGCGTTGGCCCCGAGCCACTGTTCGGTGAACCGCGGCGGGTCCGCCGGACCGGCCTGCCGGTGTCTGTACGGGCTCACACTCTGATCGCTCACCGGCCCTCCGCGACGCCGTACTCCACGCCCCTTTTCTCACATTAACTCCAGGTTTACCGGCGTGCTCCCGGAGCACGGTCACACCACGTGACGTCGGCAGAAGGGTCGCGACGCGTCACCGGCGGTCGGGGTGCCCGAAGGTCCCTGCGATGAACCCCTACGGCCCTCGCGGGCCGCACCGGCGCGGCGGCAGCCTGAAGGGGCGGCATGGCGTATGCCGCGACGCTCTTCCCCGACCGGGCCGTATGGCGTTCACCGCGCCGCCCGGTCGGTCACTCCGGGGAGGCAGCAATGGCAACGCGGCACGTAGTGGTCGGTGTGGACGGGACGGACCCGAGCATGGCGGCCGTCCGCTGGGCGGCGGCCGAAGCCGCCTCGCGCCGGATCTCTCTGCGCATCGTCCACGCCGAGGCGACGCTGACGAGTAACCAGGTCAGCCCCGGCGGCTCACTGCACGAGGACTGGGTCCGGGACCGGATCGCCACCGCCTGCCGCGAGACCGCGGAACGGTACCCGCAGGTGGAGATCAGCGGCGGCGCGACGACGGAACCGGCGGTGAAGGCGCTTCTCGACGCGGCGCAGGAGGGGGAACTCCTCGTCCTGGGCTCGCGCGGTATCGGTGCGGCGTCGGGCTTCTTCACCGGCAGCGTGGCGTTGCCGGTGGTCGCGCACGCCACCGGGCCCACCGTCCTGGTGCGGCAGGACTGGGACCCCGACGCCGTGGACCGCGATCTGCCCGTGGTGGTCGGGGTGGATCTCGACCACCGGTTCGAACCGGTGCTGGAGTTCGCTTTCGACATCGCCCACCGGACGCGCAGCCTCCTGCGCGTCGTCCACATGTGGCGGCACTCGTCCGTCTACGCCTACCCGTCGGCGCTGCCCGACCCGAAGGCCGACGCCGATCTGCGGACCGTCGCGCGGATGAATCTCGACTCCGCCCTCGGAGCCTGGCAGGCGCGCTATCCGGACGTGGAGACGGAGCCGGTCCTGCTGGACGGTGAGGTGGCGCCACACCTGCTGGAACAGGGCGCCGGCGCCCGGCTGCTGATCGGCGGACGCCGTACGCACAAGCACCTGAAGTTCCCGACGCTGATCGGCCCGGTGACGCACGCCCTGATGCACCACGCCACCGCGCCCGTCGCCGTCGTCCCGCACGAATGATCACGAGCGTGGGAGGGAAGATGCAGCACCGTAAAGTCAGCGACCTGATGACCCGGCACGTCATCAGCGCCCGGCACGACACCCCGTTCAAGGAGATCGCCCGCCTCCTGACCGAGAACGACATCGCCGCGCTCCCCGTCGTCGACGACCGCGGCCGGCCGATGGGCCTGGTGTCGGAGTCCGATCTGCTGCGGAAGGCCAGTGACCAGCCCGGTATCAACGGGAAGGTGCCGCTGCCGCCCCTCGAAGCATGGGAGCGGGCCAAAGCCCAGGGTGCCCGGGCCGAGGAGCTGATGTCCGCACCCGCCGTCTGCGCGCGCCCCGACTGGAACGTCGTCGAAGCCGCGCAGCTGATGGAGGTGCAGCGGATCAAGCGTCTGCCGGTGGTCGACGACACGGACCGGCTGCTCGGCATCGTCAGCCGCCGCGATCTGCTGCGGATCTTCCTGCGCAAGGACGACGCCATCCAAGACGAGATCGAGCAGGACGTCCTGCAGCACACCGTGGGCCTGGCGCCCGCCCAGGTGTCCGTCACCGTACGGGACGGCCGGGTGGAGCTGCGGGGCGTGCTCGAGGTCAGGAGCCTGATCCCGGTCGTCGTACGGCTCTGCAACGCGGTGGACGGCGTGGTCGAGGTCCTGGACCACCTGTCCTACCAGGTGGATGACGTCGGCAGCACTCCGCTCGGGGCGTAAAGCCCCGGAGCGCAGGCGCCGGCGGGGCTTCACGCCCCGTCCTGCGTGATGCGCCGTCCCGTGATCCGCGTGGGCCGGATCGACACCCACATCTCCCGTTCGCCCCCGGCCCACGGCGAAACGCGGGCGCCCTCGGCCAGTCTCCGCACGGCGTCGGGTTCGGTCACCACCCGGGCGGATCCGACGACCAGCACGCTCCAGCCCCGGCCCATGGCCTCGTCCACCTGGTCGACCTCGAAGGCGACCTCCGACCCCACCGCCGCCGCCGGGATCGAGTCCGGCGCGGTCCGGTAGGCGATCGCCCCGCCGACGACCTCGTAGGTGACCGGAACGACCGCGGGACCCTGCGGTGTCGAGACCGCCACCCGTCCCACGCCGCCCGCGGACAGCAGACGGCGGCACTCGTCGGGGTCGAGTTCCTGCATCCGCGGATGCCGGAGCGGCTGTGCCCGGCCGGGCGGAAGATCGACGTCGCCGCCGCGCAGAGCGACGGGGGTGGTGCCCAGCACACCCGCCAGGCGGGCCAGGCAGGCCGCCGTCGGATCGGCCGCCTGTTCTTCGAGGTACGCCAGGTACTCCGGCGCCATTCCGGCGCGGCGGGCCGTCTCCTCACGGGTCAGCCCCGCACGTCTGCGTTCGCCGGCCACGCGGCGGCCGATGTCACCGGGGTGCGGCGTCCTGCCGGGCGGCGCCGTGCGCGGCCCGCCGGCCGGCCCCGTACCCGTCCGGTCCGTACGCGGCCGGACCGGTACGGGTACGTCCTCCCGCCGGTGCCGGGGGCCGCGGACATGTGCGTCGGGTCCGGGAAAGACGGTGCTCACCGCGCCCGTGTCCGACCAGCGCACCTCGTAGGGAGGTGTGCCGTCATCATGGCGGATGCCGACGATCTCGCCCTTGCGTCCGGCCGCTCCGGTGGCGGGGCTTGCGACAACGAGTTGATCACCGAGTTCGGCTCGCATGATCCGCGTCTCCCCGGAGTGCTGTCGCGGCCGGCGGTCAGTCCTCGATCTCGATGCGCCGCGCCGTGGCCTTCTCGGCCTTCGGAACGCGCACGGTGAGGACCCCGTTGTTCAGCTCGGCGCTGACGTTGGCGGTGTCCGAGTTCGGCGGCAGACTCGCCCGGTAGTCGAACTCCCCGACATGGCGGGCGCGCCGCCGGACCACGCCGGTGCGCTCCTTCTCCTGGATCTCGCCGTGCACGCTGATCTCGGAGTCGGTGATCTCCACCTCGACGTCGTCCTTTTTCACGCCGGGAAGCTCCAGCTCCACCAGGTAGGCGTCCTCGGTGTCCTCGATGTCGGCAAGGGGCATCCATGCCCCGGTGGCGCCGGGGCCGGGTACGACCGGAACGGCGGTCTCCATGAGCCGGTCCAGACGGGTGTGCAGGTCCTGCATCTCCCGGAAGGGGTCCCAGGTCTCCAGCACGCCGTTGCCGTGACGGGTGGGCTTGGTCATCGGTCTTCCTCCTCACATCCGGTCCGGGGACGGCCAGCCGGCTCCCGGGCGTGCACTCCGCCCGGAGGCCATGACGGCATCGACGTCTTCGATGTCACGCCGGGCCGTGTCCCTCAGTTGCCGGCCGAGATCGTCCAGCGCGCGGCCGGCCGCCAGCTCGTCACCGATCTCCGGCACGTCCGGGTCCGCGGGGTTGCGGTGCGCGTCTCCGTGCCCGGTGATCTGCTTCGTCGCGGTGTCCAGCACCACGCGCGCCTTCGTCGCCCCCTCCTCTTCTGAGAGGTAGAGGTCGGCCTTCCATTTCGTGGTGTGCCCCATCGTTTCCTCCGCATCTGCGTACGGAGCGCCGGGGTCTCGGTGGCGCTCCGATGGCGCTCACCCGGGTCGGGGTCGAGGCGTCAGCCGACCTCGGGCGACGTGCCGCAGACACCGGCTCGTCGTGGCCGGCTGCGTGCTCGCGCCCGGGGTGGAAAAGCGCCTGCCCCACCACTGTGTGACGGTGGCGGCACCGGACCACAGGGCCGAAGGTCCCTGCCGTCCGTCCGCACGGCCCTCGCTGCCGCTTCCACCCCGCTGACCAGCGCCGGGACGGCGCCCGTCGGCCCTACGGCATCGGAGAGCGGTTCCGTCCGGAGCCACATCATGTGCATGGGCGGCGGGAACCCGCACGAGTGGGGTCGGCATGCCCCGCATCTCGTCTGTGCCCTGTGACAACCATCCGTGCCGCCCCGCGCCTGCGGGGAGGCTAGGGTCGCCGGAGGGTGGGTGCCCGCGGGCCCGCCGGCCGCGATCTTCCGGCGGCACCGGCGGGCCGGAGGGCCGGACGGGAGGCAGAGGTGGGCTACGTCCGCCGGAGTTTCCGTGCGGGCCGGGGGGTCCCGCCCGAGGTGCTGCACCCGTCGCTGCGTGCGTGGCTGGCGCCGGTTGCGGGCGTTGCCGCGCTGGTGGTCGTGGTGACCGGCGTTCTCGTCGCCGGCGGCAGCGGGCCCGGCGCGGTGGACCGGGGGATCCGGTCGGCGGTGGGCGAGGTGAGGTCACCGTGGCGGGACGTGGCGCTGGCGGTGGACTTCCTCGGGGAGCCCGCCGGGGCGGCGGTGTCGGTCGTGGTCGCGGTGGCGGGGTGCCTGGCGGCCGGGCGCTTTCGCACCGCGGTGGTCACCGTCGCCGGCAGCGGCACGGCGGTGGCGGCGACGACGCTGCTCAAACCCTTGGTCGGGCGCACCATTCACGACGGGAACCTGTCCTACCCGAGCGGGCACACCGCCTTCCTCACCGCACTGGCCCTCGCGCTGGCGTTCCTGGCCGCCGGCCGCCGCGGCGGCGGCAGAGGGGCCGGTGCGCCGCTCGTGCTCGGCGCGGCGCTGGCCGCCGGCGCCGCCATGGGCTGGGCGCAGGTCGCGCTGGGCGCGCACTACCCGACCGACGTCGTCGGCGGCTGGTGCACCGCCCTGGCGGTGGTGCCGGCGACGGCGTGGCTGGTCGACCGGGCGTGCGGCCGGGTGGGCGGCCGGGGCGGGCGCCGCTGACGGCCCGTCACGCCCGGCGGCGGAAGACCGGCCGCACCGGCCGGCCGCCCAGCCAGGGTGTGGGGTCGGCGGCGTCCAGCGCCCTGCGGTACACCGCGCACGCCCGGCCCACCACGTCGACCGTCCGGTCGATGTCGGCGTCGTCGAGTGCGCTGCTCACCACGAACGACGGGGCCAGCACGCCGCCTTCGAGGAGCCGGCGCAGGAACAGCGTGCGGTAGCGCTGCGACGGCCGCCCGTTCTCGTCGAGGGTGGCGAAGACCAGGTTGCTGGCCCGCCCCCGTACCACGACGTGGTCGCCGACGCCCGTCCCGGCCGCCGCGTCGCGCACCCCGGCGGCCAGCCGTTCGCCGAGGTCGTGCAGCCGCGCGGTGACGCCCTCCTCGGCGTAGACCGTCTGCACGGCCATCGCGGCGGCCAGCGCGTGGGTTTCCGCCCCGTGTGTGGTGGACAGCAGGAACACCCGGTCGTGGGAGTGCCGCAGTCCGCCCCGTTCCATCAGCTCGCGGCGTCCCGCCAGCGCGGAGACGGCGAACCCGTTGCCCAGTGCCTTGCCGAACGTGGAGAGGTCGGGGACGACGCCGTAGAGGCCCTGGGCGCCCGCCTCGGACCAGCGGAAGCCGGTGATCATCTCGTCGAAGACGAGGACGCATCCGTGCCGGTCGGCCAGTGCGCGCAGGCCGGCGAGGTACCCGGGCGGCGGGTCGGCCCGGGTGGCCGGTTCGAGGATCAGGCAGGCGATCTCGTCCCGGTACCGGGTGAGCAGTTCCTCGGTGGCGGCCAGATCGCCGTACGGGAATGTCACGGTCAGCTCACCGGCGGGCGCCGGCACACCGGCCGCCAGGGGCGTGGTGGCGATGAACCAGTCGTCGACGGAGAAGAACGGATGGTCGGCGCAGACGGCCACCCGCGGGCGCCCGGTGACGGCGCGGGCCAGGCGCACCGCGGCGGTGGTGGCGTCGGAGCCGTTCTTCGCGAACTTCACCATCTCGGCCGTCGGCACGGTGGCCAGGAAGCGTTCCGCGGCGTCGACCTCCAGGATCGACGGCCGGACGAAGTTGCTCCCGCGGTCGAGTGCACGCCGCACCGCCTCGGTCACGCGCGGGTGGGCGTGACCGAGACTGACCGAGCGCAGCCCGGAGCCGTACTCGATGTAGCGGTTGCCGTCGACGTCCCACACGTGGGCGCCGCGGCCCCGGCTGATGACCGGAGCGAGGTCTTCCGGGTACTGGTCGTCTCCCTTGGCGTACGTGTGCGCGCCCCCCGGGATCAGGGCGTGCAGCCGCTCGTTCGCCATCCGGGACCGGGGCAGTCCTCCCCCTTCGGTGAGCACGCCGGCTTCACCCCTCCCCTCGTGCAAGGACCTCGGCGAGACACGGCGCGTCGCGGTCCCGCCGGGACATCGACGTGACCGGCAGGGGCCACGGAATGGCGAGGTGCGGGTCGTCGAAGACGATCGTGACGTCCTCCGCGGGATCGTGCGGCCGGTCGATCCGGTACGAGGTGTCGGCGGTCGCGGTCAGCGCCTGGAAGCCGTGCGCGCATCCCGCCGGGACATAGAGGGTCCGCTGCGTCTCGCCGGACAGCTCGGTCAGGGCCCGGCCCAGGTACGTCCGCGAGCCCGTCCGCAGGTCCACGACGACGTCGAAGATCCTCCCGTACGAGCACCGCACCAGCTTGGCCTCGCCGGCGCCGGAACGCAGGTGCAGGCCGCGCACGACGCCGCGGGCGGAGCGGGAGACGCTGTCCTGGACGAAGGCACCGGGGTCCAGGCCCGCCGAGCGGACCACGCCGGCGTCGAAGGTGCGGCAGAAGAAACCGCGCTCGTCGGCGTACGGCGTCGGCTCGAAGAGGTACGCGCCGGCGATCTCCGGCACCTCGGTCACTTTCATGAAGCCTCCCGCGGGGCGTCGTCGGTCGTCGGGAACAAGGTCCGTGTCAGGGCGGTGAACTGGTCCTCAAGGTGCCGGGCCACGGCCGCGTTCCGCTCCGCGAGGGTCTGCCGCAGCTTCGCCGACTGCCGCTCCAGCGCCCGGAACTGGCCGAGCAGCCGGTCGGCGTCGATCTCCCGCGCCGGGTGGCAGAACGTGCCCAGGCCCATCCGGGCCATGAGCGCGTCGCTCTTCGCGGCGTAGCCGAGCGCGAGGGTGGGCGTGCCGGTCCGCAGCGCGCAGACCAGGTTGTGGTAGCGGGTGGCCACGACGGCGTCGGCGGCGGCCGTCTCCTTCATCAGGTCGGCGAGCGAGGCCGCTTGCGCGGCGGTGACCAGTGGCGAGTCGACGGCCTCGAGGAGCGCGGCGACGACCGGGGCGTCGACGGCGTCGCCGATGAGGAGCCGGACCTGCCTGCCGTCCTCGACGAGCGCGCGGACGAAGCGGGTCGTGCCGTCGAGGTAGCGCCGGTGGATCTCCCCGGCCCGGGCACGGTCGTCGTTGCCGCCGCGGAAGGCCATGACGCCGACGCAGACCGGGCCCGGCGGGCCGCCGGGCGCCTGCCCGGGATCCCGGGCGGGCCCGGCGCCGGGGTCACCGCCTTCCCCCGGCGCGGGCAGGGCGAAAGCGAGGTCCGGGTAGACCTCGTCGTACGCGGTGTCCACGCCCATCGACCGCATCGCGTCGCGGGACAGCTCGTCGCGGTACGAGCGGTACGCGGCCAGCCGCGCCGACCAGCGGACCAGGGCCCGGGTCGGCCGGTCGCGGATCGGGGCGGCGCCGGCGCCGACGAGGGCGACCGGGGTGCCGGACAGCCGGCCGGCCGCGCAGAGCAGGAAGAGCGAGTAGGGGAAACCCCACGGCCGCAGCGGCAGCGTGGCCTCCAGCACGCCCATGCCGGGCACGATGACCAGATCGTGCCGGCGTACCCAGGCGGCGGTGCGGACGGCGTCCACGACCTTGCCCAGAGCCTTCGCCGCGATCGCGCCGGCGCGCGCTGCGGTCCGGTACTCGCCGCGGTACCAGTGCAGCCGCGAGGCGGGGATCCCGTACCGGGCCGCGACGGTCCCGGGGCCGCCGCACAGCGCGTCCACGACCGCCTCCGGATGCTCGGCGCGGAGATACCCGAGGACGGCCTCCAGCGACCCGTCGTTGCCGAGGTTGCCGGAGCCGAGCAGGCCGAACACCCCGACGCGTACGGGGGTTCTGCGTGCGTGGGTCATGCCCGCCGCCCCGCACGGCCGCCACGTCCTTCGCGGCCGGCGACGAGGGCGTCGACACAGACCGCGGGCCCGCCCGGGCCGGCCGGGGCCCGGTCCTCGACCCGCTCCCCGGCGCCCGGTCGGGCCCGGCTGGCCAGCCACGCCGCCAGGTGGCGGTAGCACGCGCGCCGGTCGGCCGCCGGCAACGGGGCCCGCCGGATCGCCGAGACGAAGCCCCAGACGTACTCGGCGAGCAGCCGGGGCGTCGGGTGCAGCGGGCCGGCCCGGCGGGGGTCGAGGTTGACGCACCGGGAGCGCTTGGACGGGTTCGCCCGCTCCGCCCGGGCGGGGTGGTCGCGGCGGAAGTACAGCAGCTCCGGCACCTGGTGGAAGGGCCCGTGCAGGCCGATCTCGGCGACGAACGTGCGGTCCGCGTGGTGATAGCTGTCGTGCGGCTTCACCCTGCGCAGCACGTCGGCCCGGATCACCCCGTAGAAGTCGTCGCCGCCGGGCTCGAAGAGCATGCTGCGGAAGCGCTCCGGCGGGTGCGGCGAGTCGGTGGCGAGCCCGTACTCGTACGGGACCTTCACCCGGCCGTCGCCGTCGACGACCGCCTGGCCGGCGTGCGCGAGGACCACCTCCGGCCGCGCGTCCAGCGCCTCCACGCAGCGCCGCAGCAGGTCCCGGGCGTACAGATCGTCGTGCGAGGCCCATTTGAACAGCTCGCCCCGGCACTCGGTGAACACGTAGTGGTGATTCGGTGCGGCGCCGATGTTCCGGGGCAGCCGGATGTACCGGATGCGCGAGTCCTTCGCGGCGTACCGGCGGCAGATGTCCGGTGTCGCGTCCGTCGAGGCGTTGTCGGAGATGACCAGTTCGAAGTCCTCGTAGGTCTGGCCGAGCAGGGCGTCGAGCGATTCGGCGAGGTACTCCTCGCCGTTGTGGACGGGCAGGCCGATGCTGAGCCGGGGTCGGGCGGTCATGGCGTCCTCACTTCGGGGATCGGGTGGGCATGGTGGGCGCGCAGCGCGGACCGCAGGTGCAGCCACCACACCGCGGACCCGCTGACGGTTGCGGCGGCGACGCCCCAGGCCGAGCCGGCCACGCCGGCCGCCGCCGCCCCGCCGAGCCCGCCGCCCGCGTAGCAGGCGGAGGCGAACAACTGGGCACGCAGGCTGCGCCGGGCCGCGGCGAGCGCGCGCAGTCCGGCCGCCGCGCCGGCGCCGAGACCCGCGCCCGCGACGCCCAGCGTGGCCGGAACGATCAGCTCCGAGGCCGGGTACCAGACGGTGCCGAGGACGTGTTCGCCGAGAGGGTCGGGGACCAGCAGCAGCGCGGCCCCCCAGAGCACCGCGGCTGCGGCCTGCCCCGCCCCGAGCAGCAGACAGAACCGGGCCAGCCGATGCGGGACCCGCCGCAGCACCCGTGCCGCCTCCGCGACGGTGACCAGCGACAGGCCCATGAGCACCGCGAGGAACGGGCCGAGCAGGAGTTCGGCGCCCCGGACCACGCCCACCGCGCCGACCCCGGCGATCGCGCCGAGCCCGTACATCCGCAGTTGGGCCGCGCCGCTGACGCCGACGTTCTCGACCAGGTAGCGGTAGCCCAGGTCGCGGTGGTCGCGCAGCCATGCGCGGGCACCGGCCGGACGGGGGCGGACGCCGGACTGGAGGCAGCCGTACGCCGCGGCGACGGCGGCCGATCCGCCCCAGGCGAGCACGAAGCCGGCCACGCTGCCTGCGCGCGCGGCCATCACCAGGCCCGGGACGCACACGACGCCCCAGACGACGTCATTGACGAACGCCTTGCGTCCGGTGCCGGCGGCGAAGAACGCGAACCGCCAGGCGTCCTGGAGCACCAGCCCCGGCAGCACGACGCCGAGGCAGATGAAGGCGGCTCCCATGTCACCGCCCGCACACACCCCCCCGGCCAGACACGCGGCGCCGAAGGCGGCCCCGGCACCGAGCGCGGTGCCCGACGACCGGGCCGTCGCCTCCCGCCAGGACTCCTCGGGCGCGCCGCTGAAGCGCACCACGAGCGGGTCGGTGGCCAGCCCGCGGGAGACGCCGAGCACCACGCCGTACGTCACCCAGGCCAGGCTGAACACGCCGAACGCGGCGGGGCCGAGCGAGCGTGCGACGTACATCCCCACCAGGAAGTTGGACGCGCTGGAGGCCGCCTGGTCGGCCAGGCCCCACGACAGCCGGGCGGCGATGCCGCGGGCCGGCGACGCCGTCGTCTTCTCCCCCTCGGCGGCCATCGGCGTCACGCCCTGATCAGCCCGGCGCCCTCCAGGGCGTCGGCCGCGGCGGCAACGGCGTCGAACGGCAGCCCGGCGTGCTCGGCGACGTCCAGCAGGCTGTGCTCCCCGCCGGAGAGGCTGAGCACCCAGAGCATGGCCATCTGGGCCTGCCGGGCGTCGCTGCGCCCGCCGAGCGAGTCGTACAGCCCCCGCCGGCCGAGCTGGGGCTCGCCGTAGGGGCTGAGGTTGAGGTACCGCCGGTTGCGGTCCAGCACGGCGAACGCCTCGCGGCAGACGGCGAGCGTGTCCGCCATCGCCTCGGAGGAGACGAAGTCCAGGTCGTCCGCCGAGGTGTGGTACTCGGGATAGCCGGCGTACGGAGTCCGGGTGAGCGAGCCCACGCCGAGATCGAACCCGGGCGAGCAGAACTGCCGCTCGTCGTAGCCGTAGGGGGTGAACTCCTTGATGCGGTACGGGCGTTCGGAGGAGGCGAGCACGTGTCGCAGCACCCGGTCGATCTCCGCGTCGCCGCGTCTGCTCCGCTTGTACGTCAGCGGGCCCGGGTCTCCCGCACAGGCCAGCACCAGCCCGTGCCTGACCCGCCGCACGCGGTCCGCGTTGCGGGCCAGCCAGGTGATCGCCCCGATGGTGCCGGGCGCGAAGAGGAATCGGTAGGTGTAGTACGGCGTCCGCTCCCCCAGCGCGCGCGCCAGGAATGCCGCCACCGCGATGCCGGCCAGGTTGTCGTTGGCCAGCGACGGGTGGCAGACGTGGCTGGAGACGAGCACCTCGTCGGCGACCCGCCCGGGGATCACGTGCTCGGCGTAGGTGAGGTGGCCGTCGGCGAGCGTGGAGTCGATGCGCACCTCGTACTCACCGTCCGGCAGCGCGTCCAGGGTCTCCTGGGCGAGGCAGAATCCCCACGCCCGCTCGTAGTAGCTGGTGCGGTACGGCACCCAGGCCGGGCGGTCCGGCAAGGTGTGCAGATGTCCGCGCAGCTCGGCCAGCGGCAAGGTCGCCGACACCGGCACGCTGTAGCCGAGCACGTGCAGGCTGGAGGCGGCGAAGTCGACGACCCGGCGGCCGGCGGCGTCCGCGATGTACGCGTCCCGGATGTTCCACTCCTGCGGCACCGTCCAGTCGAGCACCCGCGTCCCGGTCGGCACCTCGTGCACGTGCAGCGGGATGTACTCGCCGACGATCTCCAGCGTCGCGCGCACCCCGTCGCCCGTGATGCTCCGGCACAGCGGGTACAGCCGCTTCACCAGGGCGTACATCTCCTCGCCCGGCGCGGTCACCGGCGCCGCCGCAGGGTGTCGTCGACGGCACCGGCCCCGGACGCCGCGCGCAGCACGGCGAGGCGGGTGAAGCGCCGGTCGAAGTCCGCCCGGGTCAGCCCGTACTTCCGGTAGGCGTCGGCGAGTTCGAGCGCACCCTGCCCCACCGTCCACGCGCACGCGAAGCCGGGTATCGCGGCGCGGAAGGCGGAGAAGTCCACCCGGTACGACCGCGGATCGGCCCCGGTCTCCCCGGTGATCACCACCCGGGAGCCGTGCACCGCCGCGGCCACCTCGTCGGCGATCTCGGCGACCGTGACGTTGTTGGTCTCGCTGCCGATGTTGAACGCCCGGTCGTGCACCGCTTCCCGCGGCGCCGTCAGCGCGGCGGCGAAGGCGCGGGCGATGTCGGCGGCGTGGACCAGCGGGCGCCAGGGGGTGCCGTCGGAGAGGACCAGCACCTCGCCGGAGAGGAGCGCGTGGCCCACCAGGTTGTTCAGCACGATGTCGGCGCGCAGCCGCGGCGAGTAGCCGAAGGCGGTGGCGTTGCGCATGAACACCGGGCTGAAGTCGCCGTCGGCCAGCGCGTGCAGGTCGTCCTCGACCCGCACCTTGGACTCCGCGTACGGCGTCACGGGGCGCAGCGGGGCGTCCTCGCCCACCAGCTCGCCGCCGCCCGCGGCTCCGTAGACCGAGCACGTCGAGGCGTACAGGAAGCGCTTGACTCCGGCGTCACGGGCGAGCCGGGCCAGCCGGACGGAGGCGCGGTGGTTGATGTCGTAGGTGAGCTGCGGCGCCAGCGATCCCAGCGGGTCGTTGGAGAGCGCGGCCAGGTGGATCACGGCGTCCACCCCGGCCAGGTGCCCGGCCGTCACGTCGCGCAGATCCACCCGCAGCCCCGGCGGGTCGGCGGGCGGCGGGCCCAGCACGCAGTCGGCGAACAGGCCGGAGTCGAGGCCGACGGCCCGGTGTCCGGCGTCGGCGAGTACCGGCGCCATCACGGTGCCGAGATAGCCCTGGTGCCCGGTCAGCAGTACGCGCAAGGGTCAGCCCCCCAGGTCGAGAGTGAGTTTGGTGACGGCGAACGCCTCGGCGTAGCGCGCATGGCATTCGATGCCGCGGATCCGTGCCAGGGCGAGGAAGACCTCGCGGTCGTACCAGGGGCGGTGCCGCTGCGAGGGGTAGTGCTCCTGGAGCAGCCGCACCTTGTGTTCCGCGGTATCCGGCGACAGCGGCAGGTACGCGGCCGGGCGGCCGAGGTCGCCGTCCCACTTGACGATCTCGTAGCAGAGCACGAGGTGGTCGCGGAAGGCGGTGGTGACCAACCGGGCCAGCCCGCGGTGGTCCTGATGCGCGTCCTCGGTACGGGGGGCGAGCACCAGCTCCGGATCGGTCCGCCCGCGCAGTCCCTCGACCGCGGCCTTGGCCTCGTCCCAGTGCGCGGGCAGCCGGCCGTCCGGCAGCCCGAGGACGGTCAGCCGCAGGTCGGCGCCCGGGCAGAAGGCGGCGAGCGCGGCCCGCTCCTCCGGCTCCCGTTCGCTGCCGCCGCCGGAGAGCACCAGGGCGTCGACGCGGATACCCGGCCGCGCCTGACACAGTGTCAGCAACGTGCCGCCGGCGCCGATGGCGATGTCGTCGCAGTGCGCCCCGACGGCGGCGATCCGGTCCGGGCACCGGGCCCCGAGCCGGATCACGCGGTCTCCGCTCCGGCGCCGATCCCGCCGCCGTGCACGCCGGCGCCCGCGCCCTCCCGTTCCCACACGGCCCACGGCCGGTCGCCACGGGCGTAGGCGGCGTCGAGCGCGGCCCGTTCCTTCACGGTGTCGGTCGGCTTCCAGAAGCCGCGGTGCCGGTGAGCCACGAGCCGGCCGCGCTTGGCCAGCCGGGCGCAGCCGTCCGCGACCAGATCGCCGTTCTCCGGAATGTGGTCGAAGACCTCCTGCCGCAGCACGAAGTAGCCGCCGTTCTCCCACAGCGGCAGTTCGCTCACCGCGGTGATGCCCCCCACCAGACCGTCCTCCCCCAGGTCCACGCAGTGGAACGAGGACTGCGGCGGCACCACCATCATCGACGCGCCGGCGTCGCGCCGGGCGAACCGCTCGGTCATCTCCGGCAGCGGGGCGTCGGTGAGCACGTCGGCGTAGTTGGCGAGGAACATCTCGTCGCCCTCCAGGAGATGCCGCACCCGGCGCAGCCGCTCCCCGATGGGCGAGGCGATACCGGTCTGCGCGAACGTGATCGTCCAGGAGGCGATGTCGGTGGAGAGCAGCTCCGTCCGGCCGTTGCGCAGCACGAAGTCGTTGGACGCGGTCTCCTCGTAGTTGAGGAAGAAGTCCTTGATGTGGTGCGCCCCGTATCCGAGGCACAGGATGAACTCCGTGTGCCCGTAGTGCGCGTAGTAGCGCATGACATGCCAGATCAGCGGGCGCGGGCCCACCATCGCCATCGGCTTGGGCACGTCGTCGGAGGCGCCGCTGCGCATACGCAGCCCGTAGCCGCCGCAGAACAGTACGACCTTCATGGCTTGACCTCGACAATGCTCAGTTCCGGGATGGGAAAGACCAGCCGGCCGCCCCAGGCGTGCACGTAGGAGAGCTGCCGGGACAGCTCCGCCCGCAGGTTCCACGGGAGGACGAGCACGTAGTCCGGCCTGTCGGCGGCTATCTGCTCGGGCGGCAGGATCGGAATGCGGGTGCCGGGGGTGAAGCGGCCGTGTTTGTAGGGGTTGCGGTCGACCGTGTACGCGAGCAGGTCGGGCCGGATACCGCAGTGGTTGAGCAGGGTGTTGCCCTTGCCCGGGGCGCCGTAGCCGACGACCGTCTCGCCGCGCTCGGCGGCGCCGATGAGGAAGGCGAGGAGGTCCCGGCGCACCCCGGCCACCCGCGCGGAGAAGTCGGTGTACCCGGAGAGCTCCTGCAGCCCGGCGGCCTTCTCCCGGGCCAGCACGTCGGCCACCTGCCGGGACGGATCGCCGGCCGCGTCGGCCGGGCGGGCCCACAGCCGGAGGGAGCCGCCGTGCGTGGGCAGCAACTCGACGTCCACGAGCGCGAGTCCGCCGCTCGCCAGCGCGCGGACGGCGGAGGCGACCGTGTAGTACTGGAAGTGTTCGTGGTAGATCGTGTCGTACTGGTTCCCGGCGATCAGGGTCAGCAGGTGCTGCACCTCGATGGACACCCAGCCGTCGTCGGCGACCAGGGCGCGCAGACCCCGGGTGAACCCGGTTACGTCGGGGATGTGCGCGTACACGTTGTTGGCCACGACCAGGTCGGCCGGTCCGTGTTCGGCGCGGACGGCCGCGCCGGTGGCCTCGTCGAGGAACGCGGTGAGCGTGGGCACCCCGGCGTCCCGTGCCGCGGCGCCGACGTTCACCGACGGCTCGATGCCCAGGCAGCGGATCCCGCGGTCCCGCACGTGCCTCAGCAGGTACCCGTCGTTGCTGGCGACCTCGACCACGAAGGCGTCCTCCCCGCCGGCGTCGAGGCCGAGCCGCCGGACGGCTCCGGCGACGAAGGTGCGCGCGTGCTCCACCCAGGAGGCCGAGTACGAGGAGAAGTAGGCGTACTCCCGGAACGTCTCCTCCGGGGTGATCAGCGGCGGGATCTGCGCCAGCCAGCAGTCGGTGCAGACCCGCAGGTGCAGCGGGTACGCCGGCTCCGGCAGGTCCAGTCGGTCCGCGGCGAGGAAACTCTCACACGGTGGTGTCGCCCCCAGATCGACGACGCTCTCCATCGCTTCCGAGCCGCACAGTCGGCATCGTGTCATCTGCTGTCCCCATCCCCCCTGCTCGGGCGGGTGCCCCCACCGCGAGTCGGCGCCGGCCGGCCCGCGATCGCGGTGCGGTACCCCGCCACCAGTCGCTCCAGCCCGACCTCCGGGCTGAAGCCCTGCTCGTAGCGGCGCCGGGCCGCCCGGCCCATCTCCCGGTTGCGGCCGGGGTCGGCCGCGATCCGGCGCAGGCACGACGCGAGGGACGCGGCATCACCCGGCCGGTGCAGCAGCCCGGTCACCCCGTCCTCGACGAGTTCGACGAAGGAGGCGTGACCGGCGGCCACGGCCGGCACTCCCGCGGCCATCGCCTCCACGACCACCAGCCCGAACGTCTCCAGGGCCAGCGAGGGCGCCACCACGGCCACGGACCGCGCGAGGGCACGGGTGCACTCCTGCGGGTCGTACAGACCGACGTACCGCACGTCCTGCCGGCCCGCCGCCCAGGCGGTCACCTCCCGCTGCAGCGGCCCCGCGCCGGCGACGACGAGCGGCACGCCCACCCCGCCGTCCGCGGCGATCTCGTCCCAGACCGCCATGAGCAGCCGCACGCCCTTGGCCTCGGCGAGCCTGCCGAGAAAGAGCAGATGCTCACCGTCCGCGGCACGGCGGGCGCCGGGGCCGGGGTCGGGCACGAAGTTGTGCTTCACCGCCAGTTGCCCGGCGGGCATGCCGGAGCGCACCAGGACGTCGCGCTGGGCCGCGGAGATGCAGAAGAACCGCTGAACGCCGGAGAGCCACCGGCGGCGGTTGACCGACAGCCCGACCGCCAGGGGCACCGTCGCCAGCCGGGAGTCGCGGTAGCAGCCGTGCCGGACGGCGGGCAGCGGCGTCGACCCGACGCACTCGGTACACGGCCGGCCGTCCCGCCGCAGCGTGCCGGGCGGGCAGACCTGGGTGTAGTTGTGCAGTGTGGCGACGGTGGGCACGCCCGCGGCGGTGCAGGCGGCCAGCACCGCGGGCGACAGGAGCGGGAAGACGTTGTGGACGTGCACCACGTCCGGCCGTTCCGCGCGCAGCCGGCGGGTCAGCTCCGCGCGGACCGCCGGGTTCCACGGCACCAGCAGCGGCACGGCGGCCTTGCCGAGCAGGGACCGGGCGCCGATGTCGTCGCTGCGCCGTTCGAACACCTCGACCCGGTGGCCGGCCGCGCGCAGCAGCCCCACCTCCTGGTCGACGACCCTGTTCTCCCCGCTCGGCTGCGCCGAGACATAGCGGTTGTGCACCACGAGTACATGCATGTCAGCTCATCTCCGATCCCCGGGCCCGGCGCGGCACCCGGTGCCGCGGAACCGGGAGCGCCGCAGGGGAGCCGGCCGCAGGGGGCGTCGCCAGCAGCGAGGCGGCCACGGCCAGGTGCAGCAGGTACGGCGAGGCGTCGCCGAGACCGGCCTCGGTGTACGACGAGATCGCGCAGTAGCTGATCAGGAAGATCGCGCAGGCCCTCGGCAGCGACGGAGGCCGCAGCAGGGCGACTCCGCCCAGCACCACGACGACCGCCGCCACGACGGCGGCGCCCGTCAGGCCCTGCTCGTGGTAGGCGGCGAGCCAGCTGTTGTCGATGGGCAGCCCGTCGTACGACTTGTCGCCCAGTCCCACGCCGAACAGCCGCTCCGAGGTCGTCCGGGGCGCTGCCAGCAGGGCGTCCCAGACCTTGGCGCGGCCGGTGAGGCTGGAGAAGTTCTCCTCGCTCTGACCGCGCAGGAACCACGTCTGCACCGCGGAGGCGAACCACACCGCGGCCACCGCGGCGCACAGCACCGTCCAGGCGAAGAACCGGCGGGCGGCGGCGCTGGTCAGCAGGAGCGAACCGATCGCCAGCGTCAGCCCGGCGAGCAGGCCGACCGTCGCCGTGCGGGTGTGGCTCAGGACGAGCAGGACGCCGGCGGGCAGGACGACGACCGCCGCGGCGGTCCCGGTGGTCCGGCGGCCCAGCACGAGCAGCACGGTCAGCCCGATGACCACCGCGGCGTACTGGCCGATCTGCGGCGGCGTGAGCGGCCAGAGCGCGCCCACCAGCCGGCCGCCGTAGAGGTCGGGCATGGCCGTCCCCGGCGAGACGGCCAGACCGGCGGCCACCGACACGAGCACCGCGACGTACATCCGGATATGGCTCCGGACGAACGTGAGGCCGCCGTCCCACCAGCGGCTGAGCAGCCACAGGGTGGCGACGAAGAGCGCCAGCCGGGCGCAGCGGAAGAGCGCACCGAACCCGGACTCCAGGTCCACGCTGGAGATCACACTCGGCACCAGCAGCAGGGTGAGCAGGAACACGAAGGCACTGGGCCGGATGCGCAGCCGGAGGTTGATCACGAGCGCCAGCGCGAACGCGGCGGCCAGTGCGCCCATGGTGACCATCTGGATGAGGGAGCGGGGCAGGGAGACGATGGTCTGCGCCCCGGCCGAGCCGAGGGTGTTGAGGCCCAGCAGCCCCCAGACGATCCCCACGGTCTTCGGTGGGCGGGCGGGACGCGGGTCCGCGCCGGGCGGCGTGCCCGTCGCCTCCGGTCCGCCCGGCGGCCCACCGCGCGCCGGCTCCCCGCCCATCTCAGCCACCGGCCCGCGGATCGAGGGTGCTGCCCGTGTCCTGCCGGTGCGGCACGCCCTGCCACTGCTCGAAGTCGAGTTCCCGGCCCTGGTCCCCGGCGACGAAGCTCCACGGTCCGCGGTAGGTGTTGTCGTGCCAGCGGTTGTGCTGCTTGCCGGTGACCGCCTCGGCCACCCGCTCGCCCTTGTACGGCGACCAGTCGGGGTACGTGCCGTAGTTGGCCAGCACCGCCATGCGCCCGCACCCCGTCGCGCACCCGACGACTGACGTGTCCAGCACGAAGCGGTTGTCGTGGATGTCCACCCGCTGGGTCTTCCACCGGCAGTCGGAGTAGAGCGGTGCGGTGGCGATCGCCGGCCGTACGCAGCGGTCGGTGTCCGGCACCAGTAACGTGCATTCGCCGGTCGAGGTGTTGGCCGGGCTGTTGCAGAACCGGTCGGCGTTCTCCCAGAGGGTGATCCCCGACCAGTTGTCCTCCAGCACGTTCCGGTAGATCTCGATCTTGTCGGTACGGGCGCGGACGCGGGGTTCGCCCCCGGACTCGGACACGTAGACGGTGGCGTACGGGAAGTCGTCGCCGCGGTCGGCGTTCCTGCGGCCCTCGACCCAGTTGTTCCGACGGATCAGGTTGTGGCGGATGACCGCGTTGTAGCTGGTCTCGTACATCAGCGCGGCGCCGTCGTTGGCCTCCAGGACGTTGTCCTCGATCCGGAAGTCGTTGTTGTTGTTGTCCGCCCACAACCCGGTTCCGCGGTTGTCGTGCACCCAGTTGCCGCGTACGTCGGCGCCGTCGACGGCCCAGAACTTGACCCCGCCCGTGCAGCCGCAGCCCGGCCTGCGCCGCTCCCAGTCGCCGGTGTTGTTGCCCGTGATCTCGTTGCCCTCGACCACCAGGTCGCGGATGCCGTCACCGGCCTTGTACGCGTTCATGCCGTACTGGCCGTTGCCGCGCAGGCAACTGGCGCGGACCTGCTGGCGGGCACCGGCCATCAGCCCGGCGCCGGAGTTGTCGCGGATCGTCGCGTGCTCGATCACCCACCCGTCGGCCGAGTCGTGGTTGACCACGCCCTCGTTGTGCGGCGCGACGAACCCCTGCACGGTCAGGTGGCGGAGGGTGACGTCGGGGGCCGTGCCTCCGAACGCGTACTGGTTGGTTTTCCGGCCCTCCAGCACCGCCCCCGGCGCGCCGAGGTAGGTGTTTCCCTCCTTGGGGACGACCTGGGCGTAGCGGTCCGGCTCCAGCCGGTGCGTGCCCGGCCGCAGCCAGAACGTGGTGTGCGCGGGGCTGCTCGCCGTCTTCGCCGCCAGATCGCCGACCACCGCGGGATCGACCGTCACCGCGCCCGCCGGCGCCCGCGCCGGCCCGGCCGCGGGCTCGGCGCACACCCGGGCCACGGGCGCGGGGGACGGCGCGGGGCCCGGGTCCTCCCGGTCGTCCGCCGTGTCCCAGCAGCCGGTCGCCAGCAGGACCGCGGCCAGTGCCGCCGCCCAGGCCCGGGGCCGCCATGTGATCACCACGTGCCCTCCCTAGCCGTGGAACCTGAGTACGGTGGTGAACTCCTGCGGTTCCGCGGTGCCGTCGGTGGAGCCGGAGCCGACCAGCGTGGTGGCGGGCTCCCTGCGCCCGAAGCCGGCGGAGTACCAGCCCAGCGGCGGGTCGGTCTCGCCGCGGTGCGCGCGCCAGCGCAGCCGGCCGGGCAGGTCGAGTACCGCGGAGCGCTCCTCGCCGTCCCGGGACCAGGTGAGTACCGCCCGGTCCCCCGCCAGCTCCGCGGCGATCGCCGGGCCGAGGTGGAACGCCAGGTGCACGGAGCGGCGCGGGCCGCGTACCTCGTCGACCACCCGCAGTTCCCTGCGCGCGGCGGTCAGCTCCACCCGGCGGCGGTGCGCTGCGCGCCCGTAACCGTCGTGCTCGGCACACCACAGGGCCGGATCGCCGGAGGTGTCGGCGGCCAGGACGCGGCTGCGGGCATGCCGGGTCCACAGGAACGGGCCGCCGGAGACGGACTGGTCGGCGCCGTCCAGCCGCAGGGTGTTGTGCGCGAGGGTCGAGCGGAAGTACCGCCGCCACTCGGGCTGCCCGTGGTAGCAGAACGTCCCGGGGTCGGCGAGCACGTCGACCCCGTCGTGCCGGACCTCCACCGACAGCGCGTCGGCGTGGGCGTGCGCGGCGATGGACAGGAAGCCGTGCGGACCGCCGTCGCAGCGGCACCAGATCCCGCCGGGACCGCGCAGGATGGTCAGCCCCGCGTCGGCGAGATGGGCCGGCCGGCTCGCGGGGCGGGCCACGGCCCGTGCGGTGTCCGTCGTCGCGTACGGCCGGATGAGTGCGGCCAGCAGCGGGGTGCGTACGTCGGTGCCGGTCGCGGCCGGCCACCAGCGGAGCCTGCCGAACACGGCGTCCCCGGTCGCCAGCAGCGAGGCCCAGCGGTCGGTGCCCGCACCGTCCACGACCAGGCCGTGGCCGTCGTCCGCGTCCCCCTGGCGCGGCGGGCGCAGCCGGTCGTCCACGACGGCCGCGAGCGCGTCGGTCATCCGCAGCAGCACCTGCCGGATGGGCGCCGGTACCCGCACGCCCGTGGCGTCCGCCTCGGCCAGCGCGGCGAGGCCGAGTTCCAGCACCAGCCCGTGGTACTCGGTGGCCAGCTCGCGGTTGAGGCCGGAGCCGAAGGTGTTGGCCCGCAGATGCCGCGCCAGCGACGTGAGCGCGGCGGTCCGCCAGCGCGCCGAGTCGGGGAACCACCCGAAGGCGCAGGCCGCGGCGAACTGCCCGGCGGCCTCGGCGACGGCGTGGTTGTTCGCCGAGGACCCCCGGCTGGGGAATGCGGCCAGCCAGCGCTGGTGGTGCCAGATCTGGTCCAGCGCCGCCGGGTTCTCCTCGAACAGCCCGGCCGCGCCCGGCCAGCCGTCGAGCAGCCGGCGTATCCACACCCAGGACAGCAGCCGGATGCCCAGTTCGATGCCGCTGGTCCAGTGCACGCCGTGCAGCGGCGGGTTGGCCGCCCACCACGACCGCAGGTGCCCGGCCGTCCGCTCGGCGTACCGGTCGTTCCCGGTGAGGGCGTAGGCGGTGGCGAGCACGGTGAGGTACTGGTGCCGGGACAGCTCCCAGAGCTGCTTGACGTCCCCGGCTTCCTCCTCGTTCCGGTACGGCACGTCGAACGCATGGCACGACGGGGCCCGGCGCCCGGTCCTCGGGTCGTGCCACCAGTCCGGGTCGGCGAGGTCGTCGCGGGCCACCCCGAAGAACTCGGCGTGCCCGTCCATCAGCCGGTCCGCCTCGGCCACCAGACGCTTCGCCGCGTCCGGCGGCACGGCGGCGAGCGCCCCCGCGGGCAGTGCCGCGGTGAACCGGGCGCCGGCCACGTCGGGGCGGCCGGGCGGCGCCGATCGCCACCGCCGTCTGCGTACCGCGTCCGCCACCCGGCCGGCGACCTCCCGCGGCCCCATCCGGGACAGCCGCCGGAGGTACCAGCCCGCGCTCCCCTGGGCCGGGGTCATCGCGGCCTCGCCAGCGTCACCGGTGCGCCGCCGGCGAGTGCGGTCCGCACGGCAAGGGTGGCCGCCGTGGTGGCGGCGAGCGAATCCAGCGGCACCGGCATCGGGCCGCCGGTCCGCACGGCGTGGAGGAATGCATCGAGTTGGGCCCGCTGGCCCTTGTCCCGGGCCCGCGGCAGCCGGGAGCCGACCCGCCGCGTGCGGCGGCCCTCGTGGACGGCCGCGCGCACGAAGTCGTCGAGCCGCAGCACTTTGCCGTCCGCGACCAGGTCCAGGGTCTCCTTGGGGAAGCCGGGCGGGCCGGTGGTCACGTAGCCGATGGCGGCGGTGGATCCGTCCGGGTAGGCCAGCACGGCCTGGAGGTGGTCGCCGCCGGGCGGGGTGAGCGCGTACACCGAGACCGGGTCGGCGCCGAGCAGCCAGCTCGCCGTGTCGATGAAGTGCCCGCCCTCGCCGGCGAACCGCGAGCCCTCGGTGTCCTGCCGGAGATACCAACTGCCCTTCTCCAGCCGGCCGGCGTTGACCAGGTAGCGCAGGCTCGCCGGGCCCTGCCGGACGCCGAACCGCTTTCTGGCCTCCCGCAGCAGCGGCGCGAACCGGCGGTTGAAGCCCACCTGCAGCCGGTCGTTGCCGGACTCGTCCACCGCCGCGAGCACGCCGGCCAGCTCGTCCCCGGTCAGGGCCAGCGGCTTCTCGACGAACACCGCCTTGCCGGCCAGCAGTGCCCGGCGGGTCAGCTCGGCGTGCGAGCTGTGCCGGGTGACCACGAACACCGCGTCCACCGAAGGGTCTTCGAGCACGGTGTCGAGGTCGGTGGTCGCCTCGGCGAAGCCGAACTTCCGCTTCGCGTTGGCCGCGGAGAGCGCCGTCGTGGTCACGACCGAGGAGAGCGCGACGCCGTCGCGCCGTGCCAGATGCGGCAACAGCATCGACGTCGCGTAGTTCCCCGCGCCGACGAATGCCAGCCGCACGGGCGTTCCGGCGGACCGGACGGGAGCGGCCACGCGGGCGTCGCGTCGCGTGCCCGCCGCGGGAACGGTCACGGCCGGGGGCTCCGCCTTCCCCGCGTGCCCGGGGTAGCGGAACAGCACGGCCACGGCCCTGAGGCCGCCGTCCTGCAGGCGCCGGTACGTCTCGACGGCGTCCCCGAAGTCGGCGATGTGGGAGACCAGGGGCTCCACGTCGACGCGCCCGCGGGCGAGGAGGTCGAGAAAGCAGGCCAGGTTGCGGCGCTCGGTCCAGCGCACGTAGCCGATCGGGTAGTCCCGGCCCTCCAGCTCGTACGCGGGGTCGTAGCGCCCCGGGCCGTACGAGCGGGAGAACCGGACGTCCAGCTCCTTCTCGTAGTACGCGTTCCACGGCAGGTCCAGCCGGCACTTCCCGATGTCGACGACCCTGCCGCGGTCGCGGCTGAGCCGGGCGGCCAGCTCGACGGGCTGGTTGCCGCCGCCGGCGGCGGCCAGGTACACCTGATCCACGCCCTGCCCGCCGGTCAGTTCGGCGACGGCCGCGTCCAGGGCCGTGGACCCGGGATCGCCGCAGGCCACGGCGCCCAGACCCGCGGCGACGTCGCAGCGCACCGGATCGGGGTCGGCTCCCACGACGCGGACCCCCGACGCGGCCAGCAACTGCACCACGAGCTGCCCGATCAGCCCGAGGCCGACGACCAGCGCCACATCGCCGAGCCGCGGCTCGCCCCGGCGGACGCCCTGGAGCGCTATCGCCCCCACGGTGCCGAAGGCCGCGTGCCGCGGCGCGAGACCGCCGGGCACGGGGGCGTAGAGGTTCTTCGGCACCCAGTTCAGCTCGGCGTGCAGCGCGTGTTCGTTGCCGGCGCAGGCCACGAGGTCGCCGGCCTTCACCTCGTCGATCCCGGCCCCGGTCCGCTCGACGACGCCGCACAGCGAGTAGCCCAGCGGCGTGTAGGAGTCCAGCTTGCCCATCACCTTGCGGTATGTCGCGGGCACACCGCTGGCCGCGACGCTCTGCACCACCCTGGCCACCTGATCCGGCCGGGAACGGGCCTTGCCCAGCATCGACATGCCCGCCTCGTCCACCTTCATCAGCTCGGTTCCGGTGGAGATCAGCGAGTAGGCGGTCCGCACCAGGACCCCGCCCGGTTTGCATCCCGGTACCGGCACGTCCAGCAGGGCCAGCTCGCCGCTCCTGTAGTTCTGAACAACCTGTTTCACCCGAACTCCCCAGAGGTCGCGCCGCGATACCAGTACTCGAGGGTCAGCACGTGCCACAGATGCTTGGAGTAATCCCGCCGCCCGGCCGCGTCCTCGGCGACGAGCCGCGCCAGCGCGTCGCGGCGCAGGAATCCGGAACGCACGAGCACGCCGTCGTGCACCACCTCCCGCACCAGCGGCGCCAGATCCCGGCTCATCCAGGCGCGCAGCGGGGCGCTGAAGAGGCCCTTGGGCCGGTAGACGACCTCCCGGGGCAGGGTCTGTACCGCGGCCTCCTTGAGCACCGCCTTGCCCTGCCGTCCGACGATCTTGCGGTCGCCGGGCACGCTGAACGCCGCCTCGACCACGTCGACGTCCACGTACGGCACCCGCACCTCGGTCGACGCGGCCATGCTCGACCGGTCCGTGTAGGCGAGGTTCAGGCCCGGCAGGAACATCCGGGCATCGCCCAGGCACATGCGGTTGACGAAGTCGTCGAGGTCGTTGTCCGCGTAGAGGTCCGCGTGCTCGGTGAGCACGTCGTCGACCGTCCCGGCCAGGTCGGGGTCGATCAGGGCGACCAGCTCGTCCCGGTCGTACATGGTGTAGCTGCGCCGGAACGCGGTCTCCTCCGGCAGCTCGGCGAAGGAGAGGAACCGCTGGGCGAAGCGCACCGACCGGTAGCCGCGGCGGGCCGTGGCCACGGGCAGCCGGTGCACGGCCGCGGCCACCGTGCGCCGCAGCGGCGCCGGGACGCGCTGGTAGCGCAGCGCGATCAGGTTGGCGCGGTGCTTGCGGTACCCCGCGAACAGCTCGTCGGCGCCCATCCCGGAGAGCATCACCTTGATCCCGGCGTCCCGGGCGGCCGAGCAGATCAGGAAGGTGTTGATCGCGGCGGGGTCGCCGATCGGCTCGTCCAGGTGGTACGTCATCCGCGGCAGCAGGTCGAGTACGTCCGGCGCGATCTCGATCTCGTGCAGATCGACGCCGAACCGCGCGGCGACCCGCCGGGCGTGGCGCAGGTCGTCCGGCATCGCCTCGAACCTGGCGTCCTCGGCGCGGAACCCGATCGTGTACGCGGAGATCCCCGGTCGGTGCCGGGCCGCCAGCGCGGTCAGGAGGCTGGAGTCGAGGCCGCCGGAGAGGAAGGCCGCCACGGGCACGTCGGAGAGCAGGTGCCGCCGGGTGGACTCCTCGACGACGGCGGCCAGGTCGGGCCGCTCACCGCTGCGGGCCCGTTCCCGGCCCTCGGCGGCGACATCCTTCAGATGCCAGAACCGGCCGCGCTCCGTTCGGCCGTCGGGCCGGCACCTGAGCCAGCTCCCCGGGGGCAGCTTCTCCGCCCCGCGGTACGCGCAGCGCGAATCCGGGACCCAGTAGTAGAGCAGCGAGGCCACCAGCGCCGCATGGTCGACCTGGAGCGACCCGCCGGTCACCGCGGCCAGCGCCTTGAGTTCGGAGGCGAACACCAGGCCCGTACCGCGCCGGAGGAGGAACAGCGGCTTGATGCCCAGATGGTCGCGGACGAGGACCAGGTCACCGGTCCGCTCGTCGAAGACCCCGAACGCGAACATGCCGCGCAGCCGGGGCAGACAGTCCGTCCCCCAGCGCCGCCACGCCTGCAGCAGCACCTCGGTGTCGGAGGTGCCGCGGAAACGCACCCCGGCCGCCGCCAGTTCGGCGCGCAGCGCGGGCGCGTTGTACAGCTCGCCGTTGTACGTCAGGGCGAGACCGTCCGAGACCATCGGCTGCGCGCCGGTCTCGGACAGGTCGAGGATGGCCAGCCGGCGGTGCCCGAGGTGCACGTCGCGGTCACCGGCGCGGTGGCTGTAGCGGCCGGACCCGTCCGGACCGCGGTGGGCGAGGGTCCCGGTCAGGCGGTCGGTCACGGCCTTTCCGTCCGGCCAGCGGTACGTGCCTGCGATGCCGCACATGCCCTCTCACACCTCCTGGCCGCTGTCGGGGATCTGTGCGGCCGGGAGGGACGGCCCCTCGGCGCTCCGCCTGTCCGCCCCGTTCCGGGAGACCGGCCAGGGGTAGGTGGCGCGCAGCGCCGTCTGCGGGCCGTCCCACAGCGTGCCGTCGGTGCGGTCCCGCGGATCGGGGTCGACGAGCACCACGCCGATCACCGCGATGCGCAGGTCCGCGAGTTGCCTCGCCACGGTGTGCAGCCACGCGGCGCTGCCGTGCCCGGCGCGCACGACGAGCACGCTGCGGGCGCCCAGGTACCGCAGGTCGGTCCATGCCGTACCACACCCGATCGAGCCGACGCCGACCCGCCGCTCCCGGTGCGGCACGGCGTCGGCCTCTCCGCCGCCGATCACCGGCGGATCCCCGGGCCGCGGGCGGCGGTGGGCGAGCTGCTGGCCGGGCAGCCCGTCGACGAGCGCGACCGGCCCCTCCCTCGCCAGGGCCCGGGCGAGCTCCAGGGCCACCGCGCTCGCGCTGCGCGCGCAGCCGAGTTCCAGCAGCGAGACCGGCTCCGCCGAGCCGCGCACGGTGCGGGCCAGCATCGTGGTGAGCCGTGCCCGCGCCGCCCGTATCCGCCTGCTCTCCCACCTCCCGGCCGGCCGCCGGCGCGTGCGGGGCAGCTCCGCGATGACCGAGGCGCCCAGGTTCGCCGCGATCTCCCGGCGCAGCACCGGGCGGTCGGCCACCACCGAACCGACCGCGGCCAGCGCCAGCCCCAGGACGAGCCCGAGGACCACCCCGATCCCGGCGTGGGTGGCGGCCGACGCGAGCGGTGAGTGCCCGACCGCGCGCGCCGCGTCCACGACCTGCGTGCCGGCGACGAGTTGCGGCGTGCCGATGTGGGCTTCCGCCGCGCGCTGATCGAAGTCCTCGATGCGCGAGGTGAGTTCGGCCCGGCGGGCGAAGAGCGACTCCATGTTCGCCGCCGCGTCCGGGTCGCTCTCCTCCGCCTCTCCGATCGATTCGTTGACCTCGGCGAGTTCGTCGCGCATCTTGTCCCGCTCGTCGAGCAGGGTCCTGGCTTCGGCGTCCGCGGCTTCCCGCAGCCGCCGCACGTGGTCGGCGACGAACGCGTCGGCCAGCGCCCCGGCGCGGGCCACCGCCTGGGCGTCGTCGGCGCCGGTCGCCTCGATCCGCAGCAGGTTGTTGGTCACGCCGGACCCCCGGTAGTCACCCATGAAGTCCTCGGGGCGTTCCGCCGATCCGAGGGATTTCAGGGCCTCGCCCGCGATCCGGGTGGTCCGCAGCAGCGCGACGTCGGTGCGGATCAGCGTGCCGGGGTCGGTCGGCTGATCCTGTGTGTGCGCGACCAGCACCGTGGTCACCGCGGTCGGCGGGGGCGGCAGCAGTACCGCCAGCGCCGCGCCGGCGAGCAGTCCCAGCAGCGCGGTGGAGTACCACAGGCGCCGGCGCCTGCGCACCGCCGCCACCAGCGCGTGCAGGTCCACCAGCGGCGCTGCCGCCGGGGAGTCCGGCGTCGTGCCCGCCGTCACCGTGCGCCTCCCCTCGCGCCGTCGCCCGCCGCGACCGCCGTCGCGGCCTGCCGGGGAGGACGGACGCCGGAGCGCGTCGTACGGGCCCGGACCGCGTCGGCGACGACGAAGCCGACGACCTCGTGCCCCGCGTCCGCGCACGCCTCGGCGATGCCCGCCAGCTCCCCCGCGGTCCACTGGCCCGCGCTGAGCACGACCAGGGCCCCGGACTCGGCCGTACGGTCCGGCACCGTGGGCCGGGACACCGGGACCTCCGCGACGTGCAGCACGGGGGGTGCGCCGGCGTTCCGGGAGGCATCGCCCGCGCACTCGGTGGCCAGCCTCTCGGCGGCCCCGCGGCCGGTCCCGTCGCCCTCCGGGACGACGGCCAGCAGCCGCCGTCCGGGCGGCAGCCGGTCCCGCAGGCGTGTGCACACCCGCCGGTAGCGGATCCGTCTGCTCTCCTCGTCGCCGGACGTCTGCGGGGGCGGGATGTCCCACCGGGTGTCGGTGCCCAGCAGCCGGCGGAGCCGGGCCCACGGATCGCGGCCGTCCGGCCGGCGCCGCACGGTGTGCTCACCGGGTACGTCGACCGTGCCCAGCGGCGAGGCGCCCAGCGCCGCGGCGATCTCCGGTGCGGTACGTGCCCGGCGGCTCGCCCGCGCCGCGGCGAGGTGGCCGGCGATCCCGGCCAGGAAGAACAGCAGCGCCCCGGCGCTGATGAGCTGCACCCGGGTCGGCGGTGCCTCGCCGGCGGGCCGGGCCGCCGGGCCCATCACGACCATGCCGGATCTGTCGGTCCGCGAGTCGGCCTGCTCCAGGTCGTCCATGGCCTCCTCCAGCGAACTGCGCAGTTGTTCCAGCTCGGTGCGGGCCTGGACGCTCTCCACGGTCTCGCCCGGATCCGTCGCCCGGGCCAGGTCGGTGATGCGGCGACCGGTCTGCACCACGAGGTCCCGCAGCGCCTCGGGCCGCTCCGCCGCCTCGGTGCCGGTGCCGTCGCCCGCGATCCGCGCGGCGTACGCGACGAACTGCCGGGCCACCTCGTCGGAGAGCTGCTGGGCGCGCTCCGGGGAACGGGCCGTACCCGAGATGTCGATGATGTTCCCCTCCGCGGTCTCGGCGCTCACCCGGTCCCGCAGGTCGTCGCCGCCGACGCCGGGCCAGTCGAGCACGGCGGCCGTGCGGTCGGCGACCGCGGAGCTGGTCGCGATCTCCGCCTGCGTCAGCAGCTCGCGCTCCTCCCACTGCCCCGGCAGCAGCACGGACGCCGACGTCGCGTACCGCGGCGGGAAGAGCACGGAGGCGCCGAAGCCGACGAGTGCGCCCGCCGCGGCGAGGACGACGAGCAGCCGCCGGCGCCGGCGGAGGATCCGGCCGAGCGTGACCAGACGTATGGTGTCGTCGCTCAACGGCGCCGCCTCCTCCCGGTCGCCGGCGTGCGGCCCTGCGCCGCCGGAGTGTGGTCACCGCAGGCGGCGGAGTAGGCGGCGAGCAGCGCCCGCTGGGAGTTGCGCCAGGAAAGCGGCCCGCTGATCCGCTCCCGTCCGGCCCGGCCCATACGGGCCCGCCGCTCGGGATCGTCCAGCAGCAGGGCCAGAAGCCCGGCGAATTCGGCCTCGTCGCCGGCCGCCGCATAAACCGCGGCGTCGCCGGCGGACACCCGCGCCTCCCGCAGGTCGAACGAGACGATCGGCCGGCCCATCACCATGTACTCCAGCACCTTGTTCATGGTCGAGACGTCGTTGAGCGGATTGGGCGGGTCGGGCGACAGGCACACGTCCGCGGTGGACAGGTAGCGCACCAGGTCGGCGTCCGGGACCCGCCCGGTGAACTGCACCTGCTGCGACAGGCCGAGCCGCCGGGACAGCGCCACCATCGCGTCGAAGGTGTCGCCGGCGCCGACGAACACCGCGTGCCAGTCGGTCCGCCCCTGTTCGTCGCGCAGCCTGGCCAGGGCCCGCAGGGCGTAGTCGACGCCGTCCTGCGGGCCCATGACCCCGAGGTAGCACAGCAGATGCGGCTTGCCGCGCTTCAGCTCCGGCTCGGGCGGCACCGGGCGGAACCGGTCGGTGTCGGGTGCGCTGCGTACGACGAAGACGTCCTCCGGCCGCAGTCCGCCACGGCGCAGCGCGACGTCCCGGTAGCTCTCGTTCGTGGCGAGCACGACGTCCGCGGCCCGGTAGGTCCGCCGTTCCAGCGCGCACACGGCGCGGTAGAGCCGGTCCTCGCCGCGGCCGAACCGGGAGAGGTACAGCTCGGGTACCAGGTCGTGCTGGTCGAAGACGAACCTTGCGCCGCGTCTCTTGAGCCACAGGGCCGGCAGGAAGAGCAGGTCGGGCGGGTTGCAGGCGTGGACGACGTCGACCGGGCCGACCGTGCGGGCCAGCCGGAGCGTATGCCACAGCGCCGCCCCGTACTCCCGCAGATAGCCCGCCGGACCCCCGGTGGCCGCGCGCAGGGGGTAGCGGTGGATCCGTACCCCGTCGACCTCCGCTTCCGCCTCCGTGTCCCGGCCGCTGCCCCGGGGGCAGATGACGTGCACCTCCCAGCCCGCGTCGCGCAGCGTCGTGCACTCCTGCCACACCCGCCGGTCGAACGGCACCGACAGGTTCTCCACCAGAACCAGCGCGCGACGGCCCTTCCCGCCGCCGGCCGCGTCACCAGGCAAGGCCCACGTACTCCGGTTCGGCCCGGCGCTCTTCGGCGTCGGGCAGGCGGACGAGGTCGATGAGCACCGGTCCTCCGCCGCGGGGCAGCGCCGCCAGCACGGCCGGATCCCTGGTCCCGATCAGGCACACCTCGGCGTGGTCGAGCACCTCGCCGACGGAGTTCGCGAGCAACTGCGCGAGGTGCGGCAGCCGGGTCTCGATGTACGCGCGGTTCGCGCCGAGCAGCCGGGAGAGGTTCACGTTGGCGTCGTAGATCCGCAGGTCGTAGCCCTTGCCGAAGAGCCTCTCGGCCAGTTCGACGAGCGGGCTCTCCCGCAGGTCGTCCGTGCCGGGTTTGAAGGAGAGCCCGAACAGGCCCGCCCGGCGCTTGCCGGTGCGCTCGACCAGCTCCACCGCCCGCTGCAGATGGTCGGAGTTGGAGGGCAGCACGTGGGCGAGGATGGGAACCGACACATCGGCCCGCCGCGCCGCGTACACCAGGCTGCGCAGGTCCTTGGGCAGGCAGGAGCCGCCGAAGGCGAAGCCGGGCCGCAGGTAGGCGGGGCTGATGTTCAGCTTGCGGTCGGCGAGGAACATATCCATCACCTGGTACGAGTCCACGCCGAGGGCCTGGCACACCGCACCCAGCTCGTTCGCGAAGCCGATCTTGAGTCCGTGGAACGCGTTGTCCGCGTACTTGATCGCCTCGGCCGTCGGGATCTGCACCCGGAACACCTCGCCGGGTAACCCGTCGTACAGCGCCGCCACCACGTCCCCGCTCGCCGGGTCCAGCTCGCCGATGACGGTCTTGGGCGGGTCGAAGTAATCACGCACGCTCGACCCCTCGCGCAGGAACTCCGGGTTGACCGCGACGCCGAAGTCCACCCCGGCCGTACCGCCGGTGTGCTTCTCCAGGATCGGCACCAGCAGGTTCAGGCAGGTACCCGGGAGCATGGTGCTGCGGTACACGACGGTGTGCCGCCCGCCCCGCTCGACGAGCGCGGCGCCGATCTCCTCGGTGACCCGCTCCAGGTACGCGGTGCACAGGCTGCCGTTGGGCTCCGACGGCGTGCCCACGCAGACGAGCGACACGTCGCTATCCATGATCGCTTCGCGGACGTCACCGGTGGCGCGCAGCGCTCCGGTGCGCACGACCCCGGCGACCAGTTGCCCGATCCCCTCCTCGACCACCGGTGTCCTGCCGGCGTTGACCAGGTCGACCTTCGCCTGGTTCACGTCCACGCCGATGACCTCGTGACCCTGCCCGGCCAGGCACGCGGCCGACACGCAGCCCACGTAGCCGAGCCCCAGGACGCTGACCCTCATGACTCGTTCCTCCCGCCGGGCAGGCACGTGCGGCCCGCGGTCCGGGCGGCGCCCGGACGACCACACCCGCCCATCAGTAGGCCCCCTGGCCCTGGAGCACCGCGCGCAGGGTCTTCCACAAGATCACGGTGTCGAGCGCGAGCGACCAGTCCTCCACGTACCGCAGGTCCAGCCGGACGGCCTCCTCCCACGGCAGGTCGCTGCGCCCGCTGATCTGCCACAGGCCGGTGAGCCCGGGCTTGACCAGGAGCCGCCGCCTCAGGTCCGGGCCGTACGCGGCGGACTCCTCCGGCAGTCCCGGCCGCGGACCGACGAGCGACATCGAGCCGTTGAGCACGTTGAACAACTGGGGCAGTTCGTCGATCGAATACCGGCGCAGCACCGCGCCCACCCGGGTCACCCGCGGGTCCCGGCGGAGCTTGAACAGCAGGCCCGCGCCCTCGTTGCGATCGGCGAGCCCGGCTCGGGCCCCGTCGGCCCCGGCGACCATGGTGCGGAACTTGACGATGGTGAACTCCCGGCCGTCCTTGCCGACTCTGCGCTGGCGGTAGAAGACCCCGCCCCGGCTGTCCATCAGCACCAGCAGCCCGACGAGCACCATCAGCGGCGCGAACAGCAGCAGCAGGACCATCGCACCCAGCCGGTCGACGATCCCTTTGACCACCCGGCGGCCTCCGGTGAAGACCGGCATGCTGAGCCGCAGCAGCGGGATCCCGAGCACCGCGTCGACGTGCAGCCGCGGACCGGCCACCTCCATCAGCACGGGGGCCACGACCATCTCGGCATCGCTGCCTTCGAGGTCCCAGGCCAGCCGCTGGAGCCGCTCCGGTGACCAGTGCGGGTCCGGCGTGACCGCGACGACGCGGTAGCCGCCGTTGCGGACGTGCCCGGCGACATCGGTCAGCCGGCCGACGACCGGCACTCCCTCCACCCGGTCGCCGTCGGGCCCGAGACCGTCGGGTGTGCACACCGCGTCCACCCGCCAGCCGAGGTGCGGGAACCTGCGGACCCGGGCGATCAGGTCGGCGACAGTGGTGTGGCTCCCCGCGGCCAGCACCGGCCGCAGGCAGCGCCCTTCTTTGCGCTGTCTGTACAGCCACAGGCGCAGCAGGTACCGCTCGGTCAGGGTCGCGAGCGCGATCGCCGGGATCGCGACGAAGATCCAGAGCTTGATGTTGCGCGAGGTGAGGGCGATCCCACCGAGCGCCAGTACGACGACCGCCGTGGACAGCGCGCGTCCGAGCCTGCGGAACTCCTCGGCGCCCTGGCCGAGTACGGCCGGAGCCCAGGCCCTGCCCACCGCGAGCGCTCCCAGCACCAGCACCTCGGTGCCGAAGGCGAGAACCACCCACTTCTCATGCCAGTCCGCCGCGTCCCGGACCCCGAACAAGCCGCCGATCGCGGCCACCACGAAGGCGGTGGCCAGCGTATCGCTGGTGATCACGGCGCGGCGGTAACGCTGCTCCCAGTGAATCGCGGACCGGCTCCCCGCCCCGGTCGCCGGACGCCCGCGCGCCGACGGAAAAGGGCTGACGACATCCACCCGCCTGCCGGACCTTCCCAGATCGCCGGCGGGTTCCACGTGTTCGTTCAACACTGATACCCCCCCGGGGAGGCTCGTCGCCTCCCGCGATGGTCACCCCTCGGGAAACCCCCGCTCCCCACGAAGGACAATCCCGGTATTTCAGCGCTACTTGAACAACTCGCCCGGGCAGCGGGACTCGCCTGCCCCGCCGGACTCCCGGGTTGATCCGGAACCCGGCGAAGCCCTGGGTGTACCCCCCACCCCAGACCCCACCCGGGCCCCGTACATGGACCGCCTTCCCGGCTCGCGCCGGGGAAGCGGCTACCGGCCCGCCGCGGCACCGGGCCGATGGATCGACATCGGCTGCTTCGCGCGGCCAACCGGGTGAAGCATCGTCAATCTAGACCATCGGGACCAGTATGCGGAGAGGTTGTATGAAATATGGACTCAGACTTTTCGCCCGGATCGGGGAGGCTGACGACCACCCACAGGCCATGACGCGGAGGAGGTGTATGGTGACCTGCAGTAACGAAAGCACACGGCGGAAGCTTCGGGACGGGGTACTTTGACCGGTAATCGACCCCCGGGCGTCACGCGTGATCCGGCCGGTCGCCGCCGTCACCTCTCCCGCCGCGAGCGTCGCCCCGGTCCGGTCGCGCCACGCCACCGCCGGCTTGTCCGCTCTCGTCCGCTCCGGCGCCCTCGGCGGTGTCCGTACCGCCCCGGATGAGGGTGCGCACCGCCGCCTCCAGGCTCCTGACCCGGTCGGCGAGGGCCGGACCGGTGAGGTTCGGCCCCTCCCGCAGCAACGACTCGACCTGCGTCAGCCGCCAGCTCACGTCGCTCAGCCGTTCCTCGAACCCGTCGTCGTCACCCCGGCCGGTGATCGCCAGTCGCTGCAACTGCTCTGCTTGCACCGCGAGTTGGCGGTTCTTGCGGTGCAGTTCCAGAAAGACGTTGACCTTGGTGCGCAGTATCCAGGGCTCGACCGGTTTGGAGAGGAAGTCGGCGGCGCCCACCGCATAGCCGCGGTAGGCGTAGTCGGGGTCGATGCCCTGCCCGGTGAGCAGGATGATCGGGACGTCCTTGGTCTGATCGAGACGCTTGATGTTCGCGGCGGTCTCGAAGCCGTCCATCCCCGGCATCAGGATGTCGAGCAGGACGACGGCGAACTGCTGGCGCAGCATCGCCTTCAGCGCCTCCTCACCGGAGTGGGCGAACACGACGCGCTGGCCGAGCGGACCGAGCACCGCCGCCAGCGCGATCAGGTTCTCCTCCATGTCGTCGACGATGAGGATGCCGGCCGGGTCGGGGACCGGCGGCGGCGTCGGGGTGGCCGGGGCCGTCATGCCGCCCGTCCCGTCGCCGTCGGGTCGTCGCCCTGCGCGTCCTCGCCGGGACCGGATTCCGCGGGGCCCGGCTCCGCGGCCGGGGGCTCTCCGCCGCCGGGGTCCGCGGTCCCGCGCTCCCCCTCCGAGCGGCCGTCCACCCCGCGGTCGTTCTTGTCGAGTTGCTCGTAGATCGCCGCCAGCAGCCTGTCGACGTTGACCGGCTTCGGCACATAGCCGTCCGCGCCGGCCTCGATGGCCTTCTCCCGGTCACCCGGCATGGCCTTGGCGGTGAGGGCGATGATCGGGATGTCGGCCAGGCGCGGCGTCGCGCGGATGGTCCGGATCACCTCGTACCCGTCGATCTCCGGCATCATGATGTCCATCAGCACCAGCGAGATCTCCGGGGAGCGGTCCAGGACCTCGAAGCCCTCACGGCCGTTCTCGGCGTACTTCACGGAGATCCCGACCCGGCCCAGCATGTGGGTCAGGGCGAACACGTTGCGGATGTCGTCGTCCACGATGAGGATGTGCCGTCCGGCCAGCACCCGGCCCGGCCGGCCGCTGAGCCACTGGCGCAGCCGGGTCGTCTCCGGCCAGGTGTCCGCCCGTTCCCGCTCCCCCGGCCCCTCCGTGCCCGCCGCCGCGGGAGCCGGCGCCTCCGGGGCCGGCGCAGCGGTGCGGTCCGCCTCGCCCTCCGCTGCGGGGGACGGAGCGCGGGCCGGGGCCGTCGCCGAGGGCTCGGCACGGCCCTCCCCGGGTTCGACCCGGTCCGCGACGGCCTTCTTCACCGGCACGCGCTGTTCCGCCTGTTCGAGCCGCGGTATCGCACTCCCCGAGGCCGCCGCCAGCGCCTTGCTGGGCAACTGCGCCGGTACGTACAGGGTGAACCGCGAACCCACGCCCTCCTCGCTCTCGGCGTCGATACGCCCGCCGAGGAGTCCGGCGATCTCCCGGCTGATGGACAGGCCCAGCCCGGTGCCGCCGTACTTGCGGTTGGTGGTGCCGTCGGACTGCTGGAACGCCTCGAACACCACGTCCAGCTTCTCGGCCGGGATACCGATGCCGGTGTCCACCACGGAGAAGGCGAGCACCGACTCCGCGTCGCGCAGCGTGTCCTCCTCGAACTGCTCCGACGGGACCCGTTCGACCCGCAGTTCCACCTTGCCGCTGCTGGTGAACTTCACCGCGTTGGAGAGCAGGTTGCGCAGCACCTGCTGGATGCGCTGCTGGTCGGTGTGAAGCTCGTTCGGCACGTCGGCGGCGACGGTCACCTCGAATCCGAGCCCCCGGTCCACGGTCAGGGGCCGGAACGTGGCGCGTACGTAGTCGAGCAGCTTGGTCAGCGGGATCCGCTGCGGGCGCACGTCGACCCGGCCGGCCTCCACCTTGGACAGGTCCAGGATGTCGTTGATGAGCCGCAGCAGGTCCGATCCCGCCTGGTAGATGGTGCTCGCGAACTCCACCTCCTGCTCCGAGAGCCTTCCGTCGGCGTTGTCGGCGAGCAGTTGGGCCAGGATCAGCAGGGAGTTCAGCGGGGTGCGCAGCTCGTGCGACATGTTCGCCAGGAAGTCCGACTTGTACTGGGACGACGTGGCCAGCAGCGATGCCTTCTCCTCCAGCTCCGCGTTGGACTGCTGCAGTTCCTCGGAGCGGGTGCGCAGCTCGGACGTCAGCCGCTGCGACTGGGACAGCAGCGCCTCGGTGCGGGCGTTGGCGAGGATGGTGTTGAACGAGACGCCGATGGTGTGTGCGAACTGGTCGACGAACGTCAACTGGATCTCGTTGAACTTGCTGAACGAAGCCATCTCGATCACCCCCAGCAGCCGGTCCTCGAAGAGGATCGGCAGGATGAGGATGCTGGAGGCGGGGGCGGACCCGAGGCCGGACTCGACGGTCACGTAGTCCTGCGGGGCGTCCTCGATCAGGATCCGCTCCTTCTGCTGCACGGCCTGGGCGATCAGCCCGCGGATCGGGGACTCCGACTGGAGGTCCTCCCGACCGCGTCCGCCCACCCCGTAGTCCGCGATCAGCTCCAGGCCCTCGCCGTCCGGGGCCGTGGAGTCGACCCGGAAGAAGAGCTCGGAGTGCGCGTTCACCAGCGGCGCCAGTTCGCGCAGGATCAGGTCGGCGACCTCCACCATGTCGCGGTGGCCCTGCATCAGGCCGGCGATGCGGGTCAGGTTGGACTCCAGCCAGTCCTTGGTGCGGGTGGTCTCCCGCAGGTTGGACACCATGCGGTTGACGTTGTCCTTGAGGTCGGCGACCTCGCCCTGCGCCTCCACGGTGATGGACCGCGACATGTCGCCCTTGGCCACCGCGCTCGCCACCTCGCCGATGGCGCGCACCTGCGTGGTGAGGTTCAGGGCCAGTTCGTTGACGCCCCTGGTCAGCCGCTTCCAGTTGCCCGACACGCCCTCGACCCGGGCCTGGCCGCCGAGCTGCCCTTCACTGCCCACCTCGCGCGCCACGCGGGTCACCTCGGAGGAGAACGACGACAGCGTGTCGACCATGGTGTTGAGGGTGGTCTTGAGTTCGAGGATCTCGCCGCGGGCGTCCACGTCGATCTTCTTCGACAGATCACCATTGGCCACGGCGGTGG
>NZ_KI519460.1:0-141933 GCF_000482585.1 Streptomyces sp. CNQ329 | reverse complement strand
GGGCGATGTTACGCACCTGCGAAGTCAGATTCGACGCCATGAAATTGACGTTGTCCGTCAGGTCCTTCCACACCCCCGACACGTCCTTCACATGCGCCTGACCACCGAGCATGCCGTCGGTACCCACCTCACGGGCCACCCGCGTGACCTCGTCCGCGAACGCCGACAACTGATCCACCATCGCGTTCACCGTGCTCATGAGCTGGCGAATCTCGCCGCGCGCGTCCACCGTGATCTTCTGGCTGAGGTCGCCGCGCACCACCGCCGTGGTCACCTGGGCGATGCTGCGGACCTGGGAGGTGAGGTTCGATGCCATCAGGTTGACGTTGTTCGTCAGGTCCTTCCACACCCCCGACACGTCCCTGACATGCGCCTGACCACCGAGCATGCCGTCGGTACCCACCTCACGGGCCACCCGCGTGACCTCGTCCGCGAACGCCGACAACTGATCCACCATCGTGTTCACGGTGAGCTTCAGCTCCAGCAGCTCCCCGGCGGTCTCCGCCGTCACCTTGCGGGTCAGGTCGCCGCTGGCCACCGCGGTGGTCACGGCGGCGATGTCACGCACCTGCCGGGTCAGCCGCGAGGCCATGGTGTTGACCGCTTCGGTCACCCCGCGCCACGAGCCGGACAGCCCCCGCACACTCGCGCGACCGCCGAGCCGGCCCTCGGTGCCCACCTCGTGCGCCACCCGCATCACCTCGCTGGTGAAGGTGGAGAGGTGGTCCACCACACGGTTGAGCCCCACTCCCAGACTGCGCAGCTCGCCGTGGAGCTGCCGGGTACCGACCCGCAGCTCCATGTGCTGGTTCAGGTCACCCTCCGCCACCGCCTCCAGCACCCGGGTGGCGTTCGTCATCGGCACGGCGAGGGCGTCGAGCAGGTCGTTCGCGTCGCGCACCGTCTGGGCCCAGTCCCCCTCCCCGGTGCTGGCCGAGATCCGCTCGTCCAGTACGCCTTTCCGCGCCACCACGCCCCGTACCCGCTGCATTTCCGACGCGAGGTGTTCGTTGCGGGCGGCCACCCGGTTGAACGCCTCGGCCAGCTCGCCCAGGACGCCGTCGTCGTCCTCCGGCACGCGTGCCGAGAAGTCGCCGTCGCGCAGCGACCTGAGCGCGGTCAGGAGCGGGCGCAGCTCGGCGCCGGCCCTCGGTTGTTTCGCACGGTCCTCCATGGCGGCCCATCCCTGCACGTTCCCGCACGGCCCCTGCCGGGTCAGATCCTCCGGGACCCTCACTTCGAGAGGTTTTGTCCATTATATTGGAATTTGTTCTCGTGAGATTCCGGACGTCCGGAAGCCCCTCTCCCGGGACACCGGCAGTCGCACAGGAAGATCAGACAGGCAGGAGCCATTCGTGCAGGCGGTCTCTGCGGACAGGCCCGGCACGCGGGACGGACCCGGCACCCGCACGGAACTCCCGACCAGCCGGCGGGCGCCGGCCCGCGCCCGTGCCCTCGTACGAGGCGTGATCACCGAGCGGGCACTGGCGACCTCCTCGCTGGGTCCGGCCACCGAGCAGCTCGCGAACGATGCCGCGCTGCTGGCCGGCGAGCTGGTCACCAATGCGCTGATCCACGCCGGTACCTCGATGGAACTGGTCTGCGAGGTGGAGACGGACCCGGACACGGACAACGCGCTGACCGGCGTACGGGTCGAGGTCTACGACCGGCAGCCGACGGCCACCGTGCCGGGCGCCGCCGACGGGGCGGGCAGCGGTCGCGGGCTGGGACTCCAGATCGTGTCGACCCTCGCCGACTCCTGGGGGATCATCTACCGGCACACCGAGAAGGCGGTGTGGTGCCGCCTCGCCTGCGCGACGCCGGGTGAGGCGAAGGTGCCGGTCGGGCCGCTCAGCCCGGCGCTCTACCAGCAACTCCAGGCCACGGAGCTGGCACACCCCCTCCCGCGCACGGAGTACCGCGGCCAGGCAGGCGTGGGGGGCCGCGGCGGGACGCTGCTCGCCGAGGCCAGCGAGCTGCTGGCCGGGCAACTCGACGAGACCATGGTCACCGCCCTGGCCACCCAGCTCATGGTGCCCCGGCTCGCCGACTGGTGCGCCGTCTGGCTGCTCGAAGAGGACGGCTCCATGCGGCTCAGCAGCGTCTGGCACGTGGACGAGGAACGCATCGGCCCGCTCCGCCGCGACCTGGAACACGATGCGCCGGAGCCGAAACTGTCGACCACGGGCACACCCTGGCCGTGGCCGCAGAGCGCCGGCACGGACGGGGGCGGGTCGGCGCTGGCGTTCTCCCTGGTCTCCGGCGGGGTGTACCGGGGCACGCTGCTGATAGGGCAGGCCGGACCGCCCGAGATCACCGATTCCGTGGCCCACATCGTGGAGGACGTCTCCCGCCAGGTCGCCCAGGCTCTCGTCACCGCCCGCCAGTACACCCGCCAGCGGAGCATCAGCCGGGCCCTCCAGCGCCGGCAGCTCCCGTCCACGCTGGGCAGGCTGCCCGGAATGGAATCGGCGATCGTCTACGAGCCCCACGCCAGCGGGCAGACCGTCGGGGGCGACTTCTACGACCTCTTCCCCACGGGTGACGGCCGTTGGTGCTTCCTGCTGGGCGATGTGCAGGGCAAGGACGTCGAGGCGATGTCGGTGACCGGCCTGACCCGCCACCTGGTGAGGCTGCTCGCCCGTGAGGGCCACGGCGTGGAGTCCGTGCTGCGCTGGCTGAACGCGATGATGGCGGAGGACGCCGCGGAAGCGGTGAGCGCCGGCGGGGAAGGGGCGCGGCCCCGCTTCCTCAGCATGGTCTACGGGGAGCTGATCCCCGACCCGAGCGCCGGCGGCGCCCAGTGCCGCCTCGCCAGCGCCGGCCATCCGCTGCCGCTGCGGATGACCGCCGAGGGGGAGGTGGGCTCGGTGGTCCGCTCCCAACTGCTGCTCGGCATCGACGAGGACGCCGAGTTCACCGCCGACACCTTCCGGCTGGCCCCCGGCGACACCCTGCTGTGCGTCACCGACGGCGTCACCGAGCGCCGTGACGGGCAGCGGCTCCTCGACGACGGGAACGGTCTCGCCGACATCCTGCGTGGCTGCGCGGGCATGGGTGCCATGGCGGTGGCCGAACGGGTCCGCCAGGCCACCCACGATTTCAGCCCCGACCCGGTGGAGGACGATCTCGCCGTGGTGGTGCTGCACGCGGAGCCCCCTGCGCGATGAGCGCCGGGCGACCGGGACCGCACCCGCGCCCGGGCCGGGCGGGGAGGGCGAGCACGGCTCTTCGGAGCCGGCCGCGGACGGCGAGGTGTTCCGCCCGGCCGCCGACCACGCGCTCACGGCGCCGGCGGCCCTCCCGCGGGCGCTTCGCCCGTCTCGTGCCCGGCCGGGTGGACGTCGATACCGTCGCCCGCGGCGATCAGCCCCGCGTAGCCGTTGACGTGCTGCGGGGCGATGCCGGGCGCGTTGCCGAGGACTTCTCCGGTGCGGGCGTCCCGCACCGCGAGCCCGCCCTCCACGTCGAGGTAGAGGCGGTCCTTGTACGAGGCGGTGACCTCGCCCTCCCACGTGCGGGACGGGAGCTGCCACAGGACCTCGCCCGTTGCGGTGTCCAGGCCGACCGCTCCGCCCTGCCCCGCGCCCCCGTCGTCCTTCTCACCGTTCGATGTGAGGACCGCTGTCGTGCCGCCCTCGCTCTCCCAGCAGGACATCCCACTGACCAGACCGTCGTCGCGCGTGTGGGTGACGTCGCCGGTGCCCGGTTCGAGGAGCCGCGGGCCCCGGTCGTCGTCGAAGTCCTCGAACGCCAGCCACGGGCCGCAGGGAGCGATCGAGGCGTACGTCGAGATGTCCTCGCTCCACGTGCGTTCGCCGTCGGACAGCCTTGCCCCCAGCAGGCGTATACCGCCGCCTTCCGGGAACGTCATGCCGGCCAGCTCGCCGCCGGAGCCCGCCATGGCGAGGAAGTCGTCCTCCTGCCACAGGAGCGCCGGCCCGTCGAGGTCGATGCCCAGCGAGCCCAGCATGTCATCGCCCTTCGCCACTTGGACGACCGCTTTGCCGTCGTGGGCGTGGAGCACCGGCGCGGAGAGCTTCTCGGTGCTCTCGTCCGCAAGGACCTCGGGCTCGACGAGCAGCCCCCACAGCCGCTCGCCCGTCTCGGCGTTCGCCGCCACGATCTCCACCGCCAGGTCCTGCCGTTCCCCCCGGACGGGTACGGCCGCGACGACGGCCGGGGCGCCGCCTATCCGGGTGCAGCGGCCAGGGCACGCGAGGAGAGTGCCATACCTGTGCTCATGCGGTTTCGTCTTCCCCGTACGCTCTCGTGCCACGACGCCGCGACGGCTGGTTGCCCCGGCCAGCGTAGCGAGCGCCCTTGAACAGAAACTTGATGACATCTGACAGGGCCGGTGAGGGCCCGCCGTCCGCCCTGCAGCAGCCGCAGGTAGGTCATCTCGTCAGCCTTCTTCCCGCGCGCGTGCGTGCGTCCCCCGGCCCCCGGCCGGCGGTCGATCCGCTTCCCCCACCTCACAGTCGGGCCGGCGGCCGGCCGGGGCGCACTCCACGCCGCCGCACCAGATGCGGCGGATGCTCCGGGTGGCGCGGATGTCGGCGAGCGGGTCGCCGTCGAGGAGAATCAGGTCGGCGCGGAGTCCCGGCTCGACCGCACCGCGGTCGGTCAGGCCGAAAGTCCGGGCGGCCAGGCCCGTTGCGGCCCGGAGCGCCTCGGCGGTGGTCAGCCCGGCGTCGACCAGCAACTCCAGCTCGTGGTGGAGGCTGGTGCCGCCGTCGGGCCGGAAGGGCACGCCGGCCGTGTCGTTGGTGTCGGTGCCGGCGACGACGGGAACACCGGCCTGCCGGAGCAGAGCGACGCTCCGGCCGGTACCCGCGTAAGCCTCCGGCCGGCCGACCGCCGCCGCGACGCCCTCCATCATGGTGAGGGTGGGGACCACGGTGCAGCCGCCGGACGCGATCCGGGCCACGGCCGCGGGTGTGAGAGGTGCGCCGAGCGGGAGGTGGGTGAGGACGTCCGCGCCGGCGTCGAGTGCCTGGAGAACCGCCTCCTGGGACGTCGCGTGCACCACGGTCCGGACGTTGTGCGCGTGCGCCGCACGGACCAGGGCCGTGACGGTCTGCTGGTCCGGCCCGCCTTCGCCCGGGTCGGCCACGATCTTGATGTAGTCGCTGCCCTCGGCGAGCCGTGCGGCCACGAACGGCTCGGCCTGGCCGGGGTGGTTCACCACGGCGTCGGCGGGCATGTCGGGGATGCGCGCGTGCAGCCCGCCGGGACCGATGGCCGGGATGCCCGCACTGCGCACGCCGGCCCCGCGCGCTGCACGGCGCAAGGCGGCCGTCCGCTGCGGGGGGTAGCTCGACATGTCCAGCGCGGTGGTGACGCCGTAGGAGCAGAGCCTGGCCGCCGTCTGCCGGCCGCCGAGGTGGACGTGCGCGTCGATCAGACCCGGCAGCAGCACCCCGCCGTCGGCCTCGACGACCTCGCCTCCGTCCTGGCCGGCGCCGTGGCCGGTGCCGATCACGCCGTCGGCGATCGCGACGGTACGCGGCTCCGACAGCTTTTCGCCGTCGAAGACCCGGACTCCGGTGAGGGTGACTCGATCGCTCATGGCTTTCCTGCCTTCTTCCGCCTCGGCACGTGCGTGTGCGTGGGTGCTGGTAGGGGGATCGGTCTGGAGCGGTGAGGCGTGCGGGAGGACCACCACAGTGCGGTCAACGCCGCCAGTGCGGTGGTGAACGCGGCGTAGCCGATGCCGCTGCGGCCCGCCAGCCCGTAGCCGAGCGAGCCGACGAATCCCCCGGTGCTGATGCCGAGGTAGATGGTGCTCTGGTGCAGGCCGAGGAGCACGGGGGCCGACTCGGGAGCGATGGCGACGAGCCGCATCTGCTGTGGAACGTTCACCATCCAGTGCAGCATGGCCCAGGCGCCGACACACAGCAGAGCCGACGGCATGCCGGCCGCCGCCAGCGGGACCACCAGGACCGCCACGGTCAGTCCCGGAGCCACGACCGCGATCGTGAGGTCCGGGCCGAAGCGGTCCGCCAGCCGTCCGGCGAGCAGGTTGCCGACGACGGCGCCGGCGCCGAAGACGAGCAGCGCGGGGAACTGGCGGTCGGGGTCGCCTCCGGTGGCCCGAAGCAGCACCTCGTCGATGAAGTTGTAGACCGTCCAGCTCGCGGTCAGGCACAGCCAGGTCGCCAGCAGCGTGGCGAGCACCTTCCGGTCGCGCAGCGGTGCGACCCGCTTGGCGAGGGGCACCGCGGGGGAACCGGCGATCGCCGGCAGCAGCCGGATCGCGGCCATCGGCAGCACCGCGACAAGAGAGAGGAGACCGAGCACGAGCCGCCAACCGGTCGCGCCGCCCAGCCACGCGCCGAGCGGGAGGCCGAGCACGATCGCCGTCGTCAGCCCTCCCACGACCACGGCCACGGCGCGCCCCTGCCGGTCGCCCGGAGCCAGCCGGCGCGCGACCGCGAGTGCGTTGGCGGTGTAGACGCCGGCGCCCGCACCGGCGAGCACGCGCGCCGCGACCGCACCCGGGAAGTTCGCGGCGACCGCGGTCAGGCCGTTGCCGATGCCGAACACGGCCAGCGCCGCGAACAGCAGCGCGCGCGGCGGCCTGTGCCCGGCGAGCGCGGTGAGCACGGGACCGCCGAGTGCGTAGGCGAGCGCGTACGCCACGACGAGCTGCGCGGCGGCCGTCCGGCCGACGTCCAGGTCCGCGCCGATGTCCCCGAGCATCGGCGCGATGACGAACGTCGAGACCCCGACAACGAAGTTGCCGGAGGCGAGTGTGAACAGCTTCGCGCTCACAGGAACCTCCCACGCCGTCACGGCAGATGAGCACCGTCCAGACAGTTGAAATCTTCAATCAAATCCTCAGCGTAGCTCACTGGTTGAAATCTTCAACTGTTACCCTGGCGCCATGGGTGGCACGCGGTGGCTGGACGACGCTCAGCAGCGCTCCTGGCGCTCCTACGTGGAGGGGTCGGCGCTCCTGGTGGACGTGCGCGACCGACGGCTGCGCAGCCGTCACCACCTCTCGCTCGCCGACTTCGAGATCCTCATGCGACTGTCCGAGGCGCCCGGGGGCCGCATGCGCATGGCCGAACTCGCCGAGGTGTCGTACTACTCGCGCAGCCGGCTCTCCCACACGGTCGCCCGGCTGGAGGCCCGCCTGCTCGTCCGGCGTTGCGACGACGAAGGCGACAGGCGCGGTGTGGTCGCGTCGCTGACCGAGACCGGGCAAGCGCTGCTGGTCAGGGCGGCCAGGGACAACGTGGAGACCGTGCGGGAGCACTTCGTTGACCTGCTCAGCCCGGCCGATCTGGAGACGATCGGCCGGGCCTTCCGGACCGTGGCGGACAGCATCCACCGATCCGCCGGCGAACCGGACGAACCACCCGCCGCCCCGGGTGGCCGCGCCACGTCCGGGAACAAGTAGCCGCCGCCGGCTCCTCGTCCGCATGCCCGGCCCCGGCCATCGTCGGCGGCCCCGTACCTCGCGGGAGGTGCCGCGGCGTCAGGACGACCGGCCGCGTACGCGACGGGCACTGCACGCCGAGGGCATCGGGGACCTGGCCGTCGATGACCCCGGCCGGGGACGGCTGGGGGAGGCCGCGGCGAGCGCGGGCCTGCGCGTCCACCCGGTGCCCGTGGACCGCGACGGCCTGCGCGCGGACGACCTCGCGCGCACACCCGCGGGACGGTGCGGTCCGCCGCCGCGGCGGCACTGCGCGTGGCGGACTCGACGACTGCCGCACGAAGCCGTCCGCGGACCGGGCCCTCGTCCTCGGGTACGGCGACAAAGAGATCGCTCCGGCCGTCGCGCTCCTCCGCGAGGTACTGCGCTGACCCGTCCGGCGGCCCCGGCTGCGTGTGTGGTCCGGTCGGTTGCCCCGTCTTTGGCCCTGGCGGGCACGCGGCGGCCGGCCCAGGGTGAGCGTCATGGAGGACAACGCCGAGGACCCGTCCGGCGTGCTGGGACGGCCGGGTCCGCTGGATGCGGGTACCGAAGCGGGAGCCCGGCTTCTCACCCGGGCCGTCGACCTGCTCGCCCGGCACGCGGAAGAGGTCGCCGAAGGCCCCGTGGCGCCCGCCGAGCCGGGCACCGACCGGATCCGCGCGTGGCTGGCCGGCCACGACTTCGCCGGCCCGCGCCCGGCGGGCGAGGTGCTGGCGGAGGTGACGGCGGCGCTGCGGCGCTGGGGGGTACACGCCACACACCCGCGCTACCTGGGCCTGTTCGTCCCCACGCCCACGTGGTGGGGCGTCGCGGGCGAACTGGTCGCCGCCGGTGTCAACCCGCAGCTCGCCGCCTACGGACACGCCCCGGCCGCCGTCGAGATCGAACGGCACGTGCTGCGCTTCCTCGCCGCCCGCCTGGGCCTGCCGCCCGCCGTGGACGGCAGCTTCACCACCGGCGGCGCCGAGGCCAACCTCACCGCCGTCGTCGTCGCCCTGACCCGGCGCTTCCCCGCCTACCCGGAGTCCGGGCTCACCGCCCTGCCGGGGCAGCCGGTGCTCTACGCCTCGGCGGAGAGCCACCTCGCCTGGCTGAAGATCGCGCACATCACCGGACTCGGCCGGCGCGCCGTGCGGCTCGTCCCGGTCGACACCGCGGGCCGGCTCGACCTCACCCGGCTGCGCGCGCTGTACGACGAGGACACCGCGGCGGGGCGGGTGCCGTTCCTCCTCGTGGGCACCGCGGGCACCACCGGGGGCGGCGCCGTGGACCCGCTGCCGAAGCTGGCGCGGCTCGCCGCGGCATGGGGCCTGCACTTCCACGTGGACGCCGCCTGGGCCGGGGCGGTGGCGCTGTCGGACCGGCTTCGCCCGCTGCTCGCGGGCGTGGAACGGGCCGACAGCGTCACCGTCGACGCGCACAAGTGGCTCTCCGCCCCCATGGGGGCGGGCGTGTTCCTCACCCCGCACCCCGGCGCCCTGGCCGGCAGCTTCACGGTGAGGACCGCGTACATGCCCCCGGACAGCGACGCGGCGCCGGACCCGTACCTCACCGGCGTGCAGTGGTCGCGCCGGTTCGCCGGGCTGAAGGTGTTCCTGGCGCTGGCCGCGGCCGGCCGGGACGCCTTCGCCCGGCAGGTGGAGCGCGACACCGAGCTGGGGAGCCTGCTCGCCCGCCGGCTGGCCGAGGAGGGCTGGCCACGGGTCAACGACTCCCCGCTGCCGGTGGTGTGCGTCGCCGATCCCGGCGCGGAGGCGCTCGGCCCCGAGCGCAGCGAGGCGTGGCACGCCGGGGTCGTCGCGCACGTCGTGCGCGGCGGGCGGGCCTGGATCAGCCGCGTACGACTCGACGGCCGCCCCGCGATCCGGCTGTGCATCACCAGCCACCGCACGCGCGCCCACGACATCGAGACCGCGGTGGCCGCACTCGGAGAGGCGCGTGCGGCCACGCCGTACCAGGGGGACCCGCGGGATCGTCTCCGGCCGTGCCCGTGAGTGGTCCCCCGGGCGATGCGCTACGCCGGTACCGCTAGATCACTTCCCGGAGTACGTCGTCCACCGGGGTGGCGCTCACCCCGAGCACCTTCTCGGTCTCGGAGTAGTCGACGACGAACGGGTGGCCGGGCTTGGTGAGCACTTCGTGCATCTCCCCCCAGAACGGCTCCGTGAGTCCGAGCAGGGTCAGGTCGCGTTCGGTCAGCACCTCCAGCCGCGGCGCTGGTGCCCCGGTGAGTCCGGCGAGCCGCACGGCCAGTTCCCGTACCGACAGCGTCGAGGTGGGCGCGTGCCAGGCCCGTCCGAAGGCGCGCGCGTCGCGGCTCACGGCGACCAGGGTGCGTGCGGTGTCGCCGATCGCGGAGTAGCTGTGCGGCAGGTCGAGTTCCTGCGGTACCAGGGCAAGCCTGCCCTCCATGACCTGCCGCTGCACCATGAGGCTGAACACCGAGAAGGCTCCGGCGCCGTAGAACTGGCCGGCCCGCACCTCGGTCACCGTCACTCCCGAGGCGACGGCCTCCTCCCACACCCGTGCCCTGGCCCGGCCCTTGGGTCCGGTCGCCGCCAGCGGGGAGTCCGGTGTGAGCGGTCCGCTCACCGGCCCGTAGGCGTAGAGGTTGCCGAGCATGACGTAGGCGGCCCCGGTCCGCGTCACCGCCCGCAGAAGGGACGCCGACAGTATCGGAAACTGCTCGGGCCACAGGTGGTAGGGCGGGGCCGCGGTGGTGAACAGCGTGTCCGCGCCCTCGCTCAGTTCCGTCAGCCGGTCGGTGTCGGTCGCGTCCGCGGCCACCCTCTCGACGAGCGGGTGGTCGGGACCGCCGCCGGTCCTGCTGACCATCCGCACCCGCTCCCCGTCCTCGGCCAGCAGCAGCGCGGTCCTGGACGCGGTGGCACCGCGCCCGACGATCACATGAGTTGTCATGCCGGAGACGATGCCGCCCGGCGGCGACGTAGAGTAGTGGCTGGAATGACAGACATCCGGAGGATCAGGCCATGCATCGTGTTGCCACGGTGGTCGTGCAGCCCGTACTGAGCTTCGACGTGTCGATCCCCCTGATGGTGTTCCACAGCACCACGCACTACGACGTGCAGGTCTGTGCCGCACGCCCCGGGCCGATGGCGACGGCAGGCGGGCCCGACATCGTCGTGCCGTACGGGCTGGAGGCGCTGGAGGGCGCCGACACGGTGATCGCCGTCGGCAGCGGCGGCGAACAGGCGCCCGCGGAAGTCCTCGACGCGCTGCGGAAGGCGGCGGCCCGCGGTGCGCGGATCGCGTCCCTGTGCACGGGAGCCTTCGTACTGGCCCAGGCCGGCCTGCTCGACGGCCGCCGCGCGACGACCCACTGGGGACTGGCCGGCGAACTCGCCACCCGCTTCCCGGCCGTCGACGTGCAGCCCGACCTTCTCTTCGTCGAGGACGGCGGCATGTACACCTCGGCGGGCGCCGCGGCCGCGATCGATCTGTGCCTGCACCTGGTCCGGGTCGACTACGGCGCGGCGGTCGCCAACGCGGTCGCCCGGCGCGCGGTCGTCCCCCCGGTGCGGCCGGGCGGTCAGTCCCAGTTCATCGAGACGCCCCTGCCGCACGACCGCGGCACCTCACTCGCCGCCACCCGCGCCTGGGCGCTCGAACACCTCGATCGTCCGATGACCCTTGCGGACCTGGCCGGCCATGCGAAGACCAGCGTGCGCACCCTGACACGCCGCTTCCGTGCCGAGACCGGGCTGAGCCCGCTCCAGTGGCTGCTGCAACGGCGTATCCACCGGGCGCGGGAACTGCTGGAGACCACCGAGCTGCCCATGGATCAGGTGGCCCGGCAGAGCGGAATGGGAAGCGCGGACTCCCTCCGCAAGCACATGGCCGGGCACGTCGGGCTCACACCCACGGCCTACCGCGCCGGCTTCAACCGGGCCGGCACGGGCGGCCGGTGAGGCGCACGCCATGGTCGCCGGGTCCCTCACCCGCCTGACCGGGGACGCCGGCACGTACACGGGAACGGGCGGGTTCACCCGGTGGTGAGTGAGGGCTCCGCGGGCGCGGGTTCCCGCCGGATCTCCGTCACGTGCGTCAGTGACGTCCCGGTCCCGGTACCCGCCGCCGGCGGAACTCTCGGGCACGACCGTGCCCGGCTATTCGTAGTACCGATGCCGCTCCTCGACAACGGCTTCCGTGGGCGGGACGGCCGTACGTCGCCGCCGCTGGACACTGGAGATGACGACCAGCCCGACGAAGCCGGCGAGCATCATGATCCAGCCCATCACCTGGACATCCAGACCCTTGACACTCCAGTCGGTGGCGAAGGCGAGGATGCCCCCCGCGGCCATCAGGAGAATGCTGCCGCCAAGTCCCATGAGGCTGACCTCCGTTCATGGCGTCGAGTGTGTTGCTGCCGCGTCCGGGTACCCAGACGGGACCGGGTCATGCACCGCCCGCCGGCTCGACGGTCGGCGTACCGGCGCCCGGCCGGCGGCGCCCGGAGAACAACCGCCGGGATCCGATCCGCCCGCCCGCCCCGCTCATCCGCCGGCGGCGGGACGCGGCCCGGGCCGAGCCGTCGACGCGCGCGTCACCAGTTCCGTGGCCAGTTCGATGTGGTGGGACTCCACCTTCTCGCCGTTGGCCAGGCGGAGGGCGGTGCGCAGGGCGACACCGCCCATCTCCCGCAGCGGCTGGCGCACGGTCGTCAGCGGTGGCGAGGCGATCCGGGCGAGGATCGTGTCGTCGAAGCCGACCACGCTCAGGTCGTCGGGAACGCGCAGGCCACGGGCGCGGGCCACCTCGATGACGCCGAGGGCGATCTCGTCGTTGCCCGCGAAGATCGCCGTCGGCGGATCTGCGAGGTCCAGCAGTGCCGCGGCACCGGCCAGACCGGTCTGGTACGTGAACTCTCCGGGCCGGACGTACGCGGGGGGCACCGGTGCCCCCGCCGCCTCCATGGCGGCGCGGTAGCCGTGGGCGCGGGCCTGGTTGCACGCCGCCGTGACCGGACCGCCGAGATGGGCCACGCGCCGGTGGCCGAGGGAGAGCAGGTGCTGGGTCGCGGCCAGGCCGCCGGCGAAGTTGGTCGCTCCGACGCTGTTGACCCGGCTGTGCGGCGGATGCAGCGGATCGAGCACGACCGCCGGAAGACCGGCCCGGGCGAGCACTTTCAGGTGCGCGGCGGTGTAGACGCTGGTGACCCCGATCAATGCCCGGCGTCCGGCCGTGACCAGGTCCCGGGCCCAGTGCGGGGCGTGGGACGACTTGCCGATGACCACCGAGGCTCCCAGCTCGGCGGCGGCGTCGAGTATGCCTTCCACCGCCTCGGCCACGTACGGCCTGAGGGCGCCCGCGTACTGCACCTCGATCATCGCGCTCTGCGGCGCCTCGGTGTGGCGGAACACGGGCGCGAAGTAGTCGTGCCGGTGCAGCAGTTCCAGTACCCGGGCGCGGGTCTGCGGTGCCACGTCGGTGCGATCGTTGACCACTTTGGACACGGTCGCCACCGAGACCCCCGCCGCCCGGGCGATGGTCGCCAACGTGGTGCGCCTAGCGTCCGTCGCCATCGGCATCCCCCTGCAGTCTGTCCACCGGCGTGGTGAGCCGCCGGTCGTGGCCGACCACACGGGTATCGCCGGTCAACCGTACGGTAGCCCGGCAGGGGAGATCGGCGGAGGAGGTCCCGACGAGCACCTCGACCTCCCCGGGTTCGACGATCCGCCGCAGATCCCGGCCCGTGAACGCGGTCCGGTCGGCATGGACGCGGAACCGGATCCGCGTGCTCGCGCCGGACTCCAGCCGGACCGGGGCGAAGCCGGCCAGTTGCCGGACCGGCCGGGTCACCTGGGCGACGAGGTCGCGCAGGTACAGCTGGACGACCTCGTGGCCGGCCCGGTTACCGGTGTTGCGCACCCGCACCGACACGGCGAACTCGCCGTCGGTGGGTATCTCGGTCGCGCTCAGGCGCGGGTCGTCGACCTCGAACGTGGTGTAGGACCTGCCGTGTCCGAACGGGAACAGCGGCGTCGGGTCGAGGTTGCTGATGCCCTGCGTGTTCCCGCCGAGCGGCGGCTGCAGATACGTGCCCGGCTGGCCGCCCGGCCGGCGGGGTATCTGAACGGGCAGCTTGCCGGCGGGCTGGACCCGCCCGGACAGCACACCGGCGACCGCCGCGGCACCTTCCTGACCGGGCATGAAAGCCTGAACCAGACCGGCGGCGCGGGGATGGACCTCGCCCAGGGCGTACGGGCGGCCGGAGAGCACCACCACGACCACGGGTGTCCCGGTGGCGAAGAGCTCCGCGAGCAGGTCGGCCTGCACGCCCGGCAGCCGCAGATCCTCGGCGTCGCACCCCTCGCCGGACGTGCCGTTGCCGAACATGCCCGCGCGGTCGCCCACCACGGCCACGCACAGGCCGGCCTCGCGGGCCGCGGTCACCGCGGCGGCGAAGCCGGAACGGTCGTCGCCGGACACGTCGCACCCCGGCTCGTACCCGATCCGGGTGTCCGGGAACTCGCCGCGCAACGCGTCGAGAACGGTCGGTGCCGACACTCCGGGGGGCATGCCGGGATGGCGGGGGAGGACGTGGTTGGGAAAGGAGTAGCAGCCCATCAGGGTGCGCGAGTCGGCGGCGCACGGACCGACCACGGCAAGCCGCTCCGGCGCGGTACGTCCGTCACCGAGAAGCGGCAGCACGCTGCCCTCGTCGAGCAGCACGACGGACCGCTCGGCCAGCTCCCCGGCCAGCTTCCGGTTCTCCGGTGAGTCCAAGTCGGCCTCGGCCGCCGCGGCGACGGAGCTCTCGGGCGTCCAGCCGGGGTCGAGGAGCCCGAGCTGGACCTTCTGGGTGAGCAGCCGGCGCACCGCCCGGTCCACCAGGGATTCGGGCAGCTCGCCCCGGTCGACCCGCTCCACGAGGTGGGGGCCGAAGCCGAGGGTGTCGGGCAGTTCCACATCGATGCCGGCGCTGAGCGCCAGCACGCCCGCCTGCCGGGTGTCCGCGGCCACCCCGTGCATGCCCGCGAGGAAGGCGATCGCCCCGTAGTCGGAGACCACGGTGCCGGTGAACCCCCAGTCGTCGCGGAGCAGATCGGTCAGCAGCCACGAGTCGATCCCCGCGGGGACGCCGTCCACTTCGGAGTACGAGTTCATCACGGAACGTGCCCCGCCCACGGCGATCGCGGTCTCGAACGGCGGGAGCACGACGTCCGTCAGCTCGCGGCGGCCGAGGGACACCGGCCCGTGGTTGCGGGCGGCGCGGGACGCGGAGTACCCGGCGAAGTGCTTCAGGGTGGCGATGACTCCGGCGCCCTCCATACCGGCGACGTAGGCGGCACCGAGCATCGAGACCAGGTACGGGTCCTCCCCCATGGTCTCCTCGACCCGCCCCCACCGGTAGTCGCGGACCACGTCGAGGACCGGAGCGAGACCCTGGTGCACGCCGACCGCCCGCATGTCCCGCCCGATCGCGGCACCCAGCCGTCGCACCAGGTCCGGGTCGAACGTCGCCGCCCACGCGAGGGGCGCGGGGTAGACCGTGGCGCCGTACGTGGTGAAGCCGGTGAGGCATTCCTCGTGGACCAGCGCGGGGATGCCGAGCCGGGAGCCGCGGAGAACCGTGTGGTGCGACCGCACGAGTTCGGCGGCCCCCTCCGCGGGCGTCACCGGCCGGCTGCCGTAGATGCGGGTGAGATGGCCGAGACCGTGCCGGGCGGCCTCGGCGAGCGGAACGCTCCCGGACTCGAACACCTCCTGGATCGGCGCCACGCGCGCCCCCTCGGCCGGCCCGTCACCGTCCTCCCCGGCGCCCGCCGTGTTGTTGCCGATCCAGCGGCTGCCGAGCTGCGCGACCTTCTCCGCCACCGTCATCTCGGCCAGGAGGGCGTCGACCCGGTCCGGTACGGGCAGCGCCGGGTCCTGCCAGCGGGGCGTGCCCCGGCCCGTCACCGGTAGTGATTCAGCCGTGGACATCGCATCCTCCCGCGTTACTCAATCCGCTTGCCTCGAAAACCTTTCGAGCCTGTAGGGCTCCTTCCGGAAACCGTCGACACCCGAGGGTACGCGTGCAGCCCTTATGCCACAACGGACTTACCCATCTCTTGACAGCTCTGCGCCCGGTACCTAACTTGCACCCACGAGAACTGAAGCAGGGAAGATTTTCGAAAACTTTTCATCCATGGCCCGCCGGAAGCTGACGGCCCTCGAGTGCGGAGAACACACATGGAGATCCACCTCTCTCGTCGTACCCTCCTCGGCCTGGCGGCCGGCGTTCCGGCGTCCGCGGCGCTCGCCGCCTGCGGCTCATCCGGCCCCGGCAAGGGCGGCGACGGCGGCACGGCCACCTACTGGCACCTGAGCGGCCAGCCCCAGGAAGGCGTCAGGACCAGCGCCGTGGAGCGGTTCAACGAGTCCAGCTCCACAGGTCGGATAGACGTCACCACCTTCGAGAACGACGCGTACAAGACGAAGATCAAGACCGCCATCGGAGCCGGGGAGGCGCCCACCATCATCTGGGGGTGGGGTGGTGGCACGCTGCGCACCTACGCGGAGGCCGGCCAGGTCGACGACCTCACGCCGTGGTTCGACGAGAACCCCGAAGTCAAGAACCGGCTCTTTCCGTCCTCGTTCGGCGCGGCGACCGTCGACGGCAAGATCTACGCGATGCCGTTCGAGAGCGTGGAGCCGATCGTCCTGTTCTACAACAAGAGGGTCTTCGACGACGTCGGCGTGGAACCGCCCCAGTCCTGGGACGACATCATGGCCCTGGTGCCCAAGTTCAACGACGCGAACGTGGCGCCGTTCTCCCTCGGCGGCCAGTCCCGGTGGACGAACATGATGTGGCTGGAGTTCCTCTTCGACCGCATCGGCGGCCCCGAGGTGTTCCAGGCCGTCTTCGACGGCGAGAAGAACGCCTGGTCCCACCCGGCCGCCATCGATGCGCTGACCAAGGTGCAGGACCTGATCAAGGCGAACGGATTCGTCAAGGGCTTCTCCTCGATCACCGCGGACTCCAATGCCGACCAGGCGCTCCTGTACACCGACAAGGCCGCGATGATGCTGCACGGCTCCTGGTCGTACGGCATCCAGCAGGCCGAGGGCGGGGACTTCGTCTCCGGCGGCGGGCTCGGTTTCATGAACTTCCCGCCCGTCGAGGGCGGCAAGGGTGATCCGGGCAACTCCGTCGGCAACCCCGCCCAGTACCTGTCCATCTCCTCGAAGGCCAGCGCCGAGCAGAAGAAGATCGCAAAGGACTTCTTCGCCAACGGCGTCCTCCAGGACGCCGAGGTGAAGGAGTGGATCGACACCGGGGCGGTGCCGATCGCGAAGGGCTCGGAGAAGCTGCTGGCCGAATCCGAGAGCGCGGAGTTCCTGGAGTTCGTCTACGGCATCGCCAGTAACGCCAAGACGTTCGGCCAGTCCTGGGACCAGGCCCTCAGCCCGACGGCCGCCGAGACACTGCTGGACAACATCGCCCGGCTGTTCCAGTTGTCCATCTCGCCGAAGCAGTTCACCGAGAACCTCAACGAGGTCATCGGCAAGTGAGCACCCTCACCACCTCCACGGGACGCAGGGACCGGCACGGCATACTGCCCTGGCTGGCCGTGCCGGCGCTGCTGTTCTTCGTCGGCTTCGCCGTCGTCCCGCTCGTGGGCGTCCTTCTGCTGAGCTTCACGACGTGGGACGGGATCGGCGACATCCACCCGTCCGGACTGACCAGTTGGCGTGCGGTGCTCACCGATCCCGGTCTGCCGCACGCCCTGTGGGTGACGTTCCTGGTGATGGCCGTGTCCTGGGCGGTGCAGACACCGGCGAGCATTCTGCTGGGCACGTTCCTGGCCGGCCGCCAGCGTTACCGCGCGGTGCTGAGCCTGGTCTACTTCATCCCGCTGCTGCTCAGCTCCGCCGCGATCGCGGTCGCGTACAAGGCGCTGCTGGACCCCAACTTCGGGCTGGGCGCAGGGCTGGGGGCCGAGTGGCTGAGCAAGGACTGGCTGGGGCGCCCCTGGCTGGCGTTCGGCGTCGTCGTCTTCATCGTCTCCTGGCAGTTCATCCCGTTCCACTCGCTGATCTACCAGGGGGGCGTCCAGCAGATACCCCAGTCCCTGTACGAGGCCGCACAACTGGACGGCGCCGGCCGGGTCCGCCAGTTCTTCAGCATCACGCTGCCCCAGCTCAAGTACACCATCATCACCTCGTCGACGCTGATGGTGATCGGGTCGCTCACCTTCTTCGACCTCATCTTCGTCCTGACCGAGGGCGGCCCCGGGGACGCCACCCGGGTCCTCGCGCTGGACATGTACAAACGGGGTTTCCAGGCCAACCTGATGGGTCCGGCCAGCGCCATCGCGGTCGTCCTCGTCCTCATGGGCCTCGCGATCGCCCTGCTGCTGCGCCGGCTCGGCGGCCGGGACGCCGGTGAGAGCCAGCTCGAGGGAGTCTGACATGACCGCCACGCTGACCAAGCCGCAGCCGCGGAAGACCCTCCCGCGCGAGCGGCGGCAACGCCCCGGTCCGGCCACCCGCCGGCGCAACTGGCTCGGCGGCCTGGCCGGATGGTTCTGGCTCGCCGTCGTCGTCGTACCCCTCTACTGGATCCTCATCACCAGCCTCAAGGCCCAGAGCAACTACTACGCGAGCAACCCGCTGGCACCGCCGAGCGAACCGACACTGGACAACTACGAGCTGGTCATCGAGTCCGACTTCGTCACCTACTTCGTCAACAGTGTCATCGTCACCGCCGGTGCCGTGGTGCCGGCGGTGACGGTCTCCTTCATGGCCGCCTACGCCATCGTGCGCGGCTGGCGCCTGCGGTTCCTGCGCGTGGTGAACGGAATGTTCCTCATGGGCCTCGCCATCCCGCTGCAGGCGACGGCGATCCCGGTCTATCTGATCATCATCAAGCTCCAGCTCTACGACAGCCTGCTGGCGCTGATCCTGCCGTCGATCGCCTTCGCCATCCCGCTGTCCGTGCTGATCCTCGCCAACTTCATCCGGGACGTGCCCAAGGAGCTGTTCGACTCGATGCGGGTGGACGGGGCGACCGAGTGGGGGACGCTGTGGCGCCTGGCCGCGCCACTCACCCGGCCGGCCATCCTCACCGTGACCATCTTCAACGCGCTGACCATCTGGAACGGATTCCTGCTGCCGCTGATCCTCACGCAGAGCCCGTCCCAGCGGACCCTGCCGCTCGCCCTGTGGACCTTCCAGGGCGAGTACGGGGTCAACATCCCCGCGGTCCTGGCCGCCGTCGTCCTCACCACCCTGCCCCTGATCATCCTGTACGCCTTCGGGCGCCGCCAGTTGCTCAGCGGGCTCACCGCGGGATTCAGCCGGTGAGCCCGACCGGCCGGCCCCGCTCCACCGCGGCGCCCGACAGCCCGGAGGGCCCGCCTCCTGTGCGCACGTACGACAACCCTGTGATCAGCGGGTTCCATCCGGATCCGAGCGTGTGCCGGGTCGGCGGCGACTACTACCTGGTGTGCTCCAGCTTCGAGTACTTCCCCGGGCTGCCGCTCTTCCACAGCAGGGACCTCGTCCACTGGGAGCAGATCGGCAATGTGCTCGACCGGCCGGAGCAACTGCCGCTTCCCCTTCCCGGCGCCAAGGCGTCCGGCGGTCTCTACGCCCCCACGATCCGCCACCACGACGGCCGTTACTGGGTCATCAACACCAATGTCGACGGCGGCGGCAACTTCGTCGTCTCGGCCGAACGGCCCGGGGGACCGTGGAGCGACCCGGTCTGGATCGACCTGCCCGGGATCGACCCCGATCTGGCGTGGGAGGAGGACGGCACCTGCTGGAGCGTCTTCTCCGGGCCCGAAGGCGGGATCAACACCGCCCGGATCGATCCGGTCCGGGGGAAGGTGCTGGAGGGCCCCTTCGCCACCTGGTCGGGCAGCGGCCTCAAGTTTCCCGAGGCGCCGCACCTCTACCGCATCGGCGACTGGTGGTACCTGCTGATCGCGGAAGGCGGCACCGAACGCGGCCACAGCGTGTCCATCGCCCGTGGCCGCTCGCCGCGCGGCCCCTGGGAGGGCGCGCCCGCCAACCCCCTGCTCTCCCACAGCGGAACCGCCCGCTCCATCCAGAACACCGGCCACGCCGACCTGGTGGAGGCTCCCGACGGCAGTTGGTGGATGGTTCTGCTCGGCGTCCGGCCCCGCGGCTTCAGCCCCGACGTGCACGTGCTCGGCCGCGAGACGTTCCTGACCCCCGTGGAGTGGACCGAGGACGGCTGGCCCGTCGTCGCACCCGTTCCCGAGAGCCACACGGCGCCGGGCGGTGCCTGGCACCCGGTGCCGGCCCTGCCCGCCCGCGACGACTTCGACGAGTCCGCTCTCGCGCCGCACTGGGTCTCGCCGTTCGCCCGCCCGGAGGGCTCCTGGTCGCTCACCTCACGCCCCGGGTGGCTGGCACTCACCGCTGCCGGCGCCACCCTGGACCGCCCCGGGTACACGTTCACCGGCCGCCGGCAGCAGCACCACGACTGCCGCGTCAGCGCCTCCGTCGACCCGGGCACGGGAAGCGGCGGCCTCAGCGTGCGCCTGGACGAGGCCCACCACTACGAACTGGAGGTCGGGAACGGTCAGGCCGCCGTCGTCGCCCGTATCGGTCCCCTGCGCCAGACCGTGGCCACCCGCCCGGTCCCGTCCGGCACGCTGACCCTCACCGTCACGATCCGCACGTCCGGCCTCGTGACCGCGTCCCCGGAACTCGCCGACGGGAGGATCACCGGCCCCGACACCCTCGCCTTCTGGCTCGGCGATCCCGGCGCCCCGGGAGCCCGGCCACTGGCCGAACTGGACGGGCGCTACCTGTCCACCGAGGTCGCCTGCGGCTTCACCGGCCGGGTCATCGGCATGTACGCCACCGAGGGCACGGTCGCCTTCGACTGGTTCGAGTACGTCCCGGACCCGCCGCCCGCCGCCTGACGCCCGGTCCGGCCCGTTCGCCCACCCGCGTCGCCGGCGGACACCGCCCGCGGCATGCCGCGAGACCGCGCCCACGGACCGCGGCCTCACCCACCGTCCAGGAGGACCCGGCGGCCGTCGGGGCGCCGGCGGGTGCGGCCGGTCTCGTCGAGGGTTTCCAGAAGGGGGATCGCGACCCGGCGGCTGACGGCGAGGGCGCGGGCGGCGTCGCCGACCGTGAACGGCTGGGGTACGTCGGCGAGCCGGCGGGCCGCACGGCTCACGGACCCGGCGGGGAGGTAGACGGAACCCACGCGCTCCAGTGCGCCGCGGCGCACCAGCAGGGCCAGCGCCTCGGCGTTGAGGCCCAGTTCGTCCAGCCGCCGCCGGGTGGGTGCCTGGAACGGGGCGGAGCGCAGCTCGTCGAGCAGCCCCCTCAACCCGTCGGCGACCGCCGCGGGGAGCCGGTCCGCCTCGTCCGCGCGGTACACCCGGCCGTCGCGCAGGGCCAGCCCGGCGCCGAACGCGGCGGCCAGGCCGTCCAGGTCGGTGTCCGGCGGCAACCCGAGGAGCCGACGGGCCTGAGCGGCCGGCAGTCCCGGGTCGGCGGGGTGGGTCCCGGCGTGTGCGCGCACCGCCGCGGCCAGGGCGGCGCCCAGCCGTTCGGCGTGCCCTCGGTCGAGCAGCCAGCGTTCGCCGTCCGGGGCGACGGCATAGCCCTGCGCGGCGAGCCGGCCGCGTTCGCCCAGCCCGACGGCGGCCAGCCGAACGGCGGGGTCGGTCGGCTCGGCGATGCCGGCCAGCCGGTGCGCGCGGAGGGCGGCGGCTCCCCGGCCGGTCAGCGGGGGCGGCTCCGGGTCCAGCACCGTCGCGCCGACCAGCAGCCGGGAACCCGGGTCGCGGAGCAGCAGCCGGTCACCGACGTGGAGCGGCAGCGGAGTGCGCAGGGTGAGGCGGGCGGTGTCCCGGCCCAGTGGCCGCAGCCGCGCGCCGGTTGCGGCGGTGCCGCAGTGGACCAGGGGCTCGGCGGGCAGGCGGGGAGGCTTCTTGCCGTCGGCCGTCCCGCCCGCCGGCCCGTGCCGGACGTCGACGAGGTCGGTGGTCCACCAGCGCCCGGGGGTGAGGAGCGCATCGCCCCTTCCCACGTCATCGGCGGTGATGCGGCGGAGGTTGACGGCGACGCGGGCGGGACCGGTCACCCGCGCGACGGCGCGGCCGAGGCACTGAAGGCCCCGCACCTGAACGGCGCGGCCGGCGGGTGCGAGGTGCAGGGTGTCGCCTTCGGCGATCGTTCCGGCGACGAGGGTTCCGGTGACGACCGTGCCGGCGCCCGCCACGGTGAACGCCCGGTCCAGCCACAGCCGTACGGGGGCCGCCGGATCGGGCGGAGGCTGAGCGACGGCCAGCGCGTCGAGCTCGCCGAGCAGCCGGTCGAGCCCTTCGCCGGTGCGGGCGCTGACGGCGACGGCAGGCGCGCCGGCGAGGCCGGTGCCGGAGGTCCGTTCCACCGCCTCGGCGAGCGCGGGTGCGGGGTCGGCGAGGTCGGCGCGGGTGATGGCCAGCAGTCCGGTGCGTACGCCGAACGCGTCGAGCGCGGCGAGGTGTTCGGCGGTCTGCGGGCGCCAGCCCTCCTCGGCGGAGACCACCAGCAGCACGGCGGGCGCGGTGGCGATCCCCGCGAAGGTGGTGGACAGATAGCGGTGGTGGCCCGGCACATCGACGAAGGCGAGGGTGCGCCCGCCGGGCGCGGTGGTCCAGACGAAGCCGAGGTCGAGGGTGAGGCCGCGCCGCCGCTCCTCGGCGAGCCGGTCGGGGTCGGTGCCGGTGAGGGCGCGCAGCAACGTCGACTTGCCGTGGTCGACGTGGCCGGCCGTCGCGACCACCAGACCGGCGGGCGCGGTCACGACGGTGCCGGCGGCGCGGTCACCGTGGCGAGAACGGCGGCGAGCACGCGTGCGTCGTCCTCCTCGGGAACGGTCCGCAGGTCGAGCAGCAGCCGGTCGCCGTGGACGCGGCCGACGACGGCCGGGTCGCCGGCGCGCAGCGGCCCGGCGAGGGCGGCGGGCAGCGCGACGGCGGCGCTGGGCAGGGTGACGCCGGGTGCTCCCCCGCCGCCGACCCGGGCCTCGCTGGACACCGCCTCGGCGGTGACGCCTCGTTCGGTGAGCCGGGCCGCCAGCGTCCCGGCGCGGGCGGCAAGCGCGGCCCGGCGGGTCGCCAGGGCTTGTGCCACGGGGGTCGGGGGGCCGAGAACGGTGGCCTCCAGGGCGGCGAGGGTCAGCTTGTCGACACGCAGCGCGCGGGCCAGCGGATGGGCGCGGAGCGCGTCGACGAGGTCGCGGCGGCCGAGCAGCAGACCCGCCTGAGGGCCGCCGAGCAGCTTGTCCGCGCTGGCGGTGACCAGGTCGGCGCCCTGGTCGAGGGAGGTCGCCGCGTCGGGCTCGTCCGGCAGTGCGGGGTGGGGCCGCAACAGCCCGGAGCCGATGTCGTGGACCAGCGGAACGCCGAGTGCGGCCAGCCGGGCCACCGGGACGGAGGAAACGAAGCCGGTCGTCCGGAAGTTGGAGGGGTGCACCTTCAGAACGAGGCCGGTGTCGGGCCCGAGGGCGCGCGCGTAGTCGTCGAGGTGGGTGCGGTTGGTGGTGCCGACCTCGACCAGCCGGGCGCCGGTGCTCTCCAGCAGTTCGGGCAGGCGGAACCCGTCGCCGATCTCGACCAGTTCACCGCGGCTGATGAGGATCTCACGCCCTGCCGCGAGGGCGGTGGCGGTCAGCACCAGCGCGGCGGCGTTGTTGTTGACCAGATGGACGGCCTCCGCGTTCGGGACCGCCGCGGCCAGGGCGGCCAGCGTGCCCCTCCCCCGCCGCGCACGGCGCCCGTCGCCCAGGTCGAACTCGACGTCCGTGTGGCCGGACGCGGCCTGTAGCGCTTCGGTGGCGGCCGGGGAGAGCGGCGCGCGGCCGAGGTTGGTGTGCACGACGACACCGGTGGCGTTCACCACCGGGGACAGCGAGGTGGCGGTCCGCGGCAGGGCGGCGACGGCCGCGGCGGCGGCCTCGTCGGGGGCCAGCAGACCTTCTCGCACCCGCTGCTGGGCCTCCGTGACCGCGCGACGGACCAGCGGGCGCCCCAGCCGCCGTGCGGCGTCGGCGAGCCGGGGGTCGGCGAGCAGGGCGTCGGTACGCGGCACGCGACGTCTGGTGTCCGTCAACGCCGGGCCCTCCCCGGTGGCGTCAGAACAGCGGCAGAGCTTCGTGGCGGGGCGTTGTCCACCCTGCTCGCCCTCCCGTTCACCTGCGTCGACGGGACGGGCGGGTCGGGCACAACCTACGTGAGGAAGACGCCTGTCGCCAGGGGGAGCCGGCGACGGCCGGAACTCCGGCGGGCGCCACGTGGCCTTGCTTGGCGGAGGCGTATGGGAATCGAACCCACCCGGCCGGGGTTCCCGACCGCATCGGTGTTGAAGACCGTGGGGGCCACCAGGCGCCCGCACGCCTCCGCCGGGGAGTCTACGTCGCCGGACGAGGGGCCCGTCCCGTCCCCTGTGCGGGCGGCGGAGTTCGGCGGTAGCGTCCGGCGGATGACCGTGCGACTGACCCAGTACGCGGGCGGCGGTGGCTGCGCCTGCAAGATTCCTCCCGGCGAACTCGATGCCCTGGTCTCCTCCCTGGACCGGACGGAGAGCCGGCCGGAGGATCCCGCCGCGGAGTTGCTGGTGGGCCTCGAAGGCGGCGGAGACGACGCCGCCGTGGTCCGGCTCGACGGTGCGCGGGCACTCGTCACCACGGCCGACTTCTTCACGCCCGTGGTGGACGACGCCTACGACTGGGGCCGGATCGCGGCGGCCAACGCGCTCTCCGACGTCTACGCGATGGGCGGCACCCCGTGGGCGGCGATCAACCTCCTCGCCTGGCCGCGGGACACGCTGCCGATGGAGCTGGCCGCCGAGGTGCTGCGCGGCGGCCGTGACGTGGCACACGCGGCGGGCTGCCAGGTCTCGGGCGGCCACAGCGTGACCGATCCGGAGCCCAAGTACGGGATGTCGGTGATGGGGATGGTCCACCCCGAGCGGATGCTGCGGCTGGACGCGGCCGAGCCGGGGCAGGCCCTGACCCTGACCAAGCCGCTGGGCAGCGGGGTGCTCAACGCCCGGCACAAGGCGACCGGGGAGGTCTTCGCCGAGGCGGTGGCCGTGATGACCGCGCTGAACCGCGACGCCTCGATCGCGGCGGTGGCCGCCGGCATCCGGGCGGGAACGGATGTCACGGGGTTCGGACTGCTGGGCCACGCCTACAAGCTGGCGCGCGCCTCCGGGGTGACGGTGGCGATCGACGCGGCGGCGGTTCCGTTCCTCTCCGCGGCCGGACCGGCCGCGGCCGACGGCTTCGTCAGCGGCGGCACCCGGCGGAATCTGGCGTGGGTCGAGCCCCGGGTGGAGTTCGGCGGCCTCCCCGAGGTCGACCGGTTGCTGCTGGCCGACGCACAGACCTCGGGAGGGTTGCTGCTCGCCGGCGAAGTGCCCGGACACCCGGTGATCGGCGAGGTGCTGCCGCCCGGCGAGTCGCCGGTGGTGGTGCGCGGCTGAACGGTGTGCCCGCGGAGCCGGGCGGCGCCGGGCAGGCGCGGCTCGCGGCCCCCGGAAGCGATCGCTTGTATGTACACCGTCATTCTACCCGGGTAGAGTGGGCCGCCGTTCAGCGCAACAGGTTCGGGACACCGTTCTCAGGAGGACCATGTGGCGTCACCCACTGCCGTCGAGCACCGCGCGTTGGACGGTATCGCCTACCGTCTCGCCACCGACCTCGACCTGACGCGGCCCGCGACCTCCGTGGTCGAGGTGATCGCCGACGGCCGCCTCCACGAACTCACCGCCGGGCCGGCCGACTTGGCCGAGTCGGTGGCGGCGTCCCTGGGGATCACCGCCTTCGACAGCGAACTCTCCTTCCAGGGCGGCACGTTGCGGACCGTCACCACCAGCGAGTACGACGCGCAGTCGCAGCAGGTGGAGAACCCGACGCTGGTGGTCTGGCAGGGCCGGCGGTTCAGCCTGATCACCCGGCTCTACCGGGCCGCGCTCACCGATGTGTTGCTGCTGCTGCGCACCCTCGGCCTCGCCGAGCACTCCGACGGCATCACGCTCTCCCCGGACGCCGCCGCCGGCACCCGCCTGGCCCGTCCGGCCACGGTGCTCAAAGAAGTGCCGACGCTCGGCCTGGTCGAGATGAGCCGGCCCACCCGCGAGCACACCGTCCAGCTCCCGCCCTGGCAGGGTGCGTCGGTGCCCTCGGGAGAGCTGTTCCGCGACTCGCTCTCCGACGGGCGCCCGTTCTTCGTGCTCTCCGGCGACGAGGTGTGGGCGACCATCGTGCCGCTGGCCGACACCACCGCCGACCGTGTGCCCACGCTGGTCGAAGCCCTCGACCTGCGGGCCGTGGGGTGACGTCGCTGATCGCGGCCATGGCCACGGGCGTGGTGCTGCTGGCCCTGCTCGCCGGCGGCGCCGCGCACCTGAGCCGGCCCGCCGTCCTGCCCGACGCGTTGACCGCTCACCGGCTGCTGCCGCGGCGCGCCGTGGCGCCGGCCGCGCGGGCGGCGACGGCGGCCGAGAGCCTGCTGGCCGTCGCCGGCGTCGCCGCGCTGCTCGCCGGCCACCGCGCCGCGCTCGCCGTCGTGCTCGCCGCCGCCGCGGCGATGTTCGCCTGCTACGCGCTCTACACCGGATACGCCCTGACGTCCGGGAGCGGCGGCCCCTGCGGCTGCTCGCGCTCGGACGTGCCCTTGAGTTCCTGGGTCGTCGGCCGGGCCTGGTCCCTCGCCGGACTGGCCGCCGTCGGCGCCACGCTCGTCGCGGCGGCAGGCGGCCCGCCCGAGGGCCCGGCCGAGTGGACGACGGCGGTGCTGGCCGCCGTCACGCTGGCGGCCCTGCTCCGGGTGCTGCCGGCCGCCATGAGCCGGCCGGCGCCGCCGGCACGAACGTACGCCCACACCGGCACCGTCCCCGCCGTCGAGGGAGGCCACTGACCGTGGACTTCACCACCAGCGCCCTGCTCCTCTCCTGGGTCGCCATCGCCCTGCTCGCCCTCGTGGTGTCCGGGCTGGTGCGGCAGGTCCACCAGCTCTCGCGCGGCGGAGTGGTCCGCTCCGCCGGGCGGCTGGGCGTCGCACCGGGCAGCGCCGCGCCGCACGCGGACGAGCTGCTGGCCGCCGACCGCGAGACGCTGCTGCTCTTCCTCAGCGCCGAATGCCGCACCTGCGCCGAGGTGCTGGCGGCGGCCGGCCGCCTCGACGGGCCGCACGCGGTGCGCGCCGTCTACGCCGGTGACGCACCTCCCGCCACGGAGGCCGGCGTGCCGGTCACCGAGAACCGGCCCGACCTCTTCACCGCCTACGACGCGATCGCGACCCCGTTCGCCGTGCTCGTCGGCACCACCGGGCGCGTCGTACGCAGCGAACCGCTGGGCTCCGCCGACGCGCTGGGCGACCTGGTCGCCGCAGTCCCCCACCCCACCAGCCAGCCGAGGAGCGCGTGATGACCACCCTCGACGAGGTTCCCCAACTGCGCCGTCCCGGCGCCGCCGACCGGCCCACCCGCCGCCGGAGCACCTCCTCGCTGCCGAGCCTGGCACCCCGGCGGCGCACCGTGCTGCAATCGGCGACGGTCGCGGGCTTCGCCGCCCTCGGCGTCTTCGGAGCGGCCAGGGAGGCGTACGCGGACGGCTACGACATCTGGGAGGGCGCGTGCCCCTCCTACGCCTCGGAGCACGACTGCTCCCCCGGCTGCGGGCCGAGCACGGTGCACGCCGCCGCCTGTGAGACGAGCGGCCCGCACGAGGGCTTCCACCGCAACGACGGCGTCACCTGGACCCTGCGGCCCAACCAGTGCTACTCCGGTTCCTACGACGGCTGGCTGTGGGCGTTCAGCGGCGCGTGCGGCGCCTGCGGCTGCGGCATCGAACGGCGCTGCCACGACGGCTACTTCAACTCCGGCTCCGGCTGGGTGCGCTCCATCTGCCGCTGGACCACCGAATGCGGCTGCGAAGGGGCCATCACCTGGCCCACGCTGCGTGACGGTTCGCGCGGACCGGACGTCTCCACCGCCCAGTACCTCCTGGGCCACCACCGGTTCCCCACCGAGCCGGACGGGATCTTCGGGCCCAACACCGAGACCGCGGTCACCGGCTTCCAGGAGGCCATGGAGCTGCGGCAGACCGGCACGGTCGACGCGACCACCTGGACCCACCTGGTGGTCACCGTCCGCCAGGGCGACTCCGGCGACGCCGTCAGCGCCGCTCAGCGCCAGCTCGTCAAGCACGGCTACCCGTTGACGGTGGACGGCGTGTTCGGATCGCTCACGGCGGAGGCGGCCCGGGAGTTCCAGCAAGGGGCCGGACTGACCGTCGACGGCATCGTGGGCCAGCAGACCTGGCGCGCCCTCGTCGGCGGGGTATGACGTGGGGCAGGTCGGCACGGGACCGGCCAGGCCGGCCTGGCGCGGCCGGCTGACCGACCCGGCGGTGCCGATGCTCGTCCTCAGCCTGGGCGCGGTGGCGGCCAGTTGGTACGGTCCCCTGCTCACCTGGACGGTCCTCGGCGGCCTCGCCGGCTACTCGCTCTCCGGCTCCGTTTGAACGCGGAACAGCGCGCACGCGCTTGCCTCGCCAGGTTGGCGGGCCGTTCACCGACAGACCACCGTGCTGGGGGTCTTCTCCGCCGGGCTGCTGCTCGGCGCCCTGCTCTCGGCCACCGTGCTGTGGCTTGCCTCGGGGCTGGTCGCCCCTCTCTCCGCGGGCTGGCGCGCGGGGGCGACGGCCGTCCTCGGGCTGCTCGCCGTCGCGCGCGACGCCGGGGTGCTGCGCCTGCGGCTGCCGCAGAACGCGCGGCAGGTTCCGCAGGACGTGCTGCAACGCCATCTGGCACGCGGCGCGCTCCAGTTCGGGTTCGAGATGGGCACCGGGGTGCGGACCTACGTGTCGGCGAGCCTGCCGTACGCCCTGGCGCTGGGAGTGCTGCTGGCCAACGACGTGGCCGTGGCGCTGTTCGCCGGGCTCGGCTTCGCGCTGGGCCGCGCGGCCACCCCGGTCCTGCGGTTCGCCTCGGGCACCGGCGAGGAGTGGGACGACCGGCTGCAGGGCCGCCTGTCCCTCCTCACACTCGGGGCCGCGGCGGTCGCGACCGCGGCCTGGGCGGTGCTGGCCCTACGGGGGTAGGAACCGCCCGCCGCTGTCGTGAGGACATGCCGTTCACAGGGCTGCGTGAAGCGCCCGCCGGAAGGACTCCGCGGTCGTGGTCCTGATCCGCGGGCTGTCGATCAGCGCCTCGTCGATCACGTCGGCGAGGCGGCGGGGAATCGACGGGACGCGGTCTCTGATCGGCACAGCCGCGTCCCGGAGCAGCACCATGATGGGGTCCGCATCCGGCGGGAAGGTACGCGGCGTGGTCCCGGTCAGCATGCGGTACAGGGTCGCCGCCGTGGCCCAGACGTCGACCTCCGGCCTGGCGTATTTGTAGTCCACGACCTGCGTGCGCGGCATGTACGCCACCGTGCCGGCCACCGCCCCGGTGCGGGTGAGTCCCGACAGCCCGGCCTGGTCGAACGCCTTGGCCAGGCCGAAGTCACTGATCTTGACCGCCCCGGGCGTCCCGGAGGCGCTGCCCGGGCGCGCCGCGAAGAGGATGTTCGACGGCTTGACGTCCCGGTGCACCAGGCCGTGGCGGGTGTGGGCGTGGTCGAGCCCGTCGAGCACCTGGGCCGCGAGGGCGACGGCTTCTGCCGGCGGCAGCGTGCGCCGCTCGGTCAGCAGTTCCGCAAGGGTGCCGTACGCGCAGTACTCGCCGGCCAGGTAGAACGTGGCGCCCTGCGCACCGCTGTCGCGGTAGCCCACGATGCCGGGATGCCGCAGGCCGCGTACGCTCTCGATCTCCCGCAGGAAGGCGTTCCTGGCACGGTGGCCGACCGCCACCTCGGCCAGCAGCACCTTCAGCGCCACGAACTCGCCGGTGTCCAGGTGCCGGGCCAGATGGACGACGCCCTGCCCGCCCCGGCCGAGTTCCCGCACCAGCTCGTAGCGGTTCATCCTCCCCGGCCCGGCCAGCAGGCTGCGCACCAGGGCCCGGGGATCCCTCCGGCACGCGCCGCAGACGACGTCGCCCGGACGCCCGCGGTCGGCAGACTCCGACGTGTCGCGCCCGCAGTGGGCGCAGTACATCCGGGTCGGCTCCAGCGTGGTGGCGCCGGTGACGGTCTCCACCCGCAGCAGCGTCCGGCCGATGCGCACCTCGTCGCCGTGGGCGAGGTCGCGTTCCGGGAACTCGGTGCGCGCCGCCTGGCCGGGTTTCTGGTCCGGCCGGCGCCTGCCGATCTCCTCCCCGTTGACGAAGGTGCCGTTCAGGCTCCCGAAGTCCCGGATGCGCACGTCGGGCGGGTTGATGTCGAAGAGGCAGTGGTGACGTGAGACGCGCCGGTCGTCCTCCGGCAGCCTGGGCCTGCAGTCGGAGGCCCTGCCGAGCACGCAGGTCGTGCGTTCGGTGAAGTGGAAGGCCCGTTGCGCCGACGGGCCTTCCCGCACCGACAGGATGACGGCTGCCCGGTCCTCGCCGGCCGCCGCGATCTCCGCGGCCTCCCGGTCCTCGCTCATGCCGTGTCGCCTTCAGGAGCGGGCGGCGTGGGTTGCGGCGTCGGCTCTTCAGGGAACCGGTACTCCCAGTCCAGCTCCCAGACGCAGGTGACGCCCCTGCGGTCGGTCGAGGTGACGAGGTGGCCGTTGTCGCTGATCCCCAGCCACATGACCTCCCCCTCGTGGTCGTCCAGGCTGCGCAGGCAGGCGCCGGTGCCGAGGTCCCACACCCGTACCAGACCGTCGCCCCCGCCGGTGACGGCGAAGTGGCCGTCATCGGCGACCAGAACCTGGTGGACGGGAGGGCGCACCGCGTTCCTGACGACATGCCGGCTCCGGCCCGAGGCCAGGTCCCAGATGCGCAGCGTTCCGAAGCCGTCGACGGACGCGCCGGTCGAGCCGTCCGCGGAGGCGTCCACGCGCACGGAGGCTGCCACGGCACCGGGGTGACGTTCGTGGCCCGTCAGTACGTGGCGGCACGTTCCCGCCGGTGCGTCCCACACCTCCACCCTGCCGTCCCCGTGGGTCGACAGCAGCAGGTTCCCGACGACGTTCCAGGAGATCAGTGAGTCGCTCCCGCTTCTCAGCTCCTGGAGGCATTCCCCGGACCGCACGTCCCAGACCCGCCGTTCCCCGGGCAGCCCCTGGGAGTAGGCGATGTGCCCGTCGGCGCTCACGGCCACGTCGAAGACCGTGCCGGTGTGGCCGGCGAGCGTGCGCCGGCACTCGCCGGTCACCAGGTCCCACACGCGGATGACAGCACCGTCCGAGGTGAGACCGGTCCGGCCGTCGGCGCTCACCGCCGCCGCGTGAAACCGCTCCGCCTCGCTGCGCAGCACGTGCAGGCAGCGTCCCCGCTCCAGGTCCCAGACCCGTGCGGTGCCGTCCAGGTTGCCCGTCGACAGGGCGATCCGGTCGTCCCCGCTGAGCGCGAGCGCCCCGACATATCCGCCGTGCCCCTGGAGCAGGTGGCGCAGACCGCCTTCCCTGAGGTCCCACACCTGGATGTCATGACTGTCCGTGCTGCGGTTGAGCAGGATCGGGGTCTGATGGCCCACCACGCGCGGCGGGTGACCCACCAGGGGCGGGGCGGCGGCCAGCCACGCCCCCGACAGGGTGGTGCGCTGCCCGGTCCGTGCCACCTCCCGCCAGCGGTCGAGCAGCGGACGGTGCCGGCGGTATCCGGGCACGGCCCGCGCCCGCCGGATCTCCCGGGCCGCGGCGCCGAAGCGGCCCTGGGCGATCATCGTGGCCGTCCGGTCCAGGGCCTCGCGCACCATGCCGCTCTCCCGGAGCCGTCCGGCGACCGGGCGCGGGCGGGGGTGGCTCCAGGCGGCGGCCGGACCCGCCCCGGTCCATTCCCGCACGGTGACGGTGCCGTTCCGGTCACCCATGAGGACGGTACGGCCGTCGTCGCCGAAGGCCAGCGAGACGGGGTCGCCCTGCTCCTTCCAGGTCTGCAGGCACCGCCCGGTGGCCGTCTCCCAGAGTTCGACGGTGTGGAACCGGGCGAACAGCGCGTGCCGGCCGTCGGCGCTCACCGCCAGGATGTCCGCGGGTGCGCCGGGGCGGGTGATCGCGCGGCCGGTCCCCGCCGCGAGGTCCCAGACATGCACCGTGCCCCGGGCCTGGCCGGTCCACGGTTCCGTGGTGAGGAGGGTCCGGCCGTCGGAGCTCAGCGCGGCACGGGAGAAGTGGCCCCTCACGGCGCCCAGCAACCGGCCGGTACGCGGCTCCCACAGCCAGGACGAGAGCTTTCGGCGGTCGAGCGCGAACGCGACGTGCCCGTCCGCGCTGAGGAACGCGCTGCGGACCCCGTCGTCCGGCGGTTCGTCGTCCAGCGACCGCAGGTACCGGCCGGTCCGGGCGTCCCAGACGCGGATGATTCCGGTGTCGTGTCCGGTCAGTACCAGCCGTCCGTCCGCGCCCATGGCGACGCCGCGCGCGTCGTCGAGGCCGTCTCCGGTGCCGTCGTCCGTGCCGTCTTCGGTGCGGACGAGGTGGTGACGGAGCCGGCCGGTGCGCAGGTCCCAGATCTGCGCCGGCCCGTGGTAGTCGCCGGTGACGGCCCGGCGGCCCGCCGCGTCGATCCCCAGGAACAGGACGCCGTACCGGGCGTCGGTCACCGTCACGGTCCGCACGCAGCGGCCGTCGGCGAGGGCCCAGACGCGGACCGTGCCGTCCGAGGACGCGGATACGGCGGTCCGGCCGTCCTGGCTCAGGGCCACCGCGTTGACGTCCCGGGTGTGTCCGGTCAGGGCCCGGGGCGAGGCGACGCGGGGGAGGCGGTCGGCCCGGTCGAGCGCCGCGGCGACGTCCGCCGAACCGGGCCACCGCCGGGCGGCGGCCCGCAGAGCCTCCCGGGCGGCCTCGGCGTCGCCGCGTTCCAGATGCACCAGGCCCAGCAGATACTCGCCCGTGCCGTCCTCGGAGCGCGCTGCGCGGACCCGCTCCAGGTCGGCGACGAACTGGGCATCGGTGATCCGTGCGGCACGCCACAGATACAGGCCCCGGTTGAACACCGTAGGGGGGTGGTGGGGGTCGGCTTCGGCAGCCCGCTGCCACAGCTCCTCCGCCTCCCCGTCCCGGCCGAGGTCCAGCATCGACAGGGCCTGGTTGCACAGCTCGTCGGCGAGGCGCTCCGCGGTCCGCGGCTCGGGGCGCGGGTACGGCTCCCCGCACGCCTCGCCGTAGACGGCTGCCGTCTCGGCGGCCAGCTCGCCCATGTCCCGGGGCCGGTCGGCGGGATCCCGGGCGAAGCAGCGTTGCAGCAGGGCGACCAGACCGTCCGGCAGGGCGTCGTCGTCCGGGTCCGCGACGTAGGCGGCGAGCACGTCCGCGGCGGTCTGCCCGTACCGGCACGGCGGGCGCTTCATGAACATCTCCAGCACGGTCAGCGCCCATGACCAGGTGTCCGTCGCCCGGGTGAGCCGGGGCCTCGGCCGCCCGGAGTCCGCCGTCCAGACGGCGGCCTCCGCCTGCTCAGGCGAGCAGTACGCCGGGGTCATCCCCCCGAAGCCGGCGAGCACACTGGCGCCCGGCGGGGCCGCCGTGCTCTCCCCGGCCGCGGCACGGGCCCGGGCCAGACCGAAGTCCGTCACCTTCGCCGTGCCCTCGCGGTCGAGGAGCACGTTGGCGGGCTTGACGTCCTGGTGCACGAGGCCGTGCCGGTGGGCGTGCTGCAGTCCCCACGCGGTCTGGACGGCGATGTCGAGGATCCGGCGCAGCCGTTCCCGGCGACCGCCCGTGGACAGACGCCCCTCCCGAACGGCCTCGGCGAGGCTGCCCCCGTCCAGCCATTCGGCGAACACCCGGGGCACGCCCCCCAGTCTGCGCACGTACACGCAGTTCGCGGTGTGCGGATGCTCCCCCAGCCCCACCCAGGTGGCGGCTTCGGCCTCGAAGTCCCTCAACCCCCTCGCGGTGGCCACCAGTTCGGGCCGGGGCGCCTTCACCGCGAGCTCCACGTTCCACCCGCTGTGCAGCACCCGGTAGACAAGCCCCATGCCCCCGCTGCGGATCACGTCCCGGACCTCGTACAGACCGAGAATCACCTCACCCGGCCGCCACACGGCCGGCACCTGACCGTCCATCACCTGCCGCTCCCCTTCCGGACGACGACACGAACACTAAGGGAGAGCGGATCCGGCGTCCCGCGCCGCGCACGGTGAACCGGGCGGCGCCGGGCGTCACTTCGGCCGCCGGGTGATGCGGGACGTCTCCCACCGGCACGGCGGGACGGGTCAGGCCCCGCGCATCCGCTCGTAGCGGGCCAGCAGTGCCCGCCCGTCCGCGGCGAACGGCCAGTGCGGGTCGGCCAGGCGTGCGGTGAGTTCGTCCCACGGGAGCCACCAGCCCTCGGCGACCTCTTCCGGCTGAGGGACGATCAGGCCGTGGCGCGCCGGCTCGTACACCGTCTCGTAGAGGTGCGCCAGGTAATTGGTGTGCGTGTCCGTGAACCAGTGCCGGCCGACCGGCCGTACCGTGCATTCCTTCACGCCGAGCTCCTCGGCCAGCTCCCGTTCCGCGGCGGTGTCCGGCTCCTCGCCCGCCGCGATCACCCCGCCGACCCACACGTCGTGCAGACCGGGGTACACGTCTTTGGTGTCGGTGCGGCGATGCATGTACACCTGTCCGGAGGCGTCCCTGACAAGGATCTTCACGGCGGCGTGGGGCAGGTTGCGTGCCCGCATCCGGCTTCTGGGCGCACTGCCGACGACCCGGCCGGGCAGCTCGTCCTGGGCGTACAGGGCGACGATCTCTTCCATGTCTCTCCTCGCTGGGGGATCTCCACCAGTACCGTCCCCGGGCAGCCGCCCGCCTGCGGATCGAGCGGCGCGGCCGGGCGCTGAACTCCGGCGGGAGTCACCGGGGGACAAGGGACCGCGGCCGGGGGTATTGACGGCGCACCCCCTCCCCTCAATCATCCTTGACTGAGGTTCCGAACACAGTTCGGTATATCGAACCCACTCGACCGCCTCTGCGGGCCTTATCCCGGAAAGGACGGACCATGTCCTCCTCTGTCAGCAGGCGCCGGTTACTGCAAGCCGCCGGCGCCGCGACCATCGCCTCCGCCGCCTCCGCCCTCGGCGCCCCGCCCGCCCTGGCGGCGCAAGCCGCTGCCCGGGGCGACATCGGGGTCTCCGCGTACCCCTTCGACTTCGGGCAGGTGCGGCTGACCGCGAGCCGGTGGCTCGACAACCAGAACCGCACGCTGAACTACCTGCGCTTCGCCGACGTCGACCGGCTGCTCTACAACTTCCGGGCCAATCACCGGCTCTCCACCAACGGGGCCGCCTCCAACGGCGGCTGGGACGCGCCGGGGTTCCCCTTCCGCACCCACATGCAGGGGCACTTCCTCACCGCCTGGGCACACGCGTACGCGGTGACCGGGGACACGACCTGCCGGGACAAGGCGGAGTACATGGTCGCCGGGCTGGCCGCATGCCAGGCCAACAACGGGGCCGCCGGATTCAGCACCGGGTACCTGTGCGGCTTCCCCGAGTCCGACTTCACGGCGCTGGAGGACCGGACCCTGTCCAACGGCAACGTGCCGTACTACGTCATCCACAAAACCCTGGCCGGACTGCTGGACGTGTGGCGCCTCCTGGGCAGCACCCAGGCCCGGGACGTGCTGCTGAACCTCGCGGGGTGGGTCGACTGGCGCACCGGCCGGCTGAGCGGCGAACAGATGCAGGCCATGCTGGGGACCGAGTTCGGCGGCATGAACGCCGTGCTGACCGACCTCCACCTGCAGACCGCCGACTCGCGGTGGCTCACCGTCGCCCGGCGGTTCGACCACGCCGCGGTCTTCGACCCGCTGGCCCAGGGCCAGGACCGGCTCAGCGGGCTGCACGCCAACACCCAGGTGCCCAAGTGGATCGGCGCCGCCCTGGAGTACAAGGCCACGGGCACCACCCGCTACCGGGACATCGCCGTCAACGCCTGGAACTTCTGCGTCGGCTCACACACCTACGTCATCGGCGGCAACAGCCAGGCGGAGCACTTCCGCCCGCCGAACGCCATCGCCGGCTACCTCGACGAGGACACCTGCGAGAGCTGCAACACGTACAACATGCTCACGCTCACCCGGGAGCTGTTCACGCTGGACCCGGAGCGGGCCGAGCTCTTCGACTACTACGAGCGGGCCTGGCTGAACCAGATGATCGGCCAGCAGAACCCGGCCGACGACCACGGCCACATCACCTACTTCACCCCGCTCAACCCCGGCGGGAGACGCGGCGTGGGCCCGGCGTGGGGCGGCGGCACCTGGAGCACCGACTACAACAGCTTCTGGTGCTGCCAGGGCACGGGTCTGGAGATGCACACCAGGCTGGCGGACTCCGTCTACTTCCACAGCGACACGACGCTGATCGTGAACATGTACGTGCCCTCGGTGCTGGACTGGTCGCAGCGCGGCATCACGGTCACCCAGACCACGTCGTATCCGGTCGGCGACACCTCCACCCTGACCGTCACCGGCGACGCCGGCGGGACCTGGACGATGCGCGTGCGCATCCCGGCCTGGACCACCGGGGCGACCGTCAGCGTCAACGGCGCCGTGCAGGACATCGACGCCACGCCCGGCAGCTACGCCGAGCTGACCCGTTCCTGGGCCTCCGGCGACACCGTCACCGTCCGCCTGCCCATGCGGATCGTCATGCGCGAGGCCAACGACGATGCAAACGTCGCCGCCGTGACCTACGGACCGGTGGTGCTGTCCGGGGACTACGGCAACACCTCGCTCTCCTCACTGCCGTCGCTGGACACGTCGTCGATCACGCGGACGGGCGGCGACTCGCTCGCGTTCACGGCGACGGCCAACGGCTCGACCGTCGACCTGGGCCCCTTCTACGACGCACACGGCCACAACTACACCGTCTACTGGAACACGGGCGGCGGGAGCGGCAAGGACACCGTCCGGCTCGTCAACGCCGCCAGCGGCCTCGTCCTCGGCATCCAGGACATGTCCACCGCCGACGGCGGACGCGCCCTGCAGTGGCACGACTCGGGCACGGCGGACCACGACTGGGAGATGGTCCCCGACGGCGACGCGGTCCGCTTCCGCAACGCCCACAGCGGCAAGGTGCTCGGCGTCCAGGACATGTCCACGGCGGACGGCGCGGCCGTCCTGCAGTGGGCGGACAACGGCACCGCCGACCACAGGTGGACGATGGCCGACCAGGGGGACGGCACCTACGAGATCCGCAACGGGCACAGCGGGAAGCTGCTCGGCATCGAGGGCCACTCCACCGCCGTCGGCGCCTTCGCGGTCCAGGACGCGGACAACGGCACCGCCGACAACAGGTGGCGGGTGGTGCGCGACGACGAGTAGTGCGGCTCCCGTGCGGATCAGGGCGTGAGCACGACCTTCACCGCTCCGTCGGCCTTCTTCTGGAACATGTCGTACGCGTCGGGTGTGCGCTCCAGCGGCATGTGGTGGGTGGCGAACGAGTCGACGCCGAGGACGTCCTCGTCCTGAAGCAGCGGCAGGATGTCCGGTACCCAGCGGCGGACGTTGGCCTGCCCGAAGCGAAGCTGGATCTGCTTGTCGAAGATCTTCAGCAGCGGCATCGGGTCGGCCGCGCCGCCGTAGACGCCGGTGACCGAGACCGTGCCGCCGCGGCGCACCATGTCGAGCGCGGTGTAGAGGGCGGCCATCCGGTCCACACCGCCCTTCCCGGCCACCTGCTCCGCCAGCTTGCCGGGCAGCAGCCCGCCGATGGTCTGCATCAGCTTGCCCACGGGGCTCCCGTGCGCCTCCGCCCCGACCGCGTCGATGACGGCGTCGGGCCCGCGCCCCCGGGTGCGGTCACGGACGGCCGCCGCCACGTCCTTCTCCTCACGCAGATCGACCGTCTCGGCGCCGCGCTCACGGACGCGCCGCAGCCGCTCGTCGACCAGGTCGACGCCGATGACCTGTCCGGCGCCCCGGTGCAGTGCGATCCGGCAGCACATGTCGCCGATCGGGCCCAGCCCGAGGACCGCGACGCTTCCGCCCTCGGGGATGCCCGCGTACTCCACCGCCTGCCACGCGGTGGGCAGCACGTCGGAGAGGAACAGGTAGCGGTCGTCCGCCGGCCCCTCGGGCACCCGTACGGGACCGTAGTGTGCCTGCGGCACCCGCAGGTACTCGGCCTGTGCTCCGGGGACGGCGCCGTAGAGCTTGGTGTAGCCGAAGAGCGGGGCGCCCATGCCGTGCTCGCGCACCTGGGTCGTCTCGCACTGCGTCTGCAGCCCCTGCCGGCACATGGGACAGTCGCCGCAGGCGATCTGGAAGGGCACGACGACCCGGTCGCCCGGGGAGAGGTTCGTGACCTCGTCGCCGACCTCCTCGACCACGCCCATCGGCTCGTGCCCCAGGATGTCCCCGGGGGTCATGAACGGCGACAGGATCTCGTACACGTGCAGGTCGGAGCCGCACAGTCCGGTCGAGGTGATCCGTACGACCGCGTCGGTGGGATGCCGGAGGGACGGATCGGGAACCTCCTCGACCCGCACGTCCCGCTTGCCGTGCCATACGACAGCCTTCATTCGACTCACCTCCGCGGTCGGTACATGGGGCCCCGCCCGAGTACCCGTATCCGCGCCCGTGACCCGCGCACCCGCGAAAACGGCTGCCACGTGCCGTTGCGCCACCGATGGCCGTTCTGCCCCTCCGTGCCCACGGGGGCGCTTCTTGCCCGTTTGATGTCGCCCCGGGGGTGGCACACGATGGTGTGGTCCGACCGTACGAGCCGCAAGGAGGCACCATGCCGAGTGGATCCAGCCGCAAACGGGAGCGTCAGTACGAGCACGTCAAAGAGAGCGCGCAGAAGCGCGGGACCGGCACCAAGCGGGCGAAGGAGATCGCTGCCCGCACGGTGAACAAGGAGCGAGCCCGCACCGGAGAGGCGCGCACCGCGAGCCGTACGTCCACCAGGGACATCTCCTCCGGCAGGCGGGGCGGTCTGCGCTCCCACTCCGGCCCCGGGGGACCCACGTACGACCAGCTCTACGCCGAGGCCCGGCGCCGCAACATCCACGGGCGCTCGTCCATGAACAAGGCTCAGCTCAAGCGCAAGCTCGGGCGCTGAGAGCCGCGGCCGGGACTCCGGTCGTCACCCGCACGGCCGAGTGCGTGCGTCTTCGTGCCGGTAGTCCTCCGGCCCGCCGCCCGGCCCCGGTGCGCCCCGGCCGCCGGCGAACCGCCGCCGGGTGCTCTCTCCCGCTAGGGCCTGCACGACCGAAAGGGCGACTGCATGTCGACCAAAGTCTCCGACTACCTCCTCGAGCGCCTGCGCGCGTGGAAGGTCGAGCACGTCTTCTCCTATCCCGGTGACGGCATCAACGACCTCCTCGCCGCGTGGGGCCGGGCCGACAACGATCCCCGGTTCGTCCAGGCCCGGCACGAGGAGATGTCCGCTTTCCAGGCCGTCGGCTACGCCAAGTTCTCCGGCCGGGTCGGCGTGTGCGCGGCCACCTCGGGCCCCGGTGCGATTCACCTCCTCAACGGCCTTTACGACGCCAAACTCGACCACGTGCCCGTCGTCGCCCTCGTCGGCCAGACGAACCGCAGTGCCATGGGCGGGTCCTACCAGCAGGAGGTCGATCTCCTCAGCCTCTACAAGGACGTCGCCTCGGACTTCTGCGAGATGGTCACCGTCCCGGAGCAACTGCCCAACGTGCTCGACCGCGCCATGCGCACCGCCATCGCCCGCCGCACCGTGACCGCCCTCATCATCCCCGCCGACGTACAGGAACTCGACTACTCCGCTCCCGAGCACGCGTTCAAGATGGTGCCCTCCAGCCTGGACATGGCGAACTACGCCCCCGTCCCGGCCGATGCGGACCTCGCGCGCGCCGCGGAGTTGCTGAACGCGGGCGAGAAGGTCGCCGTCCTCGTCGGCCAGGGGGCGCGCAGCGCCCGGCGGGAGGTCATGGAGGTCGCCGACCGGCTGGGGGCCGGCGTGGCCAAGGCGCTTCTCGGCAAGGACGTGCTTGATGACGATCTTCCCTACGTCACCGGCGCGATCGGCCTGCTGGGCACACGGCCCTCGTACGAGCTGATGCGGGACTGCGACACGCTGCTGGTCATCGGCTCCAGCTTCCCCTACAGCCAGTTCCTCCCCGAGTACGACCAGGCGCGCGCGGTGCAGATCGACGTCGACCCGCACATGGTCGGGCTGCGCTATCCGTTCGAGGTCAACCTCGTCGGCGACGCCCGCGCGACGCTGCAGCGGCTCCTGCCGATGCTGCGGCAGGAGCAGGACGGCGACTGGCGCAGGACGATCGAGCAGAAGAACGCGCGCTGGTGGGAGGTCATGGAGCGGCGTGCCGCGGTCGAGGCCGACCCGATCAACCCCGAGTACGTGGTGCACAGCCTGAACGGCCTGCTGCCGGAGAACGTCATCCTCACCGCCGACTCCGGCTCGGCCGCCAACTGGTACGCCCGCCACCTGCGGCTGCGCGACGGCATGCGGGGGTCGTTGTCCGGCACCCTGGCCACCATGGGCCCCGGCGTCCCCTACGCGATCGGGGCGAAGTTCGCCCTCGGCGGGCGCCCCGCGATCGCCCTGGTCGGCGACGGTGCGATGCAGATGAACGGCCTCACCGAGCTGATCACGATCCAGAAGTACTGGCAGGACTGGGAAGACCCGCGGCTGATCGTGGCGGTGTTCAACAACCAGGATCTCAACCAGGTCACCTGGGAGATGCGCGCCATGAACGGCGCACCCCAGTTCCTGCCCTCGCAGTCCCTGCCCGACGTCGCGTACGCGGACTTCGCACGCTCCCTGGGCCTGGGCGGCATACGGGTGGAGAAGCCGGATGAGGTGCAGAGCGCCTGGGAGAGGGCCCTGGCCGCCGAACGGCCCTACGTCCTGGACTTCCGTACCGACCCGGCCGTGCCCCCCATCCCTCCGCACGCGTCCTTCGAGCAGATCGAGGCCGCCGCGGTGTCCGTGCTCAAGGGCGACAGCGACCGCGCCGCGATGGTCCGCCAGGGCGTCAAGTCCAAGGTCCAGGAGATGCTCCCGGGCGGCGGTCGCCGCGAGGACCCCGGCACCGGCCGGGAACAGTGACGCGCCGCGGTCGCGGGGTCCCCGGGATCGCCGGGAGTTCCCGCGACCGCGGCGACGCGCGGCTCACTCGCCGGGCGTGCCGCGCCGGCCGCCCCGGCGGAATCTCTTCATGGCTTCGCGCAGGGGGATGCGCAGGTCTTCGGGGACCGGCGTGCCTGTTGCGGTGGCGATGAGCGCTTCTGCGACCTGCCGCAGCGGGACGTTGGCGTGCTGGGAGGTCTCCAGCAGCACCTGCCAGGCTTCGTCCTCGTCGGCCCCCAGCAGGGCGATCAGCATGCCGCGTGCCTGGTCGACCAGCGGCCTGCTTTCGATGGCCTGTTTGAGCTGAGCGTTCTCCTCGCTCAGTTCGATCAGCCGTCGTGATACGTGGGCGAGCAGGTCGGAGGAGATCTCGTCGTCGTCGACTGCGTTTTCCACTTTTACGGCGAGGCGGCGGGTGGGAAGCCCGTCGGGAGAACTGGTCGGTGAAGATGGCATAACGACTCCCCTTCCCCGGCCTGGCACTTTCATGGCCCCAGGGGCCGGGGTGACGGGTGCTCCGCATATCTCCGGCGAGCACGGGCGAAGCGATCACCGGTGACCCGGCGCGTCGGCGGCGCCGCCTGCCCCCAGGGGCCCGGTCTGCCCGACCGGCCGGCCCTCCGTGCCGCTGAAACGCAGCCGCGCCCGGCGCGCGACCAGCGCGGGCCACGCGACCCGGCCGGCCTGGACGGCCCGCGTCCAGGAGGGAACGTAGACGGCGGTACGCCGGTGCTCGACGGCCCGCGCGAGGCGGGCGGCGGCCGCGTGGGCGGAGGAGACGTGGCGACCGGGGGGCGGGAGCAGGGTGCGTACCTCGCGCAGCGCGGGTACCTGGTCCGGCTGATCGATCATGTCGGTGCCGGTCCAGTGGAGATAGCCGATGCCCACCGTCATCCCGCGGTGCGCCGTCTCGGCGCGCAGGGCGTGCGCGAACGCCTCGACTCCTGCCTTGGCGGCGCAGTAGGCACTCATCAGGGGCATCCCGGCCAGCGCGGCGGTGGACGCGATCTGCAGGTAGTAGCCGTGGGTGAGCACAAGATCGGACTGGAAGGCGGCGGCGGTGTGTGCGCTGCCGGTGAGGTTCACGTCGATCACCCGGCGCCACGTTCCGAGGTCCGCCGTCTCGAACAGCCCGGCCTGCGCGATGCCCGCGTTGGCGACCACGACCGACGGGCGGCCCAGCCGGCCCCGTACCGCCCGCGCCGCGTCCCGCAGCGCGTCCGCGTCCGTGACGTCCACCTCGAAGGTGAGCGACGGCGTCGGCAGGGTGCTCGCCACCGCGTCCAGAGCCGTGCCCTCGTGGCCCAGCAGGGCGATGCGGGCACCGCGGCCGGCCAGTTCCCGGGCCAGGGCCGCGCCCACTCCCCGGGCCGCCCCGGTGATCACGACGGTACGGCCCGCCAGCGGACTCCGCCCGCGCGACCTGCCTGCGGCGGTCGGCCTCATCGCTGCCTCCTCATCGCCCCGGGGCCCGTCGCGGCGCCGAGAACCCTTCGTTCCCCAGACCGCCGTGGCCCGCGAAGAAACGCTGCACTGCCGTCAGCGCGGCCGGCGTCCGGCGCCGCAGCGCCGCCCGCGCGGCATTGGCGCCCGGGGCGCCGTGGACGCCGCCGCCGGGGTGGACGCCGGCGGAGGCGAGGAACAGCCCGGGCACGGGGGTCTCGGGCCGGCCGGTGCCCGGGCCCGGCCGGAAGAAGAGCTGCTGGTGCATGGCCGCCGTGCCGCCGTTGATCGCGCCGCCGTTCAGGTTGCGGTCGAGAGACTCCAGCGTCGGCGGCGCCAGGACCCGGCGGGCGCGTACGAGGTGGCGGAAGCCCGGCGCGAAGCGCTCGACCTGCCGCTCGACGCGGTCGGCCATGACCTCCTGGTCCCACCGGTTCCAGGTGCCGCGGACGCCCTCCTCGCCGGCGTCGGACCGGATATGCCGCGGGAGGTGGGTGTAGGCCCAGGCGGACTCGGTCCCGGCGGGGGAACGGGTGGCATCGGAGGCCGTCATCTGGCCGAAGAGCAGGAAGGGCCGGTCGGGCACCTGGCCCATGGCGAGCTGGGCGGCGAACCGGGTGAGTTCGTCCACGCCGTCGGCCAGGTGCACGGTGCCCGCGCCCACCGCCCCGGCGCACTGCCAGGGCACCGGCCCGTCGAGGGCCCAGTCCACCTTGAAGGTGGCGAAGTCCCACTGGAAACGGCGTACGTCCGCCAGGAGCTGCCGGGGCAGGTGCTCCGCGGCGACCAGCTCTCCGTACAGCGCGGGCACCGAGACGTCGGCGAGCACCGCGCGGGAGGCCGACGCGGGTTCGCCGTCCGCGGTACGCACCCCGACCGCCCTGCCGCCGCGTACCACGACCTCCGTCACGCGCCGTCCGCAGCGCACCGTGCCGCCGCGCCGCTCAAGCCGGGCGACCAGGGCGCGGGTAAGCTCACCGGACCCGCCGACCGGGACGGGGAAGCCGTACGACTGCCCGAGCATCGTCATCAGCCAGCCGAACCCGCCGCTGCCCGCGGCCTCGGGCGGCAGATCGGCGTGCAGCGCGTTGCCCGCCAGCAGGATCCGCCCGCCCTCGCCGCCGAACTCCTCCTCGCCGAACCGCCGCACGGGCAGCACCAGCCTGCGGGACAGGCGCAGCGCGCCCGCCGCACCGAGCCGGCGGGCCAGCCGCGCCGTCGCCCGGACGGGCGGGAAGGGGGTGAACAGCGCTGCCAGAATGTCCGGGCGGAGGTCCTCCCACAGGTCGTACAGACGCCGCCACGCCGCACCGTCCCCGGGGGCGAACGCGTCGAGTGACGCGGCGGTGGCCTCGGGCCTGCGGTCGAGCACGGCGCACCGGCCGTCGGTGAGGGGGTGGGCCACCACGCCGGGCGCGTGGCTCCAGCGCAGCCCGTACTCCTCCAGCCCGAGCCCGCGCAGGATCGGGGACGCGGCGGCCAGCGGGTAGAAGGAACTGAACACGTCGTGGACGAAGTCCGGGTGCACCCCCCGGTCGTGGCGCACCGCACCGCCGGGTACGGACTGCTCCTCCAGCACCGTCACGCTCCAGCCGGCATCCGCCAGCAGGTTGGCCGCCACCAGCCCGTTGGGGCCGGCCCCGACCACCACCGCGTCAGCCACGGGTCCCCGGCCGCCCGTTCGCCCGCGAGGACCCGGAGCCCGCCGCGACCGGGGCGGCGGACTCGGCTTCCGCCTCGCAGATGTGGGCCAGGCGGGCGAGCATCGCGCGGTGGCGAAGCTGGATCAGCGCCTCGGCTGCCGCGTTGTGCAGCGTGCCGGCCGCACCGCGCAGCGGGTGCTCGTCCACCGTGACCAGCGTGTACGAGCCCCATCGATGCACCTCCAGGGCGATGCGGGCCGTGCCCAGCGCGCCCGCGTGCGCCTCCAGCTCCAGCACGGAGCCCTCGACCGCGCGGCGGACGACGGTCTCGTTGGTGAAACGGAGCGGCCCCAGGCGGATCTCGTACCCGATCGCCGAAGCGACCTCCGGCCACTGTCCGCGCACCGGCTCGGACGACGCCGTGCCCACCACCCACTCGGCGTACCGGCCGCCGTCGGCGAGCACCCTCCACACCCGCTCCGGATCGACCTTGATCAATCGATGCCGCCGTGCCATATCCGCCTCCCGATGCTCCGCCGTGCCCGAGCCGGGCCTGCTGTCACCTCCGGGTTCCCCGATGAGGCGCGACGCAACATCGCTCCCGGAGACCCGCCCGGCACGCTTCGGGTCCGGTGGCGGCCCCGGGCGCCGGGGCCGCCGTGTCGTCACCGACCGGCGACGACACGCCCGGCAGGGGGTGACCGGCTCCCTCCGGGCAGCTCTGCGGAGGAACGCTCGGTGACCGTGGGACCGCGCCGGGCCACCTCCCGCCCCGGCCCGCCGCGCCGGCGTGGGCGTGCGCGGCGTCAGCGCGGATCGCCGACCTCGTCGATGAGGCCGCCCAGCGGGCCGAGGTCGAGACCGAGGTCGGCCCGTGAGATGCCGTGGCGTGCGCACAGTTCGTCCATCGCCTCGTCCAGGCGCAGCAGGGTCGTCCCGAGGCTTTCCTCCTGCTCGGCGCTGAGGCCGCCGGCCTCGAAGCGTCGCAGGGCCTGCCGCTCCATGAGCTGGCGCAGCAGCTCCACGACCGTCAGCACGAGGGCGGCGAGGTCGTGCTGCGCGGTCTCCGGGTCGAGGTCGAGCCGGCGGTCCGTCACGGCGCCTCCTCGCGGTACGCGGCCAGGGGCAGGCCGTCGTCCGGTCCCGGGGCCCCGGGTGCCGCCGTCCCGGCGGAGACGAGAAGTGCGTGCAGCCGGATACGGACCAGGTCGACGCCGGCGACGCCCAGGACGAGGTCGCCGGAGATGACGACGCCGGCGCCGAGGAGCCGGTCCAGCAGGTCGACCAGGCTCGTCGGCCGCGGGGCCACGGGCCCCGTGGCCGGATGCGGGGCGGGGGCCGGGGGCCGGGCGGGGGCCGTCACGGCGCCGTCCCCGGGGTGGCGAAGGAGTAGGGCGCCCAGGGGCCGTTGACCTCGACGCGGACGCCCGGAACGGACGACTCGTGTGCGCGCGTGACGAACTCCTGCTCGCGCTCACGGGCGACGAGGTACGAGACGTTGAGCACGTTCCTGCCGCCCCCTCCGCCGATCCCGCCGTGCTGCGGGCGCAGCGGCCGGTCCTCCTCGGCGACCCGGGAGAGCTGCGCGTGCAGCAGCCGGCACAGGCGCGCGGCGCGTACGAAGTCCTGCTCCTCGCGTTCCCGGCTGTGTATGCGGCGGCGCAGGTAGTCGCGGCCGGACGGGCGGGGTGAAGGCTGCTGCCGGGCGGCGGGCCGGGCCACCGTCGCGGGCTCTTCCAGATAGACCTTCACGCCCCACTCGGTGAGCCCGGCCAGCCGGCGCAGGGCGGCGTGGAGGCGGTCGTGGTCGTCGGCGAGCAGGCGCCGTACGCCGTCCTCGCCGCGGTAGACCACGGCCATCCGCAGCGGCAGCACCGCTCCCCGGGCCGAGACGGCGTCGACGACTCGCTGGTGGGCGCGCGCGGTGCGCTCCAGCCAGCCGATGTCCTCCAGGTGGGCGCGCAGCGGCTCCTCGTCGAAGTCCGCGGCCGGCACGGGACTCCACACACCCGCCAGCTCGCCGTGCTCCCTCAGGCGCACCGGTTCCCCGGCGACGCCCGGCAGCGGCGAAGGCACCCGGATGCCGCGGCCCGTGACGGCGTACAGGTAGGCGAGCCGTGTCATGTGCCCGCCTCCTCCCGGCCGCCGGCGGCCGCTTCGAGGGCGGCGATGCGCGTTTCCAGCCGCTCGTTGCGGGCCTGCAGCTCCTCCGTGTGCCGGCCGTCCTCGCGGCGGCGGGCGCGGGAGTTGAGCGCGGGGTCTTCCTCCCACCAGTCGATGCCCATCTCCTTGGCCTTGTCGACCGAAGCCACGACGAGCCGGAGCCTGACCGTGAGCAGCTCGATGTCGAGCAGGTCGATCTTGATGTCCCCGGCGATGACGATGCCCTTGTCGAGCACGCGCTCCAGGATGTCGGCGAGGCCGGCGCCGTTGCCGGCGGGGTAGGGCTCGGGCAGGCGGGACGCCGTGGTCATCGGCCGGCCCGCTCGTACTCGTCCTCGTACGCGTCCTCGTCCTCGTGTTCGGCCTCGTGGTCGTGTTCGGCCTCGTACGCCTCGTCTTCCGCCCCGGCTTCGGCGTCGGCCTCCGCGTCCTCGTACATGTCCTCCGGCGGCCCCTCGTCCGCGTACCGCGCACCGCTCTCGGCCGCCTCCTCGTCCTCGACCGCCTCCTCGTGGCTGCGCACGAGTTCGCCGTCGCGGATCTCACCGCGCCAGCCGCCGCTCGCCTCGCCCTGCATCGACAGGTGCCGGGCGAAGTGCTTGAGGTCGAGCCGCACCCGGCGGCCCTGGGCGCGCCAGATGTTGCCGGTCTTCTCGAACAGGCCGCTGGGGTAGTACTCGACGATCAGCAGCACGCGGGTGAGCGCGGGAGCCAGCTCGTGGAAGGAGACGACGCCCTTCGTGGTGCCCTTCGCGCCTTCCGAACTCCAGACGATGCGCTCGTCGGGGATCTGCTCGGTGGTGGTGCTCTTCCAGCTCCGGCTGGAGACGAAGATCTTCGCCTGCCATTCCGAGCCGGTGTCGCCGGTGGCCGAGGCGCTCTTCACGCCCTTGGCGAAGCGGCTGAACTCCTCGTACTGCGTCCACTGGTCGTACGCCTCGCGTACCGGGACGCCCACGTCGATCTGCTCGACGATCGTGGTCGGGCGGCTGCCGCCCTTCGCGGACCGCTTGCCGCCCCCGGTGAGCGCGCCGAGCTTGCCGAGCACACCGTCCTTGATCTTGCCCGCGCCCGCCTTCAGCGCCTTCTTGCCCAGCGAGCCGCCGCTCGGGAGCACGTCGCCGAGGCCGGGGCCGCGGCCCTCGGCGGCGTCGTTCAGCCGCGAGGTGGTCTCGCCCAGTCTGCGGCCGGCGTTCAGGGCGGCGTGCTGCAACTGCGCGGTGGCGTAGGACTGGAGGGCGGAGACCAGGCGTTCGGTCTGCGGACTGCCGGCCACCGTCTTCACCAGGGACGGGGTCTTCGCGTCAGTCACGGCGACCGCCTCCTCTCGTGCCCGCGGACGTGGCGCTGCCCGCCTTCTTCCCGGCGGACGAAGCCGTCCGCCGCGCGCCCGAAGCGGCCTTCTTCGCCGGCTTCGCCGCCGGCGCGGCCTTCCTGCGCGGCGCCTGTTTCCCGGCCGCCTTCTTCTTCGACGGCGCCGTACCGCGCCCTTCGGTGTCGTCCACGCTCCGTTCCGGGCGTTCGCCGTCCTCGTCCTGCTCGTCACGCGCGTCGTACGCGTCGGCCCCGCCGGCGTCGTCGTCGCGCTCGTCCCGACCGCCGGTCACCCGGTCCTGCAGACCGCGGGCACGCTCTTCGAGCCGGTCGGCGAGGCCGCCGACCCGGCGCTCCAGCAGGGCCCCCGTCGCCGCCTTGCCGACGCCGCCGAGGTCCTTGCGCAACTGGTCGCGCACCTGCTTCACCTGCGGGTTGTCGGTCAGCCGCGCGGTGAGCCGGGAGCCCGCCGCCTGCGGGCCGAGCGGCAGTTTCCTGCCCGCGGCGGCGCCGGCGAGCGTCAGCGCGAGTTTGGCCTTTCTGGTACGTCCCAACACGTAGCCGGCGCACACTCCCAGCGCCAGCGGAAGCCGATTCGTCATAGCTCTGTCCGTCCTGTCTCGTCGAGGTACCGGACGGGCGACTGCTCCAGCCTGTCGAGCAGCTCGTCCTCCCTCCGGCCGAATTCCTCCTGGTCGATGTCCCCGGCGTCCAGCCGGGCCTCCAGCGCGGCCAGTTCCCGCTGGATCTCGCCGGGGTCGTAGTACCGGCGTTCCGCCTCGGCGGACACCTGGCGCAGCACCCACAGCGGGCCGCGTACCGGGGCCGCGGGCAGCTTCAGCAGTTCGCTCAGCAGGCCCACGGTCACTCCCGGCCGGTAAGGGCCGCGCCCCGTCCGGCATGCCGCCCCGCCGGCACCGGCTCGGCGGCTGCGAAGCTGTACGGCGGCAGCGGCCCGTACGCGCGCACGTCGAGGTGTGCCTCGGTCACGTCCAGCCGGTCCAGCGCCTCGTTGAAGCCGCCGACCTTGTCGTCGGGGACGAGAAACGAGATGTTCGCCAGCCACGCGTCGCTGCCGGGCCCGGGGCTCGCCCCGTCGGCGTACGGCTCCAGCGCCCGCTCGATCCGCCGGGCGTCGACGGCCTGCCGTGCCCGCACCGCCTCGGCGATCAACTCGCCGAACCGCACGCGCTCCCGGTAGTCGCCGTCGCCCCGTGCGCGCCGCGCCTCGTTGAGGGCGTGCAGCTCCGGCTCCTCGGCCAGCACCAGGCGCACCACTTCCTCCTCGCGGTGGGCCGCCTTGACGTTGAACTCCTGGTGGCCCTCCAGAGCGCCGAGCCGTTCGCGGAAGTGCTCGGCGCGCTCGGCCAGCACCCGCCGCACGGAGTCCTCGTCCTGCGCCAGGCAGCCGAAGCGCAGCGGCAGCACACTCCCCGCGGCGCCTGCGGCGATCAGCACCTCCTGATGGGCCATCAGATCACGGCGGCGCGGGCGGAGATCAGCGGGTGCCTCGCTGACCAGCGCGGCCAGCGCGCCCTCTCGGACGGAGCGCACGGTGCCCGGCGGTTCGCCGACGCCCGGGACCCGCTCCGGCGGCGGCGCCTGGTCCGCGGGCACGAATCCGTACACGTAGATGCTCATCCGTCCGTCTCCTTCCTGCGGCCGGCGGTGCGCCGGGCGGGCTTGGCACGCTCACCGGCCGGTTCGCCGCTGCGCTCACCCGAGCGTTCATCCGCGCGCTCGCGGCCCCGGGAGAACGACTCCGACAGGGTCTCGGCGGCACCGGCCAGCGCGCCCTTCGTCTTGGCGCTGGCACCGCTCTCCACGGTGCTGTCGAGGATCTCCGGCAGGCCCTTGCTCTTGTTCGGCCCTGCCTCCAGGTCCAGCCGGTTCGCGGCCTCGGCGAACCTCAGGTAGGTGTCGACGCTGGCGACGACCACACGGACGTCGATCTTCAGCAGCTCGATCCCGACCAGCGAGACGCGCACGAACGCATCGATCACCAGCCCGCGGTCGAGCACCAGTTCCAGGACGTCGTAGAGCCCCGAACCGGAACGACCACCGCCGGTCTGCTGCGCCGGTACCACGGTCATGTTCGCTGTCCTTCCGTCGCGTGTCGGCCGCTCCCGTCCGGCCGGCCCGTCATGCGGGATCCGGCCGGCCGCGCTCGTAACGGCGGATGCGCCGGTAGCCCGTGACGCTTCCGCCGGAGTCGGTGCCGACCTCATAGGTGGCGAGCAGGCTTGTGGTGTCCGGAACGCGCGGCACCTCCACCACTTCGAGATGCAGGGTCCAGCCGTCGTCGCCGTTCCGGCTCAGCGAGCTGACGGCCTCCGGCGTCATCCCCGTGAGCTCGACGAACCCCTCGCGCACGGCAGCCGCCAGGGCCGCCGGCCGGACCGCACCGCGGTCGTCGCCGGAACCTGTCTCGTCCTTGCCGTCTCTTTTCGCACTCATGACCCGCTCCGTGTGACCCCCTGGGCGGCGGTCAAACCTCGCCCCGTGCGACGGACTCGGGCTCAGGCGGGGCGGACGGCCGGATGTCGCTCCCCTGTCCGGGGGTACGCGGACGGTCCTGCGAACGGGTGATGCGGCCCGTCAACGCACGGTCACCGACGATCAACCGGATAGGACGGAGCCATGGACCACTCGCGCGCGCCAGTTCTCGAAGCACTCGGCCGCTACCACCGCGACAGCCTGCTCCCCTTCACCCCGCCAGGCCACAAGCAGGCGCGCGGCGCGGATCCCGAGGTGCGCGACGTGCTGGGGGACGCCGTGTTCGCCTCCGATGTGCTGGCGATCAGCGGGCTGGACGACAGGCGTGCCTCGGGCGGCGTGCTGCTCGAGGCCGAGCGGCTGATGGCCGACGCCGTACGGGCCGAGCACACCTTCTTCTCCACCTGCGGCAGCTCGCTGTCGGTCAAGGCGGCGATGCTGGCGGTGGCGGGCCCGCACGAGGAACTGCTGGTGGGCCGGGACGCGCACAAGTCCGTGGTCTCCGGGCTCATCCTCTCCGGGCTGCGGCCGGTGTGGGTCGAGCCGTGCTTCGACGAGGAGCGGCACCTGGCGCATCCGCCGTCCCCGGCGGCGTACGAGCGGGCCTTCGCCGAGCACCCCGACGCCCGCGGTGCCCTGGTGACCAGCCCGACGCCGTACGGCTCGTGCGCCGACCTGGCGGCGCTGGCGGACATCTGCCACCGCCGCGGGCGCCCGCTGCTGGTGGACGAGGCGTGGGGCGCCCACCTCCCCTTCTCCGACCGGCTGCCGACCTGGGCGATGGACGCGGGCGCGGACGTGTGCGTGACGAGCATTCACAAGATGGGCAGCGGTCTGGAGCAGGGCTCGGTGTTCCACCTGCGGGGCGATCTCATCGACCCGGCGGTCCTGGGGTCCCGCGCCGACCTGCTGGGCACCACCAGCCCGTCGGTCCTCATCTACGCCGGCCTGGACGGCTGGCGCCGGCAGATGGCCCGGCGCGGGCCCCGGCTCCTCGGCCGTGCGCTGGACCTGGCCGCGACCGTCCGCACGCGGATCGAGGAGATTCCCGGCCTCCACGTGGACGGCCGCCCGGAGTACGTCGGCACCGGTCTCGCCGCTGACCTGGACCCGCTGCCCGTCGTCGTCGACCTGGCCGGCCTGGGCATCTCGGGCTACGCCGCGGCCGACTGGCTGCGCCGGCACCACCGGCTCAACACCCACCTCGCGGACCACCGCCGCATCAGCACCCAACTCACCCACGCCGACGACGAGTCGACCACCACAGCCCTGCTGCAAGCGCTGCGGGACCTCGCCGCGCACGCCGCGGAACTCCGCCCGCCGGCGCCCGTCACCGTGCCTCCCGCGGCCGAACTGCGCCTGGAACAGACCTGCCTGCCGCGCGACGCCTACTTCGGTGCCGTCGCGGACGTACCGCTCGCCGAGGCCGCGGGCCGGGTGGCGGCCGAGATGCTCACGCCCTACCCGCCGGGGATCCCCGTCGCCCTGCCCGGGGAACGGCTGAACAGCGCGGTACTGGACTATCTGGCCGGCGGGATCCGCGCCGGCATGTACGTCCCGGACGCCGCCGACCCCCGGCTGCGGACGGTCCGGGTGCTCGCCGGCGACCGGCCCGCGCCCGCCGGCTGACCCGGCGGACGGTGTCTGGACTGCCCGCTGCCGGGTACCGGGACGGTCCGGCTCGACGGCACCGGGCCGTCGAGCCCGTAGCCGAAGGAGACAGCCATGACCGACCAGCAGGTTCACGAGATCATGACCGCGGCCCCGGTCGCGGTGGGCACGGGCACCGCGGTACCCGAGGTCGCCCGCAGGATGCGCGACGACGACATCGGCGCCGTCCTCGTCACCGAGGGTGACAAGCTGCGCGGGGTGGTCACCGACCGCGACCTCGTCGTACGGGTCCTCGCCTCGGGCCGGGACCCCGGCCGCACCCCCGTCGCCGACGCGTGCAGCCAGGGGCCGGTCAGCGTCGGGCCCGGCGAACGGGTGGACCGCGCGGTCGAGTTGATGCGTGAGCACGCGCTGCGCCGGCTGCCGGTCGTCGACGACGGCGGCGGCCTCCTCGGGGTCGTCTCGCTGGGAGACGTGGCCGTGGAACGCGACCCCTTGTCCGCCCTGAGCGACATCAGCATGGCGACGCCCAACAACTGACCCGCCCCGCGCCGGGCGCCGCCGCGGCAGCGCCGCGGGGCCGGACCCGTCGCCGCCGGGTACGGCCCCGTTCCGGGTCGTCGGCGGGAATGCCGCGTTGGTCTTCCAGCGGTGGAGGGGCCCGCGGCTGCTCGCCGGCCACGCGACAGCCGGGCGGCGGCCGCGCCGTCACCGTGACCCCGCGCGCGCTCAGCGTTCGAGCAGGGTGCCGAGCGGCCCGAGGTCGAGGTTCAGGTCGTCGCGGGTCAGCCCGTGCTGCGCGCAGAGCTCGTCCATACGTGCGTCGAGCAGCATCAGAGTCGTACCGATCCGTTCCACCTGCTCGTCGGTGAGGTCGTCCTGATCGCAGCGGCGAAGCGCCTGCCGCTCCATGAGCTGGCGGAGCAGTTCGACGACGGTCAGAACGAGGGAGACCAGGTCGCGGCCGACCTGGTCGGGGTCGAGATCCAGCCGGCCGGCCGCCGGCCCGCGGGCCGGCGGGTGCGAGGTCACCGTCACAGCGGACCACCGTCTCCCCACGGCGCGGGCACACGCTCGTTGACGGACGACAGCAGCGCGTGCAGGGAGACCCGTACCAGCGGCACCTCCGCGATCGCCAGTACGAGGTCGCCGCTGACCACGATGCCGGTGCTGAGCACGCGGTCGAGCAGATCCACCAGCGGTACCCCGATGGGTGCGCCGCTCTCCGGCCCCTCCCAGGGGACGATCTCGCCGACGTGTTCACCGACCGGCATCGGTCACCCCTTCGTCCACGAACGAGTACGGCACCCACGGGCCGGTCAGCTCGATCTCGACGTCCCGGCACCGCGGACTCCGCCGCAGCCGCCGTACGGTGGCGACGACCTCACCGGCGCGCGTCTCGGCGACGAGATAGGCGGCGTTCAACAGATGCGCGCCGCGACCGGGGGTGAGGTGGGTGTCATGCGGACGCAGCCGCCGCCCGGCGACGGCGAGATCGGCGAAGGCCCGCTCCACCACCTCGGCGGCCCGCAGACCGGCCTCCTGCCGTCGCTCCCGCTCATGCCGTACACCGCGCAGCCTGTCCAGATACGCGTGACCGGGGCGGCGGGCCGGCACGTCCTCGCGGTCCGCGCGTTCCGGCGGGTGCCCGTCGGTCGCGGCGGGGCGCTCGGCCGGCCGCGCATAGACCTTCACGCCCCACTCCGCCCGGCCGGTGATGCGGCGGAGGGCGGCGGTCAAGCGGTCACGGTCGGCGCGGAGCGCGGTCGCGGCCCGCGCGTCGCCACGGTAGATCGTCGCCAGCGGGAAGGGGAGGACCGGTGCGGCGGCGGCCGCGGCGGCGATGACCTCGTGGTGGGCGCGAGCGCAGCGTTCCAGCTCCGTACGGTCCGTCAGCCGCTCGCGCAGGGCGTCCTCGCCGAACTCCGCGGCCGGCACGTCCTGCACCACGGCCGTGAGCTCGCCGAACCGCAGCAGCCGTACGGGCCTGCCGGGCGCCTGCCCGGGAAGTGCGGCCAGGGCGGCCCCGTCACCGCCGCGGCAGACGGCGTAGACATACGTGGCGGTTGCGGCGGGTGCGTCCGGCGGGGCCGTCGCACGTACCGTCCCGGTCATCAGTGGTGCCCCTTCCGTACGGCCTTCCAGCCCTCCCGTTCGCGCGGGTGTGGGGCGCCGTTCGCGCCCGCCTCCAGCTCCGCGATTCGCTCGCGCAGTCGCTGGTTCTCCTCCTCGACCGCCTCACGATGGGCGCGGGTGGAGAGCGCCGGGTCGGTCTCCCACCAGTTGATGCCGGCCTTCTTCGCCGTCTCGACGGACGCGACGAACAGGCGGAGGCGGATGGTCAGCAACTCGATGTCGAGCAGGTCGATCTTGATGTCTCCGGCGATGACGATGCCCTTGTCGAGCACGCGCTCCAGGATGTCGGCCAGGTTGGCCGGTCCCGAGGGGGTGGAGGGAGAGTGGGAGAGGGGTCGATCAGCGGTGCGGTCCGTCACGCCCGTCGGCCCCCTCGCCGCCGCTGGCGGCCCTCGTCCTCCTCGTCGTCTTCATCCTCTTCCTCTTCCTCATCCTCTTCCTCATCCTCTTCCTCATCCTCTTCGTCCTCCTCGTCCTCCTCGTCCTCCTCGTCTTCGTAGTCCTCGTCCTCGTCCTCGTCGCCCTCGTCTTCTTCCTCGTCTTCCTCGTCCTCGTCCTCGTCCTCGTACGACTCCTCGTCGTCCTCCCCCTCGTCCTGCTCTCTTTCCTCCTCCTCCAAAGCCTCCTCGTGGCTGCGGACGACCTCCCCGTCGCGGATCTCACCGCGCCAGCCCTCCGCGTCCTCCGACTGGAGCGTGACGTAGCGCTGGAAGTGCTTGAGGTCGAGCCGGAGCCGCCGGCCCTGGGCGCGCCAGATGTTGCCGGTCTTCTCGACGAACCCGGACGGGTAGTACTCGACGACCACGGTGACACGCGTCAACTCGTCGTCCAGGCGGTGGAAGCTCACGGCACCGCTGGTCGTCCCCTTCGAGCCCTCGGACGACCACACGATCCGCTGGTCCGGAACCTGCTCCGAGACGGTCGCGTCGTAGGTGCGGCTGGAGGGCCAGACGCGCACCTTCCAGGTGGACTTGGTCTCGTCCTCCTCGTCCCGGGTGACGTTGCTGACGCCGTTCATGAAGCCGCCGAACTCCTCGAACTGCGTGAAGTGGTCGTAGACCACGCGCAGCGGCCGCCCGATGTCGACGTGCTCGATGATGTTGATCGCTTTGAGGTCGCCCGGCTTGCTCCCGCCGTCCTCAGCGCCGAGGGCTTCCTTCGCCTTGCCCGTGACCTTGTCCTTGGCCTCCTTGGCCTTCTCGACGGTCAGTGCCTTGACGGGATTCTCGCCCTTGGCGGCGCGGGCGGCGGTCTCGGCGAGGGGACCGCCGCCGCGCGCGAGTTTGCCGGGGTCGGCGAGGTCGGTGAGCTTGTCGGTGGCCTTACCGACCGCGTGCTTACCGAGGGCCCCCAGGTAGTCCTTGACTCCGGCGCGCAACTGCTCCAGCGGCGTGGAGGCGGGACCGTCGTCTGTGTCGGGGCTCTTGCGCTGTGGTGTCATGACCGCTACCTCCTGCGCGGCCGGTCGGCCGACTTCTTGCCGGTGTTCTTGCCCGCGCCCTTCTCGGTGCCCTGGGTCTTTCTCCTCGCGGTGCCGCGGCTGCCGTCGCCGTCGTCCCCGCCGTCGCGGGAGGGGCCCTTCTTCCGTGGCCCGGCCGCGGCGGAGCCGGCCTTGCGCTCCTGCTCCCTACGGCCCGGGGGCCGCCGTTTCGCGGCGGGGGCACGCCGGTCGCGCTCCTCGCCCTCCTCGCCCTCTTCGCCCTCTTCGCCCTCTTCGCCCTCCTCGCCCTCCTCGCCCTCGGTTTCAGGCGTGCCGCGCTCTGCCCCCAGCACGCCCAGGCGGTCCGTACGCTCGCGAAGGGAGTCGGTGAGGGACGTGATCCGGCGGTCGACGAGCGAGCTGACCGCGGTCCGGGCCGCCGTCATCATCTGGTCCTTGACCTGGCCGGACAGCCCGTCGACCGGGGATTTCTCGGTGATCTTCCCGGCCCCCTTCTGCAGCAGGTCCCGGGGCGTGAGGCGGCCCCCCGCGACGATGGCGGCGAGGGTGAGTGCGGCTTTGGCCTTCTTCGTCCTGCCGAGGAGGTAGCCTCCGGCGACTCCGGCGAGCATGGTCTTCTTGCAACTGTCCGTCATGACCCACTTCCTGAACTCGGAGGGTTGTCGGAATCGCCGGGATTTCCGGGAATGCCGGGCGTCACCGGGAGGGTGGTGCCGGACTGCTCCAGCAGGTCGAGGAGGCGCTCCTCCTCGCGTTCGAACTCCTCCTCGCCGAGCTCCCCCGCCTCGTACGCCCGGTTCAGCTCGGCAAGCTGAGCCCGCAGCGTGTCCGGGTCGTACAGTTCGCGGTCCGCGACGTCGAGCAGCCGGTTCGCCACCCACTCCACGCCCCGCACCGGTGCCAGCGGCAGAAGCAGCATTCCGCTCAGCAGACCCATGTCAGCCCCTCACCGCCGTACGGCCCGGGGCGGCACCGGCGGCGGCACGGCTCCCCTCCCGGGGGACGAAGCTGTAGCAGGGCAGCGGGCCCGTCAGCCTCAGCTCCACCCGGTCCCCCAGCTCGGCCGCCCTCCGGTCGACCAGCTCTCTGCACCGTTCCGCGTGCGCGCGCGGCACGAGAAAGGAGGTGTTGAGCACGCACCCGGGGACTTCGGCGCCCTGGACACACTCGTCGGCGAGGTCCGCCAGTTCCTGCGCGACGCGGCCGGCGGCCTCAGCGGCGCGCCGGCGGAGACCCTCGGCGATCGCCGAGCCGAGTCGTACGTTGCCCTCGTAGGACGGCCGGCCGCGCACGTCCGCGGCCAGCCGCCGCACCGCGGCGTCGTCCCGGACGAGGGCTTGCACGCCACCCTGTGCCGGCATCGCCTTGAGGTTCATCTCGGTGCGGCGCTCCAGCCGCCGCAGGGTCGCGAGGTGCGCCGAAGCCTCCGCGTCGAGGGCACGTCGCACGCTCTCCGCGCCGTCGGTGACCGTCCCGAACCGCATCGGCAGCACGGGGGCCACCGCGCACAGGGACAGCAGCAGATCCTGGTGGCCGGTCAGATCGCGCCTGCGCGCCCGCAGATCGGGGGGCACATCGCTGACGACCGCCGCCAGCTCGCCCGCGGGCAGCAGCCGGACCGGGGCCGGCGGCCTGCCCACGCCGCGGAGGCCGGGTGGCAGTACCAGACCGGCCTCGACGACGGCGTACACGTAGAGCGGAGAGGGCGCCACCGCTCACGCCGCCCTGGAGCGCCGGCTCGAACGGCCGGAGGATGTCGAGGCGGTCTTCCTGGCCGACTTGGAGCGGGTGCCCGATCCGCGCTTGCGCGGCGGGGCCTCCTCCCTCTCCTCCTCGTCCTCCCCGTCCTCGTCCTCGTCGTCGTCCACGCCGATCGCCTCCTTGACCTGGCTGCCGATGGCCTTGACCGTCTTCTTGGCGCCGCCCGCGACAGCACCGCCGGTGGACATGCCGGAGAAGAGGTCGGGGAGACTCCTGGTGGAGGGGTCGTCGTTGAGATCGAGGCGGTTGCAGATCTCGGCGAAGCGGAGGTAGGTGTCGACGCTGGCGACCACGATGCGAGCGTCGATCTTGAGAATCTCGATGCCCACGAGCGACACCCGGACAAAGATGTCGATGACCATGCCGCGGTCGAGGATCAGCTCGAGGACGTCGTAGAGGGTTCCGGCGCGCGGGACGCAGACCGCGGCCTCGGCGTACGTGGTGGTGGTCGTCGGCATAGGCTCTTCCTCTTTCAGGGGGCGACGTAGATGCCGTCGGTCGTCCCGCCGCCGCGCCGGTAGCGCCTGATTCGCTCGTACTCGACGAGGCGGCCCCCGCTGTCGAGTTCCACCGAGTAGGTCGCCAGCAGACTGGTGGTATCCGGGATCCGCGGTACCTCGAGCACGTCCACGTTCACCCGCCAGCCCTTTTCTGCGCGGCGCACGGCCGACACGCCCTCGGTCCGGTGGCCGATGAGGCGCGCCAGACTGCGGCGCGCACGACGGGCGGCGTCCTCGGGCCCCTCGACCGCGTCGGCGGTCTCGGATGCGGAGGATCGCTTCGAGGGGGACTTCGTGGCGGGACGGGCCCGCCGATCACTTTGCTCGGACACATGCTCAGTCTCGTGCGGTGGTGTCGTTCCCGCACGTGGCGATGGTCCATCCGGGAACGGAGAGCGGCCGGGTAGGCGCCGGTGGGACCACGGAGCGACAGCGTGCCCGGCCCGCAACCGAACCGGGCCGGGCACGCTGCGGAGCCCGAAGGAAGCGGGGAAAGGCTCAGGCGGTCGCGCGGTCAGGGCACCAGCACGATCTTGCCGAGGGTGTGGCGGCGTTCGAGTTCCCGGTAGGCATCACGCACCTGCTCCAGAGGGTAGGTACGGGCGATGGGCAGGTCGAGGTCGCCGTCGGCGATCCGGCCGCCCAGCTCCGCCAGCACGTCGGCACTGGCCCCCTGGGCGTTGGCGTCGGTCCGGGTGCCGTAGCGCTGGGCGTCGGGGTAGTTGATGATGGTATCCACCCGCTCGGGCCGGATGCCCAGGTCCTCGACGGCCATCCGGACGTAGTCGGCGCCGAACGTGTCGATGAACGCGTTCGGGGCTCCGTTCGGCGCGGCCTGGCGGACGCGCTCGGCGGCGCCCTCGCCGTATGCGACCGGGGTGATGCCGTGCGCGGCCAGCCAGTCGTGGTGGTGCGGGCCGGCCAGGCCGATCACCGAGGCGCCGGCGTCGCGGGCCAGTTGCGCGGCGAGCGTGCCCACACCGCCGGACGCGCCGGCGACCACGACGGTGTCGCCCGGAGCGGCACCCACCGCCCGCACCGCGGCGTAGGCGGTGGTGCCGGCGACGGGGAGGGCTCCGGCGGCCTCCCACGGGACGCCCGGGGGCCGGAGCGTGATGTTGGCGGCCGGTACCGCGACGTACTGGGCGTGGCTGGCGCGGTCGTCGGAGTACCCGATGACCTCGTCCCCCACTGCGACGTTCCGTACCTGCTCGCCGCGTTCCTCGACCACACCGGCCAGGTCACTGCCCTGACCGGAGGGGAAAGTCGCCGGCCACAGCGCGTCCAGCAGGCCCTCCCGGATCGCGCTTTCCCCCGGGTTGATTCCGGCGGCCCGCACCCGGACCAGTACCTCGTCCGGGCCGGGGACCGGGCGCTCGACGTCCACGACCCGCAGGACGTCCACATCACCGTAGTCATCGAACCTCACCGCTCGGGGCATGTCGGACTCCCTCGGTCAGCGACGGTCGTTATGCGTACACATGTCCGCATATGGCCACTATGAGCCGACGGCGCCGGAGTGCACCACCCGGCGGCCACCGCCCGCTGTCCGTTCACCCGATCGGCCGAACGAGCCGTCGTCGTAGACGGCGCGGAGGGAGGGCAGGGTGCCGCCCCGGACCGCAGAAGTCCGCACGGCACCCGGCACCCGGACCGGTACGTCAGCCGCTTGGCGGACCCGTCGAGCCGCGCGGCGTGAGGGCCGGAGTCGGCACCTGCCGGGACTCGGCCACGCCGGTGGTCATCAGGTCGAACAGCGCCCGCGCCACCTCAGCGCCGAAGCCGTGCACGTCGTGGCTCATCGCGGAGAGCGTGGGGTGGGTCAGCCGGCACAACTGCGAGTCGTCCCAGGCGAGGAGCGAGAGGTCCGCGGGCACCGACAGGCCCATTTCGGAGGCGACCGACAGGCCGGCGACGGCCATGATGTCGTTGTCGTAGAGGATCGCCGTGGGCCGCTCGGAGGAGGCCAGCAGGGTACGGGTGGCGCGGGCGCCGTCCTCACCGGAGAAGCCGGTGGGCGTCTGCAGGCCCGCGTCCAGGCCGAGTTCGCGGACGGTGGCCGCGAATGCGGTGGTACGGATCGCGCTGTGGCCCAGCTCCGCGGCGCCGCCGACGTGGGCGATGCGCCGGTGGCCGAGGGCGGCCAGGTAGCGCACGGCTTCCGCGACGGCGGTGGCGTCGTCCGTCCACAGCGAGGGGAAGCCGCCGGTCAGCGACGGGTGGCCGACGGCGATCGCCGGCATGCCGAGTGCGCCGACCCCCGCCACTCGCGGGTCGTCGGTACGGAAGTCCACCAGGATCGACCCGGCCACCTGCTTGGACTTCCACCACCGCTCCTGCTGCGCCAGCTCCTCGTGCACGTCGCGGACCAGCCGCAGCAGCAGCGAGCACGACCGCTCCGCGAGCACGCTCTCGATCCCGGAGACGAACTCCATGTAGAACGGCTCCAGGCCGAGCAGCCGGGCCGGGCGGCAGATCGCCAGGCCGACGGCGTCGACGCGGGAGCTGGACAGCGAGCGGGCGGCGAGGTTCGGCGCCCAGCCCAGCTCGCGGGCGGCGGCGAAGATCCGGTCGCGGGTGGCGTCGGCGAGGCCCGGCCGGTTGTTGAAGGCCAGTGAGACGGCGCCCTTGGAGACCCCGGCGCGGGCGGCGACGTCCTTGATCGTCACCCTGACCGGCGGGCCGCCGCTCACGCGGGCTCCACGCAGAAGAGCGCGGCACGCACGGCGGCGACGGCGGGATCGTCCCCGTCCGGCGCGCCGGTGGCCGCGGGCGCGGTCCAGCCGCGGACGGCGATGGTCGCGCGTTCGCCGGGCAGCAGCGTCAGCAGACCCCGGTCGGCGGTGGCGGCCGGGTCGAGCCGGTCGGGCTGCAGCAGCAGGTCTCTGAGGAAAGTGTGGGCGGTGACCACGACGTCGACCCTATCCGGGTCTCCGGCCCCGGCGCGTACCACCGCGACGCCGAACTCCGGACGGGGGTAGGCGAAGTCCTTGTCCCGCACCGGGAAGTGCAGGGCCCGCAGCCCGTCCGTCTCCGCGACCAGCAGCTCCTTCCCGGACGCGGCCGACGGCGGCAGCCCGTCCGGTACCGGCACGACGGCGACGGACCGCGGCCCCGCGGCGAACGCGACCTCGGCCCGGGCGACCACGCCGGCGTCGACCGCCGTGCGCCGCAGCGTGAGCGTGCCGGACCAGGCTTCCGCGGCCTGGTTGACCACGGCCACCTCCAGACCGCCCGCCGGCCCGCCCCCCTCGCGTACGGTCAGCAGCCGGTCGGCGTAGAGCCGGCGCAGCTCGTGGTAGAGCGGCTTGAGGCGGCCGTCGCCGTCGACGGCGGACCAGGAGGTGACCGGCCAGCAGTCATTGAGCTGCCAGAGCACCGTGCCCGCGCACACCGGCCAGTGGGACCGCCAGTGCTCGATGCCGGCGGAGATCGCGCGGGCCTGGTTGACCTGCATCAGATAGTGCCAGCGGGCGAAGTCGGCGGTCCCGTCGGGGACCGCGAAGTGGCGGGCGAGACCGCGCTCCAGCTTCCCGTTGCCGTCATCGGCCTTCTGGTGGTGGAGCATGGCGGGCGAGCGGGCGGCGAGCTGCGGACCGTCGCCGAGCGCCCGGCGCAGGGTGGCCCAGGCGGGCGGCGCCTGCCAGCCGAACTCGGCGGCGAAGCGCGGGACGGCGGTGCGGTAGTCGGTGTAGTCGGCGCGGTTCCACACCTCCCAGTCGTGATGGTTGCCGTGCGCCGGGTCGTTGGGGTGGTGGCCCCAGGACCCGGACCAGGGGCTGCCCGGCCAGTACGGGCGCGTGGGGTCCAGCTCGGCGACGACCCGCGGGAGCACGCCGAGGTAGTAGCCCTCGCCCCAGGAGTCGCCGGCGAGTTCCTCCTCCCAGTCCCAGTCGCGGAACCCCCACAGGTTCTCGTTGTTGCCGCACCACAGCACCAGCGACGGGTGCGGCATGAGGCGGACGACGTTGTCGCGGGCCTCCGCCTCGATCTCCCCGCGGAGCGGCTGCTCCTCGGGGTAGGCGGCACAGGCGAAGGGGAAGTCCTGCCAGACCATGAGGCCGAGTTCGTCGCAGGCGGCATAGAAGTCGTCGCTCTCGTAGATGCCGCCGCCCCAGACGCGTACGAGGTCGACGCCGGCGTCCGCCGCCTGCCGCAGCCGCTCGCGGTAGCGGGCGGGGGTGACGCGGGACGGCAGGGCGTCGTCGGGAATCCAGTTGACGCCGCGGGCGAAGAGGGGTTCGCCGTTGACGACGAGGGTGAAGCGGGAGCCGTGGGCGTCGGCGGAGGTGTCGAGGCGGACGGTGCGGAAGCCGACGCGGCGGGTCCAGGAGTCCAGGGGCGGGGCGGCGGCGGTGGTGCCGTCGTGGAGGGTGACCTCCAGCTCGTGAAGGGGCTGGCCGCCGTAGCCGCGGGGCCACCACAGCTCGGGGCGGTCGACGGTGAGTCCGAGAGCGGCGTCCGTGCCCGCCACCGCCGCCGTGGCCTCGGCGCCGCCGACGCGGGCCCGGACGGTGAGCGGGCGGTGCGCGCCCGCGGCGGTGCGCTCGATGCCGAGGTGCACCTCGACGCGGCCGGTGCCGTCGGCGTCGACCGTCACCAGCGGGCGAACCCGGGCCAGCCGCGCGGTGCTCCAGCGCTCCAGCCGGGCCGGCCGCCAGATGCCGGCGGTGACCAGCGCCGGGCCCCAGTCCCAGCCGAAGGAGCAGGCCATCTTGCGGATGAACGGGAAGGGTTCGGGATACGCGTTGGGCCGGTCGCCCGTCCGGGCGCGTACCGCCTCGGCCTCGGCGTAGGCGGAGGTGAAGGTCACTGTGAGCGGGCCGGAGCCGCCGGTGACGTCGAAGCGGTAGCCGCGGTGCATGTTGCGGGTGGCGCCGAGCGGCTCGCTTCCGAGCGTGAGCGCGGCGGCGGTGTCCAGGCCGTCGAAGACGAGATCGGTGCGTTCGTGCGGCCCCGCGTAGGGCGCGATCTCCGTCTCGTACGTCCAGTCCCGCCGGCCGACCCAGGCGACGTCGGTCTCGTTGGTGCCGAGGTACGGATCGGGGATGACCCCGGCGGCGAGCAGGTCCGTGTGGACGCAGCCCGGCACCCGCGCCGGCATCCGGTCCCTGCCGTGCCGCAGGGTCCAGCCGTCGGTGAGCGGGATGACGTCCTTCATGGGTGCTCCAATCTCGCGTCTCGCGCCAACGTAGCCGCCCCTCCCGGCCGTGTCCATAAACCGGTCAAGTTGTTTCAGTGTCAGAGAGGTTGACGTCACCGTCGAGCTAGGGGATGGTTCCTCGTCAAGAAAAGGAGCCTCACTCTACCGGTTTAGCATCGCGGGCCGGGCTCAGGAACGGAGATGGTGACGATGAACGGAAGGGCGCTCGCCGGTGCGCTGCTGGCCGCCGCACTGGCGACGACCGCCGGCTGCACGGGCAGCGGGGCCTCGTCGGAGAAGGAGGAGGCGAAGGCGGTCGAGGACCCGGAGAAGGTCTCCGGCACGATCGAGGTCATCACCCATCGCACCGATCTCGTCGAGGACGGCACGATGGACGAGTACGCGGCCGAGTTCCGCAAGACGTACCCCCACGTCAAGGTCGAGTTCGACGGGGTCACCGACTACGAGGGCGAAGTCAAGACCCGGATGAACTCGGACGACTACGGCGACGTGCTCATGATCCCGGGCACCGTGAAGAAGAACGACTACCCGCGCTTCTTCGCCTCGCTGGGCAGGCAGTCCGAGCGCAGCGAGAAGTTCCGCTTCACCGACTACTCCACCGTCGACGGCGAGGTCTACGGCGTCAGCATCTACGGCAGCGTCCCCGGCTTCGTCTACAACAAGCGTGTCTGGGAGCAGGCCGGCGTCTCCGCATGGCCCACCACCCCGGCGGAGTTCCTCGACGACCTCAGGGCCGTCAGGGACCGGACCGACGCCGTCCCGTACTACACCAACTTCAAGGACGCCTGGCCGCTGGCCCAGTGGTGGCCCGCGCATGCCTCCGCCACCTGCGACGAGCGGGCGGACGTCGAGGTGGTCGAGGGCGACCCCTTCGCCGAGGGCGGCACCGTACGCACCGTGGACACCCTGCTGTACGACATCGTGGACGAGGGCCTGGCCGAGAAGGACCCGACCACCACCAACTGGGAGGGCTCCAAGCCGCGGATCGCCACGGGCGAGATCGCCACGATGTTCCTCGGCTCCTGGGCCGTCGTCCAGATGCGCGACGCCGCCGAACAGGCCGGCACGGACCCGGACGACATCGGCTTCATGCCGTTCCCGCAGCAGGTCGACGGCGCGTTCTGCGCCGGCCTCTCCCCCGACTACCAGCAGGCGGTGAGCATCCACTCCGGGCACAAGGAGGCCGCGCGCGCCTGGGTCGACTGGTTCGCGGAGAAGTCCGGTTACCCCGAGGACAACATGAACGTCTCCACCCTGCGCGACGCCCCCCTGCCCGGCGTGCTCGCCGAGTTCGAGAAGCAGGACGTGCGGCTGCTGGAGCTGGACCAGTCCAAGGGCGCCGAGCTGAAGGAGCTGGACGACGCCTCGGAGGTCGGCATCGATGACCCCGACTACCGTCAGGAGCTGGTCGACATCGCCCGCGGCGCGAAGGACGGCAGCCCCGACGACCTCTTCGCGGGCCTCTCCGACCGCTGGACGGGCGCCGCCGAGGAGCTGGGTTACCGGTGAGTGCGCTGAGGCGCCGGCTGCGGGGCGGTGTGGTGCCCTGGCTGTTCCTCGCCGCCCCGCTTGCCCTGCTGATCACGTTCACCTACGCGCCCGTCGCCAACATGGTCGCGTACAGCTTCACCGACTGGGACGGGCTGAGCCCGGAGCTGAACTACGTCGGCACGGAGAACTACGCCGACCTCTTCACCCGGTCCGAACTCTTCGAGGTCTTCTTCGTCAGCGGCTACTACCTCGCCGCTTCCGCGGTGCAGATCGTGTTGGCACTGTACTTCGCCACCGTGCTCAGCTTCAACGTCCGCTTCCGCAACCTCTTCAAGGGCATCCTCTTCTTCCCGTACCTGGTGAACGGTGTCGCCATCGGCTTCGTCTTCCTCTACTTCTTCCAGGACGGCGGCACCCTCGACGCGCTTTTCGGCCTCTTCGGCGACGAGCCCGACCGCGCCTGGCTCGGGGACTCCACCTCCGCCAACCTCTCGCTGGCCGGAGTGTCGGTCTGGCGCTTCATGGGGCTGAACTTCGTGCTGTTCCTCGGCGCGATCCAGTCCATCCCGGGCGAGCTGTACGAGGCCGCCGAGCTGGACGGCGCGAACCGCTGGCAGCAGTTCCGGCACATCATCGCGCCCGGCATCCGGCCGGTGATCAGCCTCAGCGTGATCCTGGCGATATCCGGCTCGCTCGCGGTCTTCGAGATCCCGTACATCATGACGGGCGGCGCGACCGGCACCGAGACGTTCGTGATCCAGACGGTGGACCTGGCCTTCACGTTCAACAAGACGGGGCTGGCCTCGGCGGCGGCGGTGGTGCTGCTTGTGATCGTGCTCGCGGTGACCTGGGTGCAGCGGACGCTCGTACCGGACGACAAGGCGGGTGACCTCGTATGAAGGCGGTCGTCGCCGCACGCGCGCTGACCTATCTGTCACTGGCCGGGGCCGCCGTGGTGGTGGTGCTTCCGCTGCTGGTGGTCTTCCTCACCTCGCTGAAGACCCAGGAGGAGATGGCCGGCGACGGCGGGGCGCTCTCGCTCCCCGGCAACCTGCTCAACTTCGACAACTACGCGACGGCCTTCGAGGACGGCCGGATGCTCTCGGCGTTCGCCAACACCGCGGTCATCCTGGTCTTCGCGATCGCCGGCACGGTCGTCATCGGCTCGATGACGGCGTACGCCATCGACCGCTTCCGGTTCCGGTTCCGCAAGCTGGTGGTGGGGCTCTTCCTGGTTGCCGCGATGGTGCCGGGAGTGACCACACAGGTGGCGACGTTCCAGATCGTCGACAGCTTCGGGCTGGTCAACAGCAGGCTCGCGCCCATCGTGCTCTACATGGGCACGGACATCGTGTCGATCTACATCTTCCTGCAGTTCATCCGGTCCATCCCGGTCTCGCTCGACGAGTCGGCACGGCTGGAGGGCGCCAACTCCTTCACGATCTACCGGAAGATCATCTTTCCGCTGCTCAAGCCGGCGATCGCGACGGTCGTCATCGTCAAAGGCGTCACGGTCTACAACGACTTCTACATCCCGTTCCTGTACATGCCCTCCGACGACCTCGGGACGATGTCCACGGCGCTGTTCCGCTTCAAGGGCCCGTACGGCGCGCACTGGGAGACGATCTCGGCCGGCACGATCCTGGTCATCCTGCCGACGCTCGCCGTCTTCCTCTTCCTCCAGCGCTACATCTACCACGGGTTCATGAGGGGGGCGACGAAGTGAGCCGACCCCGTAGGCGGTTCACGACCGGGCGGGGCCCCCGGTCCGGGCCCGGGCGTCCGGCCGGCTATCTGATGCCCTTGCGGCGCAGCGTCTGGGCCAGCTCGTGGGCGTGCTGCAGCATCGTCTCGGCGACGTGGGCGACCTCGCGGTCGGACGCGCGCGACGCCGGCATCGAGCAGCTGATCGCGTCCGTGGCCGGGATGCGGTAGCCGACGGACGTCGCGACGCAGCACAGCCCCGGGGTGTTCTGCTCCCGCTCCAGCGCCCAACCGCGGGCCTGGCTCGCCTCCAGCTCGGCGTGGAGCGCGGAACGGGTGGGCACCGTGTGCTCCGTGAGCCGCGTCAGCGGCTCGTCGGGGAGGATCGCGTTCACCTCCTCCGTGGTGCGTTCGGCCAGCAACGCCTTGCCCAGCGCGGTGGCATGGGCGGGCAGTTGCCGCCCGACCCGGGAGACCAGGCGCTTGGGCTCGGTGACGTCCCGGGTGGCCAGATAGATGATGTGGGGTGCGTCCAGACGCGCGTAGTGCGCGGTGTAGCCGGTGGCGGCGCGCAGGCTTTCGAGCTGCTGCACGGCGAAGGGGAGCGCGGGGTCGTGGTCGAGATAGGCGGTGCCGGCGAGCAGGGCGCGCGGTCCGACGCCGTAGGTCTGCTCACCGTCCGCCGTCTCGATCCACTTCAGGGACGTCAGCGTGCGCAGCAGCGCGTAGAGGCTGGAACGCGGATATCCGGTGCGCTCCTGGAGCTGGCTCAGACTCAGCGCCTCGGCGGACTCGGCCAGCACCTCCATGATCCGGGCCGTGCGCTCGGCCGACTTGACAGGGCCGCGGCCGGTCTTCGACTCGGGCACCTCTGTCGCGGTGTCGCTTTCCGCCACGTTGTCTCCCCTGGAAAAAGTGCTCTCCATCATACGGGACGGGCATCTGATGGTGACCGCCTTCTACGCATACAGCTCGCATCCGCATGCGAAACCGACGCTGGATGATTCTTCATACGCAGTCATTGTCTTCATTCGTGGACTCATGACAGGATGCCACCATGCCCCCTTCAGCTTCACGTGCCCCGGGAGCCTCGCCCGCGTCCCCGGGAAGCGCCGGATCGCCGAGCCGGCGGTGGTGAGCGCGCCGCTGCACGTCCTGGTCACCGAGCCCGTCATGGGCCGTTTCCGGGACGTGCTCACCGCGGAGGGCGGCGGGCCCGCGCACCGCTGGACCTTCGCGTACGGAGACGGGCCGGCGGCGCGCGCGGCGGCGGTGACGGCGGACGTCCTGGTGTGCTCGGCCGCCTCCGCCGAGCTGCTGGCCGGGATGCCGCGGCTCAGGCTGGTGCACGTCGCCGGCGCCGGCTACGACAAGATCCCCCTCGCCGCGCTCGGCCCCGGCGTCCAGGTCGCCAACACCTTCCACCACGGCCGCTCGATCGCCGAGCACGTGATCATGGTGTCGATGATGCTTCTGCGCGATGTCGCCCGCGCCGAGCGCACCATGCGGGCCGGAATCTGGCACAACACGGTCGTCGACGACTCCTGTCCGTTCGGCGGCGTCCTTGCCGGCCGGACCCTCGGCGTCCTCGGCCTCGGCGAGATCGGCACCGCGGTTGCACGGACCGCCGCCGCGCCACACCGAGGAGACGTTCCGCGGCCGGGCCCGCGACATCCGGGACAACGTCGACGCGCTCGCCGGGGGACGACCGCTGCACAACAGCGTCGCCCCCTGAACCGCCCGGGGGTACGGCCTCACCGGGGTCACCCGGCCACCGGGGCATCGGCACCCTCAGATCACCTGCGTGCCGATCAGCAGCACGGCCCCCAGCGCCGACATCACGAGGGCGGACAGGCGCAGCCGCCGCTTGTCGAGGAGCCGGTTGACGTGGCGTGACAGCACGTAGCCCACGACGGGCCCGGGCGCCAGCAGAGCGGCCATCGCCAGCGTGTCCGTGCCGATGGAGCCGGTGAGAGCGAGCATCACCACCGACAGCATGGAACCGATGAGGAAGAAGCCGCTCATCGTGCCGCGCAGCACCGGGCCGTCCTTGCTCTGCCACACCAGCGCCATCGGCGGTCCGCCGATCGACGTCGCCGTGCCCAGCAGCCCGGACGCGGAGCCGGCCAGCACCAGGTTCTGCCGGCGCGGGCGCGGCGCCCAGCCCAAGGAGGCGAGGACGACGCCGAACAGCACCACGCCGGCGAGCAGCAGCGCGAGGCCGCGCGCCGGCAGCGTCGCCACCAGCAGCGCCCCCGCCACGGTGCCCGGCACCCGGCCCACCAGAGCCCAGCCGGTGCCGCGCAGGTCGATGTGCTCCCGTTCGGCGAAGGTCACCATCAGCGTCACCATGACCGCCAGCATGATGAGGGTGCCCGGGATGAGGGCGGGGTCGACGAGCGCCACCACCGGAGCGGCGAACATCCCCATGCCGAAGCCGATGGACGCCTGCAGGCAGGACGCGAACACCACCGCGCCCGCGATCACGAGATAGCCGGTGAGCGTCACCGGGCCCCCCGGCCCGCCGTCACCGGCTCGGCCCCCTCCCCCATCGGGTGGAAGCACGCGGCGGCATGCCCGCCGCCGTCCGGTCCGGGGGTCAGCTCCGGCGGTGCCGCGGCGCACTCGTCGGTCGCCTTCCAGCACCGGGTACGGAAGCGGCAGCCGGACGGCGGGGAGAGCGGGGACGGAAGCTCGCCGTCCAGGATGATCTGCCTGCCGCGCCCGCTGCCGTCGAGCGAGGGGGCGGCGGACATGAGCGCGGCGCTGTACGGGTGCCGGGCATGGCCGAAGACGGCCTCGGTGCCGCCGTGTTCCACGATCCCGCCGAGGTACATCACCATCACCCGGTCCGCGACGTGCCGCACCACCGACAGGTCGTGGGAGATGAAGACGTAGGAGACGCCGAGCTGCCGCTGCAGCTCGTTCAGGAGGTTGAGCACCTGGGCCTGTACGGACAGATCGAGCGCGGACACGGGCTCGTCGCAGACGATCACGTCCGGGTCGAGCGCCAGCGCGCGGGCGATCCCGATCCGCTGCCGCTGGCCGCCGGAGAACTCCTGCGGATAGCGGTTCTCGTCGCCGGCGCGCAGCCCGACCAGGCCGAGCAGTTCCCGCACCCGCGCGCCGCGCTCCTTGGCGGAGCGGAACAGGTCCTTGTGGGTGCGCCACGGCTCGCTCACGATGTCGCCCGCCGTCATCCGGGCGTTGAGGGAGGCGAACGGGTCCTGGAAGACCATCTGCACCCTGCGCCGCCACCGGAGCAGCCCGGCCCCCTTGAGCGTGAAGGGGTCCACCCCGTCGAAGCGGACGGTGCCGCTGTCGGGCCGCTCCAGCATGAGCAGCGTGCGGGCCAGGGTGGACTTCCCGCAGCCCGACTCCCCGACGAGGCCGAGGGTTTCGCCGCGTCGCAGATCGAAGGAGATGCCGTTCAGCGCGCGCAGCCGCCGCGTCCGGCCACCGCTGCGGACGGGGAACGTCTTGGTCAGGTCGCGGACCTGGAGCAGGGGCTCGCCGGCCGGATCGGCGGTGCCGGTTGCGCCGGCCGTGTCGGCTGTGTGGGTCATCACTTCACCTCGGCAGAGAAATGGCAGGCGGCCGTGCGCCCGGGCGCGACCTCGGCGGGCTCCGGCCGGCGGGTACGGCACAGGTCCCGCACCAGCGGACAGCGGTCCTGGTAGACGCAGCCGGACGAGATGGAGTGCAGGTCCGGCGGGGCGCCTCCGATGGACGTCAGTTCCTCCCCGCGGGCGGCGTGCACCGGCACCGAGTCCAGCAGGCCCCTGGTGTACGGGTGCCGGGGCCGGTCGAAGACCTCCCGGACGGGCCCGGACTCGACCACGTTGCCCGCGTACATCACCACGACCTCGTCCGCCTGCTCGGCGACGAGCGCGAGATCGTGGGTGATGAGCACGACGCTCATGTCCCGCTCGGTACGCAGCTCCCGCAGCAACTGCATGATCTGCGCCTGCACGGTCACATCGAGCGCGGTGGTCGGCTCGTCGGCGAGCAGGACGGACGGCGAGAGCGCGACGGCGACGGCGATCAGGAGCCGCTGGCGCATGCCGCCGGAGAACTGGTGCGGGTAGGTGTCGACGCGCGTCTCCGGCTCGGGGATGCCGACCCTGGCCATCAGGGCGACGGCCTCCCGCCTGGCCTGCTTGCGGGAGAGCCCGCGGTGGATCCGGAACGGCTCGGCGAGCTGGGTGCCCACCGTGTAGACGGGATTGAGCGCCGTCAGTGCGTCCTGGAAGACGATCGCCAGGTCGGGCCCGGCCATGGCACGGCGGGTCTGCTCGTCGGCCGCGACCAGGTCGGTGCCGTCCAGGACGACACGGCCCCCGGCGACCTCGGCGGTGGGGTCCAGCAGGGAGACGATGGCCTGGGCGGTCATCGACTTCCCGCAGCCGGACTCGCCGAGCAGCGCGAGCGTCCGGCCGCGCCGGGCGCTGAAGCTCACCTGGTCGACGGCGCGTACGGTGCCGTGCGGGGTGCGGATGTCGACGCTCAGGCCGTCGACCTCGAGGGCGGTGCCGGTCACGACTGTGCCTCCTGGGGTGCCGGTGCGGTACGGGCGCGGTGGCGGGTCCGGCGCGGCAGCGTCAGCCGCCAGCGCTGGGCGGGGTCCGTGGCCAGCCGCGCCCAGGCGGCCAGCACGGTCGCCGACACCGTCGTGACGATGATGGCCAGGCCCGGGAAGAACGTCAGCCACCATGCAGTCTGCAGGTAGCTGCGCCCCTGGGAGACCATCAGGCCCCAGCTCACGTCCGGCGGCTGGATGCCGATGCCGAGGAAGCTCAGCGAGGACTCCGCGAGCATGACGTAGCAGAACTCCAGGGTGGCCAGAGTCAGCAGGGTCGGCAGCACGACGGGGAACACGTGCCGCCGGATGATGGCGCCGCTGGAGGTGCCGAAGGTCCTGGCCGCGTCGACGAAGAGGCGGCTTTGCAGTTCGGCGGACTCCGCCCGGGCGGTGCGGAGGTAGACCGGGATGCGGGTGAGGGCCAGCACCAGGACGAGGTTGGCCACGCCGGGCGAGAAGACGTACAGCACGACGACCGCCATCAGCAGGGACGGGAAGCTCATGATGATGTCGGCGACGCGCATCGCGAGCGTCTCCCGCAGGCCGCGGTGGTAGCCGGCCCACATGCCGATCAGCGCGCCGATCGCCAGCGCGAGTGCCACCGCGGGGACCGCCACGCTGAAGGTGGTGCGGGCGGCGACGACGAGCCGCGCCAGCACGCTCTGGCCGAGCGGGTCGGTGCCCAGGACGCCCAGCCACCCGTCGTCGAAGGAGAACGGGGGCTGGTTGGTGCTGTCCAGATGCTGCTCGGTGGCGGCCGATCCGACCAGCAGCGGGCCGAACACCGCGATGAGCACGACCAGCGACAGCACCGCCGCCGCGGCGGTCGCGACCCGGTCGCGCAGGAGCATCCGCCACAGGCTCACCCGGCTGTCGCGGTCCGGGGCGGAGGGCCCGGCACCGGCGGCGGGAGCGTCGGAGCCGGAGGCGGTACGGCCGCCCGCCGTCTTGTCGGACAGGGTACTCACGGCGTCCTCCTCAGACCGTCGCCGTCTCGCGGACGCGCGCGTCGAGCAGCGCGTAGCAGACGTCGATGACGATGTTGAGCACGAAGATGGTGACCGCGGTGAGCAGCACCGCCGCCTGCAGCACCGCGAAGTCCCGGCCGGTGATCGAGTCGATCATCAGCTTCCCGATGCCCGGCCAGCCGAAGATCGTCTCGACGACGACCGCCCCGTTGACGAGCGAGACGGCGAGGTCACCCGCGACGGTCAGCGCGGGCGCCGCGGCGTTGCGCAAGGCATGGTGGCTGACCACCCGAACGCTGCCCGCGCCCTTGCTGCGGGCCAGCCGCACGTACGGGGCGGACAGCGCGGAGACCATGGCGCCGCGCACGACCTGGGTGAGGACGCCCAGCGGGCGGATCGCCAGGGTGGCGACCGGCAGCACCCAGGACAGCATGCCGTCGCTGACGCCGGAGGTGGGCAGCACCCCGAAGCCGACGGCGAAGATCCACACGCCGGTGATCGCGAACCAGAAGTCCGGCACGCTGGCGGCGGTCATGGAGAGGAACGAGGCGATGCGGTCGGCCGGGGAGTTGGGGCGAAACGCCGCCCAGCTCCCGATGACCACGGCGCCGGCCACGGCGATCAGCATGGTGGCGCCGGCGAGCTGGAGGGTGGCGGGAAAGGCCCGCAGCGCCATCGTCGCCGCCGACTCGCCGGTGCGCAGCGACTCGCCGAAGTCGAGCTGGAACACGCCGCCGAAGTAGTCGGCGATCTGCTGCCAGATCGAGTCGTCGAAGCCGTTGCGCTCGGTGAAGGCCGCGCGCTGGGCGGGGGTGGCGGATTCGGGCAGGTACAAGGATGCGGGATCACCGGTGAGCCTCGCGAGCACGAAGACACCGAGAAGCACGGCGACCAGCGGCAGGATGCTGGTCAGCATGCGGCGGCGGAGGAAACGGAACATCGCTGTCCCCAGGTGGGAGTCGGTCGGCGGGTGTGAACTCGGCGAGCCGCATTTCGTCACCCGTTGCGGAGTTCGGTCGGTAGCGCACGTCCGGGGCGAGGGCGATGACGCCGTACATGTGGGCGACGTAGGCGTACTGGGAGATCTCCTCTGGCTCGTCGCTGAAGACCCCGGCGAGCGCCTGCTGACGTGCGGCCCCGGTCTTCGCCTCGGCGGCCCTGATCTTCCGGTCGAACGCCGCGGTGCCCCCGGAGCTCTGGAAGCCGTTGCTGAGCAGGTACTGGTCCATGCTGAAGGCGGCGTCGCCCGCCTGGTTGCCGTGCTGGATCAGCATCAGGTAGGGGCCCGCGTCCTCGGGGAAGGGACGTTCCTGGAACTGGGTGCTGCCCGCGGTGTCCTTCATCTCGATCTCGACGTCGAGGCCGAGGTCGTCCAACTGGTTCTGGATGACCTGCACGGTCTCGTCGACCTTCGGGAACAGCGCGGTCCTGCTGATCAACCGGATCGGCTCGTCCACGTCGACCCCGTCGGCTTTCGCCTCGGCCAGCAGCTTTCTGGCCTTCGCCAGGTCGGTCGGCCAGGGTCGCAGGCTCTCGTGGTATCCGACGACTCCGCGGGGCACGAGCTGGGCGGCGGGCTTCGCCTTCCCCTGGAACAGCGAGCCGACGATGCCCTCGCGGTCGATCGCGTAATTGATCGCCTGCCGCACCCGCCGGTCGTCCAGCGGCGGCTCGGTGACCTGCATCCGCAGGGCGGTGGTCTCGTTGTTGGGGTACTGCTCGGCGGCGTCGCCGGCGCCGTCCTCGGGGCTGAGCGCGGTGGCGACGTCGACCTCGTCGTTGGCGATCATGGCGGCGCGGACGCTGCCCTCGGTGCGCCACTGGTAGTCCACGTTGCCGTAGGCGGGAGCCCGGCCCCAGTACCGCTTGTTGGTGGCCAGGGCGAGCCGCAGCCCCGGCTCCCAGTTGGCGATCCGGTAGGGGCCGGTCCCGATCGGCTCGCGGACCTTCTTCTCGTCGTCGGTGGAGGTGGGCACCATCTCGATGAAGGAGAGCCGCAGCGGAAGAATGGGATCCGCCTTCGGGGTGGCCACCGTGAGGGTGTGCGCGTCCGGCGCCGCGACCTTCAGGTCCGCGTCTCCGAAGACGTAGCCCTCGACGTTGCAGCCGAGTTCGGAGTTGACGGCGCGGTCGATGGAGTAGGCGGCGTCCTCGGCGTCGAAGCGGGAGCCGTCGCTGAACTTCACCCCCGTGCGGATCCGGTACGTCCACTCCGTAGCGGAGGTGCGCTTCCAGGAGGTCGCCAGTTTCGGCTCCAACTCGCCGGTGCCGGGGTCGCGCTCGGTCAGCGGCTCGGTGATGTTGGACCGCACCACCACCCCGGTCGAGGTCAGGGAAGCCTCGCACGGCTCCAGCGTCGGCGGCTCCTCCGGCAGCACGACGCGCAGCGCGTCGCCCTCCGCCGTCACCGAGTCGCTGTTGGCCACGGTGCAGGCACTGGCCGCCAGCGCCGTGGACAGCACCAGCGATACGGCCGCACGCGGTCGGCGCCCACCGGCACGGGCCCGGCGGGAGTCGGGAACAGGGGACATGGGACTCCTCCACCGCGACAACTCCGTCCGTGTCCACGGATGTAGATGCCGTCTCGATTGGTGAACGCACGGTAGAGGGGCGCCCGGAGAGGCGTCAAGGGAATGCGCACACCTTGCACCCCATACACATATGCAGACATCGTTTTCATGCATGCGCTACATCTGTTAGCTTGACGATCGCCGCGTTCACCATCCGATCCTGGAGAACCCCCATGGCCCGTTTCTCGCCCGACGACCTACGCCGCGTGCTGGGCTCGGGTCTGCTGTCCTTCCCGGTCACCCACGCCACCGCGGACTACGCCTTCGATGAGCCGGCCTACCGCCTCCACCTGCAGCGGCTCACCGGCTACGACGTGGCGGGCCTCTTCGCCCCCGGAGGCACCGGCGAGTTCTTCTCCCTCACCCACACCGAGGTGGAGGCCGTCCTGCGGGCAACGGTCGCCGAGGCCCCCGACGGCCTGCCCGTGGTCGGCGCCGCCGGCTACGGCACGGCGACGGCCGCCGCCATGGCCCGGCAGGCCGAGGAGGGCGGTGCCGACGGGATCCTGCTGCTGCCCCCGTACCTGACCGAGGTCGGACAGGACGGCCTTTACGCCCACGTCGCGCGGGTGTGCGACGCCACCTCCCTCGGCGTGGTCGTCTACCACCGCGCCAACGCCCGCTTCACCGCCGGCACCGTCGCCCGCCTGGTGGCGGAGTTCCCGAACTTCGTCGGGTTCAAGGACGGCGTCTGCGACATCGACCTGATGGCCACGCTGCACGCCCGGCACGGCGACCGCCTCGTCCTCATCGGCGGCCTCCCCACCGCCGAGACCTACGCCCTGCCCTACCTCGAACTCGGCGCCACCACGTACTCCTCGGCGATCTTCAACTTCGCTCCCCGGTGGGCCGTCGACTTCTACGCCGCGGTACGCGCCCACGACAAGGACGAGGTCTACGCCCGGCTGCGCGAGTTCGTCCTGCCGTACCTGGCGATCCGCGACCGCGCCCCCGGCTACGCCGTCTCGATCGTCAAGGCCGGGCTCACCGTCTCCGGCCACCCGGCGGGCCCGGTGCGCCCCCCGCTGACCGACCTCACCGAGGACGAGCACGCCGAACTCGCCGAACTCGTGAAGAAGGTGATCTGACATGACCGGCCACGACACCGGCGGCGACCGCGGTGGCGGCGCGCTGACCGGCGCCATGGTGATCGGCGCCGCGCGCGTGCACGGCACCCACGGGACCGTGCACGGCGTCGGCCCCCGTACCGGGGAGCGCCTCTCCCCCGCGTTCGGCCTCGGCGGCGCGGCGGAGGCCGCCCGGGCCGCGGCCCTCGCCGCCGACGCGTTCCCCGCCTACCGGGCCACCGCGCCGCACGCCCGGGCCGCCTTCCTCCAGGACATCGCCGCAGAGATCGAGGCGATCTCCGCCGCACTGGTCGAGCGGGTCGTCCGCGAGACCGGCATCGAGCGCGCCCGGGTGCAGGGCGAACTCGCCCGCACCACCGGTCAGCTCCGGCTCTTCGCCGACCTGGTCCGGGCCGGGCACTGGGCCGGCGCCCGCATCGCCCCGGCGCTCCCCGACCGCACGCCGCTGCTCCGCACCGTGCTCGGCGCCCTCGAAGGCCAGCTCACCGCGACCGTCCACGCCGCGGACGACGACCGCGAACCGGCCGCGCCGCTGCTGGAGCTGCTGGAGGACAAGGTGGGGCGCATCGTCTTCAACGGCTGGCCCACCGGCGTCGACGTCGGCCACGCGATGGTGCATGGCGGCCCGTACCCCGCCACCTCCGACGGCCGCAGCACCTCGGTCGGCACCCTGGCGATCGACCGGTTCCTGCGGCCGGTCGCCTGCCAGAACGTCCCCGCCGAGCTGCTGCCCGCGCCGGTGGACGAGCCCCACTCCCTCGGACTGTGGAGGCAGGTCGATGGCGACCTCACCCGGGACTGACGGCGCCGCCGCGCCCACCGCCCCCGTCACCCCCGTCGTCACCGAACTGGTGGTCGTTCCGGTGGCGGGCCACGACAGCATGCTGCTGAATCTCAGCGGCGCGCACGGCCCCTACTTCACGCGCAACGTCGTCCTGCTGACCGACTCGGACGGCCGGGTCGGCGTCGGTGAGGTGCCGGGCGGCGAGGCGATCCGCCGCACCCTGCAGGACGCCGCCCCGCTGGTCACCGGCCGGCCCCCCGCGCAGCACCGGTCCGTGGTGCGCACGGTCGGCGCTCGGTTCCGGGACCGCGACCGCGGGGGCCGCGGCGCGCAGACCTACGATCTGCGCACCACCGTGCACGTCCTGGCCGCCCTGGAAGCGGCCCTGCTGGACCTGCACGGCCAGTTCCTCGGCGTACCCGTCGCCGAACTCCTCGGCGACGGGCCCCGGCGCACCCGCGTACCGGTCCTCGGCTACCTCTTCTTCATCGGCGATCGCCACCGCACCGACCTCCCCTACCGCGCCGAGCCGGGCGCCGCGGACGCCTGGAGCCGGCTCCGGCACGAGGAGGCCCTGACCCCCGGGGCCGTCGTCGCCCTCGCCGAGGCGGCCCAGGAGCGCTACGGCTTCAGCGACTTCAAGCTCAAAGGCGGCGTGCTGCCCGGCGAGCAGGAAGTCGAGACCGTCCACGCGCTCGCCGCACGGTTTCCGGACTCCCGGATCACCCTCGACCCCAACGGCTGCTGGCCGCTCGCCGACGCCGTCCGCCACGGCCGCGCCCTGCGCGACGTCATCGCCTACGCCGAGGACCCCTGCGGCGCCGAGGACGGCTACTCCGGGCGGGAGGTGATGGCGGAGTTCAAGCGCGCGACCGGTCTGACCACCGCCACCAACATGGTCGCCACCGACTGGCGGCAGCTCGGGCACGCGATACGCGCCGGTGCCGTCGACATCCCGCTGGCCGACCCGCACTTCTGGACCCTGGAGGGGTCGGTCCGCGTCGCCCAGCTCTGTGAGGCGTGGGGGCTCACCTGGGGCTCGCACTCCAACAACCACTTCGACATCTCGCTGGCGATGTTCACCCACGCCGCCGCTGCCGCCCCCGGAGACATCACGGCCATCGACACGCACTGGATCTGGCAGGACGGCCAGCGGCTGACCGTCGACCCACCGGTCATCGAGGGCGGGGGGATCGACGTCCCGGCCGCCCCGGGCCTCGGCGTCACCGTCGACCACGACCGGCTGGAGGCCGCGCACGAGCTCTATCTCCGCCAGGGCCTCGGCGCCCGCGACGACACCGTCGCCATGCGGTACCTCGTGCCCGGCTGGCGCTTCGACCCCAAGCGCCCGGCGCTCGACCGGGAGCCGCCAGCCCGCCCGGTCCCCGGCGCGGGCGGGCAGGGAACCGCGTCATGACCCGCCACGGGAGTGCCACACCCGGCCGCGTCCTGCAGGCCGGCCCGCTGGGGCCGTCGCTCGCCGAGACCCTGCGCACCTCGTACGACGCCCTGGAACTGCCGGACGAAGGCCCGGAGCGCGCCGGGTTCCTCGCCGCGCACGGCGAGGACATCGTCGCCGCCGTGACCTCGGGCCGCTTCGGCGTCGGCACCGGCCTGATGACCGCGCTGCCCCGCCTCGGCGCCGTCATCAACTTCGGGGTCGGCTACGACACCACGGACACCGCACTCGCCCGCCGGCGCGGCGTCCTGGTGAGCAACACCCCCGACGTGCTCACCGACTGCGTGGCCGACACGGCCCTCGGGCTCACCCTCGACCTGCTCCGTGGGCTCTCCGCGGCCGACCGCTTCGTACGCGCGGGGCGGTGGCCCCGCGACGGCGGCTTTCCGCTGATGCGCAAGGTCAGCAGCGCCCGGGTGGGCATCCTGGGTCTCGGCCGCATCGGCCGCGCCATCGCCACCCGGTTCGCCGCGCTGGGCTGCCCCGTCGGCTACCACAGCCGCAGAAGGGTGCCCGGTGCCGCCTACGCGTACGCCGGCTCCCCCGGCGCGCTGGCCGCCGCGTCGGACGTACTGATCGTGTCCACGTCCGGCGGTGCCGGCACCCGAGGGCTCGTCAGCCGCGCCGTGCTGCGCGCACTGGGCCCCGAGGGCTGCCTGGTCAACGTCTCGCGCGGCAGCGTCGTCGACGAGCACGCCCTGGTCGAGATGCTCACCGCGGGCGCCCTCGGCGGCGCCGGCCTCGACGTCTATGCCGCCGAACCGCACGTCCCCGAGGCCCTCTTCGCCCTGGACAACGTGGTGCTCCTGCCCCACGTCGGCAGCGCCACCGTCCAGACCCGCGCGGAGATGGAACGCCTGACCCTGGCCAACCTCGCCGGCTTCCTCAACGACGGCACACTCGTGACACCCGTCCCCGAGACGGCCTGAGCGGCGGGGCGGGACACCCACGGCCCCGCACCCGCACGGCCGCCGGCACCCCCGCGTCCGCGGACCCGCCCCCGCGCCGGGAACCCGGGCCTGTCACACCCCGGGCCGCTCCCCCGGCGCGGGGGCGGGTATCCCCGCTATCCGCGGATCAGTCCTCGCCGGGCAGGCACTCGCGCCAGGCGACGTGGTACGTGGTCTCGATCTCTCCGTCCGTCGAGTCCATGGTCAGCAAGCTGGTGGTCGTCGACGGGTCCGACGTGCCCGCGTTGACGCGCAGCTCCGTGTTGATGTTGAAGTTGCGGATCTCCCCGCAGGGCGCCCAGACGAGCGACTCCAGGTCGGTCTCGTCCGTCGTGGTCCAGTTGTCGTCCATCGGCCCGGTGAAGTTGTGCGTGAACGTGTCGGTGTCGGGCGAGCCCTGGAAGTAGTACGACGCCTTCTCCATCCCGCTCGCGCCGTCCTCCAGGTAGGCGTACCCCCGGTAGTCGACGCTGGCGATGGCGTAGGTGAATCCCCCCGGCACCTTGACGGCCAAGTTGAGCTGGCAGTTCTTGCGGAAGTCCGTGGGTTGCGCACCCACCCCGACCACGGCCGCGTACTCGCTGTAGGTCACGGTGAAGGCCTGGTTGTCCTCCGAGACCGCGATGGCGGCGCTGCCCGGCTCACAGCCGGTGCCGTTGACGGTCAGGACGTCGATCGCCATCTGGTCGGCCGGTACGTCTTCGAAGTACGGCGGCGTCGCGATATCGTTGGACGGCGACGCGATGGGGCTGCTGACGGTCGCGGCCAGTAATGCTGCCAGGACACTGCCTGCGACAAGAGTCATGGTTCTCCAATCGGTCGGATGGGCCGTTTCCCGGGCACGGCAATGCCCACGAGCGGGCCATGCGGGCGGAATCTGGCGAGCGGGCGGCAAACGGGTCCGCTGGCCGGATTCCGTCAAGACACACACCGGCGGCATACCGGCGGCGAAATGCGGGACGGGCTGCTGTTCCGCGCCTTCTTCGAAGGCGTACCGCGGGTATGGTGCTTACCCGTCGCGGTATTTCAGCACTCCTTCCACGCCAGGTGGTATTTCGTGCTCACCGCGCTGTCGGTGGAGTCCATCGTCATCAGGCTCGTCGCCTGCCCGTCGGAGGAGCCCCGGTAGACCCGGAGTTCGGTGTTGACGTTGAAGTTCCGCTGCTCGCCGCAGGGCGCCCACACCAGCTCGGCCCACTCCTTGGAGTCGGTCACCTGCCAGTTGTTGTCGTACGGGCCCTCGAAGGTCTCGCTGCTCGTGGTCGTCTCCGGCGAGCCCATGTGGTAGTACGACGCCTGCTCCAGGCCGGACGCCCCGTCAGCCAGGTACGCGTAGCCCCGGTAGTCCACGCTCTGGATCGCGTACGTGAACCCCGCGGGGACGTCGAGCACCAGGCTGAGCTGGCAGTTCTTGCGGAAGTCGAGCGGGCTGGCGCCGGCCCCGGCCGCCGCCAGGTAGTCGCTGTAGGTCACGGTGAACGCCGTGTTGTCGGCGTTGGCCGCGACCGCCGCCGTACCGGCGGAGCACCCCGAGCCGTTGATGGTCTGGATGCCGACCTTGATCTGCTCGGCGGGTACGTCGGCCGGCTCCTCGCCGGCCGCCGCCGTCTGGGCGGAGAGGGTGGTGGCGACTAAGGCCGCCAAAGCTCCACCAGCAATCAACTTTCCGGACATGTTTCTCCTACTCCTCTGTCTCACGGCCGCACCGGAGCGAAACCGGCGCCGGCCGTACTGAATGGGGCACGAAAGAGCCGGGTCACGGCTCGTGAAAGCGCATGCACCGCTGGGCGGACCGAGACGATGCAGCCGCTGCTGAGGGCCACGCAGGGCATGACGGAAGTGCTCCCGGGCGCCCGGGCGGGCGCAAGGGTGGTGAAGGCTGAGAGCGGCTTCGGGGACTGGGAAGCATTCGTGCGGAACGCTGTGGGTGGGGGTGCCGTACCGAATGCGTCCCCGACCTCAGTGGAGCGTGAGGTGGGAGCGTTTCCATGCTAGAGCCGTGTAAAGCCTGTGTGAAGAGAATCTCACGGGAATGCAGAGGGAGTCCGAAAATAAGTTCTCATCCGACTTGACATTGTGTCGCAAAGTGTCAAGTCTACGCGGGTGGACGCTCGGAATACGCGACGGTAAGGAAACAAACACTTTGGACATACGCCAGGGGGCTGCCGGAGTCCGGCCAGAATCACGCGTATGCGCCGCGGGAGTTACCGGCGGAAAGGCCGTTCGGCCCATGCGCAGGCCACTCGGCGGAGTGGTAGCACCTCGTGAACTCCACGCGGGCGAAATGCTGCGAGCGGGTTGAACGGGCCGGCCGAAGACGAGGGAAGGCCCTTTCGGGCCGATCACCGGGAATCCGGCTGGTGCGCGTTCGCCGGTGACACCAGCGCCGCATCCGTCGAGGTTTGCGTCATACCCCAGGACTCCGCCACAGGCGACGACCGGCCGGCCCCGCCGATCGATGTCTTCCTGGGCAACTCCCGGACGACGGCCAGTGCCGCGGCATCGTCACGCACCTGCTGGGCGCGGTGGCGCCGGGCAGCTACCTGGTGATCAACGACGGCCTCGACACCCAGGGGGCGCGTGCAGGCCGGCGAGGTCGCCGCCCGCTGCGGAGTAGGCCGCAAACGGTGACCCCGGCCTCCGGAAGGACCCGGACGGCCAGCAGAAGTGCAAACGGTGCGGAACCGTTCGTTGGCGGCTGCCGGTTCAGTCGCCGGAGCGGTCCGGCAGGAGCTGATCCGCGAGCGATCGCGCCGTGGCGGTGAGTGTGGCCGCGTCCATCCCGGTCCGGCTCATGAACACGAGCCCTTGCTGCGCGGCCAGGAGGGCCCGCGCCAGCGCGACCGGATCCGCTCCGGCCGGCAGGTCGCCCTCGCGCTGGGCGCGGGCGACGCAGTCGGCGATCAGCGCGGTCGACGTCTCGTAGGTGCGGTGGGCGTGGTCGAGGACTTCCGGATCGGCGTGACCGAGTTCGCAGGTGCTGTTGGCCATCAGGCAGCCACGCCGCGCGCCGTCGCCGGCCGCGTCGTCGATCGGTGCCTCAAGGAGCATGCGCAGGGCGTCCAGCGCGCGTGGAGCCTCGGCGAGCGCTTCGGAAAGACGGCCATGGCTGTCTTCGGTGTAGCTGTGCAGCGCCCGGAGGAAGAGCTGGTGCTTGTCGCCGAACGCCGCATACAGGCTGCCTTTGCCCAGCCCGCTGGCCCGCATCAGGTCTTCCAGCGAGGTCGCGGCGTAACCGGCGCCCCAGAACTGATCACGGACGGCGTTGAGCACCTGCTTCTCATCGAACGATCGCGGACGTGCCATGCACACCAGCATACGAGTTTTTGACCGTTCAGTCCACCAAACATATGGTGGACCGCACGGTCAAGAACTTCTTGGCACGTGGTACCCAGGGAAGCGGGAAGCACATGGGAAAGCTGGACGGCAAGGTGGCGATCGTGACCGGCGGGTCGCGAGGGATCGGGGCGGCGTCGGCGCTGGCTCTCGCCGACGAGGGAGCCGACGTCGCGATCAGCTACTCGTCCTCGGCGGACCGGCGCGCGGTCGAGCACTTCCAGCCGGGGCGCGGCCCGCGACCACGGCGATGGGGCGGTACGGCAGGCCGGAGGAGATCGCCGCCGGCGTCGTCTTCCTCGCCGGCCCGCAGGCGTCGTACGTCACCGGCGCCGTGCTGAGAATCGACGGCGGATACGCCGCATAGCCGGCCACGCAACGGCCGGCGGCGGCCACGGGAGCACCCCACGCGCGCCGTCACCGACGCGGACCGGCTGCCCGGCTGTCGCCGGAGCCGCCGCAGCCGGCCACGGCGCACGCAACCGGCCCCGGCGGCGGGACGCCGCCGGCCGCCCGCCGTGTACGTCCCGGCCCGGTCCGGGACGCCCGGCAGTTGCCGCCAGTCCTGCCCACGCCGCTCGTGGCCGAAGAGACGCTGGTGGACGTGGTGGTGTACCTGGGTCGTGTCCGCGTCCGGCGGTCAGCCGGTGGGCCTTCTCGTGCAGGTTCGCCTGGGCTTGCCGTAGGTCTTCGTCCAGGTCTTCAGGTGCTGACGGTCGCCCTGGCCGCCACCGCGTGCCTGAATCACGTGGTCCAAGCGCGAGCCCTTGAGCCAGGAGGCGAAGAGATTGCGGCCGATGGCGATGATCTCGTTCTCTCGCGCGTACGCCTCGGCGTCGCCGGTGAACCTGGTGTTCGTCACGAGGATCGCCACATCGGCGCCGAAATCGGTCCGGGACCCCAACAGGCGCTGTATATCCCCGCTCACGACCGACCGGTGCGTGCCGAAGCGCTTGCACTGGACCACCATCGAGCGGCCATCGGGGAGCACCCCGGTCACGTCGACGCCTCGATCCCCGCGCCCGCCCACACGCTCCACTTCCGTGCAGCCGCCCTCGCGGAGCATCGCCGCCACCATCCGCTCGAAGTCGTCACCTGCGAGCTTGTCGACCTTCGCCAGCGTGCGATCGGCCTCTCGTACCCGCTGCTCGGCCTGGAAGACGGCATCCTGCCGACGAATCTCCCGGTGCGTGCGCCAGCCCCACCGGACCAGGGCGCCGATGCCACCGAGCACCACCACGCCGAGCACGACGAACCACAGCCGCACCCAGAGGACGACCGCCGTTACCGGTAACGCGACGACGGGGAGCACCAACCGCCTGCGCCGTCGTGGACGCCTCCGACCCATCTGCCCGCCACCCTTCGCTCTGCCGACCGCACCCAGAGTGACGGAACAGACGCACAGCGCGAAAGGGGGCCACGGTTCCCGGCAGGTCCGCTGGGACAGCCCTGATGGTCAGGGCCGTAGCACTGGGAGGCAGGCGAGGCAGCGGGTGGCCGGTCCGCCGAAACGGGGGGCGATGGCCCGGAACTGTTTGTCAGCCGCCGCCGACGCCGCTCATGATGGCGCTGAGGATGCCCGGTTGGGTCACGGCATGAGAACTCCGGTCGAACAGACCGAACCCGTACTGTCCGTTGTAACCGTTGTCCCAGTAGACGCTGACTGCTCCGTACTTCTTGGCTGTGGCAGCCAGGGTGCGTGCGAAGTCGGCACGGTATGTGTTGCTCGCCGTATCGAAGGACGACTTGTCGATCGCCCCGTACTCACCGACGACTACCGGATGACCCTGCGTGACGAACCTGTCATACACCTTCTTCAACTGCCCGTCCAGAAAGTCCTCCTGCCCCCAGGTGGACGTCTTCGACGGATCGGTCGCGGCCGGGCCCCACTGCGTGATGTTTCCGCTCTCCTCTCCGGTGAAGTCCCACGGATCGTAGTAGTGCACGGAGATCATGATCCGGTGCTCATCGCCGGGAATGGAAGGGGATCGATGCCGGTCGGTCGGAAGGACGAAGCCGTAGTCACCCACGGTGTAGTCGATGTTGGTGTTCCAGCCGGGGATGAGCAGCCACCGTGAGCTGTTGTGGCCGCCGGCCTGCCGTACCGTGTCCACGAATATCTGGTTGTAGTCGTTGATGTTCGAGTAGCACGGTTGAGTCGGCTGGCCGTACTGGCCGTCGAACTCCTCGTTCATGGATTCCAGGATCAGGTGCTCGTCGTAGTCCTGGAACGTGGCCGCGATCTGCTGCCAGACCTTCTGGTACTTGTCCTTGATCTCCGACTGAGCGGACGAGTCACAGATCAGCCAGGAACCGTCGATCGTCTTGTAGCCGTCGCCGTGCATGTTGATCACCACGTACATGCCCCGCCGATAGGCGTAGTCGACGACTTCCTGAACTCTGTCCAGCCAGGAGGAGTTGATCGTGTAATCCGGGGCGGGCCCTATGTGGCGCAGGTAGGAGACCGGGATCCGGATTGTTGTGAACCCGGACGCCTGCACCCTGTCGATGAGGGCTTGAGTAATCGTCGGATTGCCCCACGCTGTTTCACTGGGATACCCGTTGACGGTGGCTTCGAGCTGGTTCCCCAGATTCCAGCCCGCGCCCATGTCGGCGACGATCTGCGACGCATCCGGCTGAGCCGCCGTGTCGGCAGATGCCGGATGCACCGAGCCGCCTGACGCGAATGCGGCCACTGCCAGCAGGACGGCAGCCAGGACGGTCTTGATCCTCATTGCTCGTGCAGCCATGGACGTTTCCCCTCTTCCGGTCCGAGTCCGCCGTGGTCGATGGGACTTCAGCACACCTCCGGTGATCGGATCAGTGACCGCGCGCGCACCCGCGGGAGCCGGGAAAGCGCGCATCACAGGCGGGGCGATCGAAACGGATTCGACGGCCGGGAGGTGGGCGAACCCTCCTCGGAGCAGAGATGACGACCGTTGCCGCCGAAGTTCCGCTCGACGACCGCGGCGCGCGGCTTCCGGAATCCGTCGAATGCTTCGTCGAAGCGCTTCGACGAAGCATTCGACGGTATCCCTCCGATTCCCCCCGAAGAGGATAGGGTCACGTCGCGGTCATGACAATACGGCCACGACCCGACTCCCGGCGGGAGCGGCCGGCTATTCCAGGTAGAAGGTGGCGTCCGCGCGGTCGGTGGCACTGTTCAACGGCTGCACGTACAGCGCGTAGCCGTAGTGGCGCAGGTAGCGGCCCGGGGCGCTGACGGACTCGAAGCTCACCGCGACCGGGTCGGACTGGCCTGGCTGCCGGGTGAAGCTCGCACCGTTCGTGAACCCCGCCGTGCCGTCGTTCTCGTCCAGCCAGACCTCGTCGTTCCGGTTTCGCAGGTAGAAGCCGGGATTGCCGGTCGACTCCAGCGACACCGTGCTGCTTCCGGCCAGCCCGGTGACGATGCGGAACTGCGACTCGGCCAGGTTCGCCATGTCCGAGTCGATCCGTCCTCGGAACGCGTCCTGCCGGATGTACAGGTCCGGGAAGTTGTACGACCTGAAGCGGTACGGTGTCATCCCGTCCGGCACCGGAGTACCGAAGTTCGGTGTGCCGTCGGCGTTCCAGTAGACCTTCTGGATCCTGGTCCGCCGGTTCGGGTCATTGAGCGGATCGCCGCTGATGTCCCGGTAGCTGCGGTCGTGGTAGACCAGGATGTCGCTCAGCCCGTCCTCGGAGACCGTGAACGAGTTGTGGCCCGGGCCGTACTGGCTCGTCGCGGCGTCGGTACTGAACACCGGTTGCTGCTTCTTGCTCCACGACGCCGGGTTCATCAGGTCGCCTTCCGCCGGTGCGGTCAGCATCCCCAGGCAGTAGTTGCTGTCGGTGGCACTCGCCGAGTAGGTCAGAAAAACCATGCCGTTGCGGATGAGCACCGACGGGCCTTCGTTGACCTTGTACCCGATCGTCTCCCACGGCAGGGTGGGCGCGCTCAGCCGGGCCGGAGTGCCGGCGAGCGTCCACGGGTCGCTCATCGGTGCCAGGTAGAGGCTGCTGTTGTTGTCGATCGCCGGATCCTGCTGGGCCCAGGACAGGTAGCGGGTGCCGTTGTGCGCGAACGTAGTCGCGTCCAGGGAGAAGGTGTCCGCGTGGGTGATGATGCGTCCCTTCTCCACCCACGTACCGGTGAACGGGTCGGCACTGCTGTTCTCCAGCACCCACATCCTGATCCGCCAGATGTCATCGCTGCGGCCCGCGGCGAAGTAGATGTACCACTTCCCGTTGATGAAGTGGATCTCCGGGGCCCAGATGTGCGCACCCATGTCACCCTCGGCGTGCTTGCGCCAGATCACCGACTCGCTCGCGCCGGCCAGCCCTTGCAGCGTGGTCGCCCGGCGCAGGATGATCCGGTCGTACTCCGGCGCCGTCGCGGTGAGGTAGTAGAAGCCGTCGGTGTGCCGGTAGATGTGCGGGTCGGCCCGTTGTGCGATCAGCGAGTTGGTGTACGTCACCGCCGGTGACGCCCACGCCGGGGAGCCGTTCAGCAGAGTTGCCGCCGCGCCCAGGACCGGGACGGCGAGGAAAGTGCGTCTGCGCATCACTCAGCTCCAGCGCTGCAGTAGTCGGTCGTACTCGGCCTGGGTGACCGGCAGAACGGTGCCGTGGCGCGGCCGGCCGGGCATGGTGTAGCCGGAGACGGGTGTCCACTGCCGGGTGTCCAGGTCGGTGGTCGTGAAGGGGACGTACCCCCGCCCGCCGTACTCGTCGATGAACATGTACCACCGCTCGTCGGTGTTTGATGCGAAGACCAGGGGACCCTCGCCATGGCTGATCGCGTTGTCCCCGAGGCAGTCGGCGACGAACGAGTAGTCTCGGTTGAGCATGGTCACCGACTTCTCGGCGAGGATGAACTTGCCGCATGCGGCCTCCGACGGACTCCGCTCGTCCTTCGTGAAGCGGTAGTAAGTGCCGTTGTGGTTGATGACCGTCGAGTCGATCGTCGAATAGCCCTTGTCGACCCAGACCTGTGCGGCACTGAAGGTGCGGAAGTCGGACGTCGTGGCGTACATCATCCGGTTGTAGGTGGCGCCCGTGTGGTCCGGGTCGCCGGCGGAATACAGTTTCGACGCCCAGAACACGACGTACTCGCCGAGCCCTTCGTCGTAGTACGCCTCCGGAGCCCACGTGTTGCCGGCCGTGTCCGGTGAGACGCGTGCCAGCCGCGGCGCGCTCCAGTTCACCAGGTCGGACGACTCCCAGACCACGAGGGACTTGCTGCCCGTCCGCTGGGCCTGGTCCCAGTCCCCGTTGCCGTACATGCGCAGGTCGGTGGCGATCTGATAGAACTTGTCGCCCTGCGGTGAGCGGATGATGAACGGGTCGCGTACACCCTGGGTGCCCACGGTCGAGGTCAGCACGGGCTGCCCGTCGTTGAGCCGGCGCCACCGGGTCGGATCGTTGCCCTCGCTGAGCGCGAAGTGGACCTGCTCGCCCGCGGCGGTGTTCTCGCCGGTGAAGTGGGTGAACAGATAGCCGGCGTACGCCGGGACCGGTTCCGCCCCGTCCCGCGCGTGCTGCCGCCGCGGGCCCGCGGCGCCCGTGCCGGTGTACGGGGAGATCCGCCCGCCGTACGCCGTGGGCTGCTCCGAGACGTCCAGCGCCTTGCCACCGTGGCGCGACACGGTCTGGGTGTACGCCCCCGGATCGGTCGCCTTCGCGGACGGTCCCGCGAACGCCGCGAGGCAGCTCGCGAGCAGTGCGCCGACGACGACGCATGCGGTGCGGCGTCTGAACGGACGTCGCGCTGAGCTCGTTTCGTGCAATGGCTGTGTCATAGGGCCCGTCCCATGTGGTCACGAAGGGATGTCCGCCGCGCCGGGGCACCACCCGCGCGCCCCGGTTGCCGGAGCGGTGCCCCGTGGTGCGGGCCGCGTCCCTGCCGGTCCGCACCACGGGCAGGTGTCAGCGGACGTCGATGCGGGGTTGCGGCGGTGTGCTCATGCCGTTGCCGAGGAAGAAACTCGGGTGTGGCGGCTGGTTGTAGGCGGTGTTCTGCCAGGCGATGGCGACGCGGTACTGGGCGTCGTGCATGAGGGTGTACATCCGCCGGTCGGTCTGGACGGGGGTGGCGTAGATGCGCAGCGCGCCGTCGTCGTCACGCGGGAGGATGATCTCCTCCCGCCAGTCTCCGAACAGGTCTCCTGACAGCGACGGTGTTGCCTTGGTGCCGTTGATGGAGTGTGCTCCGGAAGCGGTGAGCAGGCGGGTGTCGCCGCCCGTGCCGTACTTGTCGACGTGGTTGCCGTCCAGCAGTTCCCGTACCGGATCCGCGTCCCACCAGGCGAGGAAGTTGGAGCTGCCGGGGTTGCGTCCGACGTTGTTGCCGGAGGCGTTGAGCAGGTCGCCCAGGCCGGTGCCCGATCCCCAGAACTCGGCGCCCGCGTTGCCGGCGTAGATGTCGCCTGCCACGCCGCGTGCCGGGCCCTCGCAGCCGCAGGTGTTGTTCCTCTGCATGAGGACCGAGCCGTTGTCGGCGTCGCGCAGCGTCGCCGAGGCACCGGAGTTCTGTTCGTGGATCTGCCAGATCTCCTTGCCGGTCCGGCCGGGCACGAAGTCGCCGACGTGCAGGGCGTCGCCGTGGGCGTAGAAGCCCGTGGTGTACCGGCCGGTGCCGTTGTCGTTGATGGTCATGCCGCCGTAGACGACTTCGTCGGTGCCGTTGCCGTCGACGTCCGCGATGGACAGCGAGTGCGTGCCGCGGCCCGTCCACTGGCTGCCGGCGTCGTCGGAGTCGAACTTCCAGCGCATGATGAGCCGGCCGTCGCGGAAGTCCCAGGCGGCGACCGTGCTCTTCTCGTAGTAACCGCGGCCCATGATGAGGCTGGGCCGCTGCCCGTCCAGATAGGCGGTCCCGGCGAGGAACCGGTCGCCGCGGTTTCCGTAGTCGTCGCCCCAGTCGCCGATGTTTCCGCGTGCGGGCTGGAAGTCGACCGTGTCCATGGCGGCGCCGGTGAGGCCGTCGAACATGGTGAGGTACTCGGGTCCGGTGATGATGTATCCGGAGGAGTTGCGGTGGTCGGCGTTGCCGTTGCCGATCACCTGCCCGGTGCCCGAGACGGTCCCGTCGCCGGTTTTGACCCCGAGTTCCGCCCGTCCGTCACCGTCGTAGTCGTAGACCTGGAACTGCGTGTAGTGCGCCCCGGCCCGGATGTTGCGGCCCAGGTCGATGCGCCACAGCCGCTGGCCGTCGAGCCGGTAGGCGTCGATGTAGACGTTGCTGGTGACTCCGGACTGCGAGTTGTCCTTCTGGTCGCTGGGATCCCATTTGAGGAAGATCTCGTACTGTCCGTCACCGTCGACGTCGCCGACGCTGGCGTCGCCGGCCGTGTAGTTGCTCCCCGGCCGGGAGATCGGCACGTCCAGGTAGTCGCCGCCGGCGAAGCGCAGCGAGGGCTCCGAGGCCGGTTGCTCGGCGCCGTCGACGATCGCGCGGACCGTGTACGACGCGTCTGCCGGCGCTCCGGCGTCGAGGTAGTTGGTGGAGTCGGTGATCGGCGACGCGTTCACCTTCGTCGAACCGCGGTAGACGTTGAACCCGGTCGATGAGGGCTCGGTCCCCAGCAGCCGCCACGAGACCAGGTTGTCCGAGCCGGAACGGACGCTGGTCAGGCCGCGGTTGAGGTCTTCCATCTGCTTGGCGGGAGGCCCGGTAGCACCGACCTCGAAGTCGAGGTAGTCCACGTTGGCCAGGCCCGCGGAGGTGGTGGGGGTGAGCCGGATGGTGTTGCTGCCGGCGCTGACGGACACGGTCAGGGTGCGGGTGGACCAGGCGGTCCAGGCGCCGGTGGCGCCGAAAGTGCTGCCCGGGTGCGCGACCGTGCCGTTGACGGACACGTCGGCGGGGCGGTCCGCGGTGGTGCCGTTGGCGTAACGGATGGAGAGGGTGGCCGTGCCCGCCTCGGCCGCGGTGACGGTGAACTGTGCTCCGGCACTCGCCACGTTGTCCGCGTTGCAGAATCCGCTGCCGGAGTAACCGGCGTGGTTGGACTCGATGAGGCCGTCGCAGATGGCAGGCGCCGTTTCGGCCTCGTAGCGGGTCGGTGCTGCGGACGCCGTCGGGGAGGTGACGGCACCGGCGCCGACTGACGCCAGCGTGATGCCGAGGCAGAGCAGCACGGCTCGCGATCGGGATACGCGCATGGGCGGTTCTCCCACTCGTCTGGTCGGAAGCAGGGGGTCTCGCAGGTCACAGGCGATGTCTCCGGCAGGCCGTCACGCGCCCCGAGCAGGCCGGTGCGGCACGGGCGTGCAATCCGGCGGAATGGCCCTGCGCGGGCCGTGACGCGCCCCGGGTAAGCCGGTGTGGCAAGGGCGTGCGGTCTGCGGGATGGATCCTGGCCCTGCGAGTGCGGGCCGGCGCCGGTAGCGGCGGGAAGACGGCCTGGCCGTCGATCGGACGCGTGGGAGCCGGTTCCGCATTGGTGCTGGCTTGCACTGCACTTTCCAGGCCCCTACGACGCCTAGGTTGCCGTCAGGTCACACACGTGTCAACCACGGCGCGCTGCCCGGCCACCGCGCGCGTCCTGCCCGGGCGCCGGCCGGAACAGCGGCAAAGCCCCGCATGAACACCTTCGAGAACACGACCAGCAGGATCAGCCCCGCGGCCAGCCCGCCGGCGGCGACGGACACCACCGGCTCACCGACACCCCCGGTCACGATCACGGCCACCGTCACGACCGCGAAGACCGGGAAAGCCGGCCCCCGCACCGGCTCCCGTCCCACCACACCGACGTGTGCGTGCGCCGCGACCCGAGGTGCGGTCGGCCCTCTTCAGCGCGCAGGCGGGGTGCCGGGCACGGACCGGTTGAGGGTGTGGGATCCGATGCGGTGGGAGCCGCGGATGTGCCGGTCGACTTCGTCGGCGGCCCGGTCGGCGTCACCTTGCGCGACGGCCTCGTACAGCGAGCGGTGCTGGCGGCGCAGTGCGTTCAGCACGGCGTCCGCATCGGCCAACTGCTCGAAGGCGTGGAGGAGAGTGTGCCGGATCGCCCCGCGGATCGCGGTGGTGAGGGCGGTCAGGAGCCGGTTGTCCGCCGCCTCGGCCAGCGCCATGTGAAAGTCGGTGTCCAGGTCGTTGAACCGGTCCCGCGGCAGGGTCTCGTCATCCATGCGGTCGAGGAGTTCGCGCATGCGGGCGAGATCGCTCTCCGTTGCCTGCGAAGCGGCCAGGGAGACGCTCGCCCGCTCCAGCGCGACGCGGGTCTCCGTGATCTCGTCCAGGTCGAAGTTCGACAGCGCGACGTGGACGCGGAGCAGCCTGGACAGGCCGGTCGTCGGAGTGCCGGCGATGACGCTGCCGGAGTCGCGGCCGGTGCCGACCCGGGGACGGTGCAGAACACCGTGTGCCTCCAGCACACGGAGCGCCTCGCGCACGGCCGCCCTGCTCACCCCGAGCATCGAGGCGAGGTCCCGCTCGGGCGGGAGGCGGTCGCCGATGCGCAGATCGCCGGAGAGGATCTTCTCCTCCACGCGGTCGACGACCTGCTCCCACGCGCGTGAACGGATCACTGGCTGCCAGCCGGTGGCCTCGGGCACTGCCTCCCCCTCCCTCGGAAGAGACCAAAGGCGGCTGTCACCCGCCCTATTGACACCTGATCAAGGCAATCCTACGGTCCCACCGATGCTTGGTCTGACCAAGGTCACTCACGAGCCGCGCGATCGAACCGGGAACGTGAGCGGGAACCGGTCGAACGGCTGTCGCCCCCGCAAGGGAGGTAGCCATGGAGAGCAGTCCCCCGCCCCACAGTTCCGCCCGGTGGATGACCGGCACCTGGATCGCCATCGGCGGCGCCGGAAGGCGCACCCCGTGCTGACCGACAACCTCGCCGTTCTGAGCCTCCTTGCCCTGGCCCCGATCCTGCTCGTGGGGGTACTGCTCGTCGGGCTGCGCTGGCCCGCCACCTATGCCATGCCCGCCGGCTACGCCCTCGTCGTCGTGATCGCCATGGTGGCCTGGGAGGTCGGGGCCACCGAGGTGGTCGCCTCCTCGTTGCAGGGGCTGATCATCGCCCTCACCCTGCTGTACATCGTCTTCGGTGCCCTGTTGCTTCTGGCGACGCTCGACGCCAGCGGGGCCCTGCGGACGATCCGTTCCGCGTTCACCCGGATCAGCCCCGACCGCCGGGTGCAGGCGATCATCGTGGGCTGGCTGTTCGGCAGTTTCATCGAGGGAGCTTCCGGGTTCGGCACCCCCGCGGCGGTGGTGGCCCCGTTGCTGCTTGCCCTGGGTTTCCCCGCAATGGCTGCCGTGATGGTCGGGCTCATCATCCAGAGCACGCCGGTGAGCTTCGGGGCCGTGGGCACGCCCATGCTCGTCGGTGTCAACGACGGGCTGAGCGGTTCCCCGGCCGTTGAGGCCCACCTGGAGCGTGAGGGTACCGTCCTGGCCGATTACGTGCCGGAGGTCGCCGTCCAGGTCGCGCTCCTGCACGCGATCATCGGTACTCTTGTGCCGCTGTTCGTCGTCTGCCTGATGACCCGCTACTTCGGCACCCGCCGCAGCTTCGGGGAGGGCCTGGCGATCGCGCCTTTCGCGCTGTTCGCGGCGCTCGCCATGACCGTTCCCTATGTGGCGGTCGCGGCGCTGTTCGGTCCGGAGTTCCCCTCGCTCCTCGGCGGGCTCGTCGGTCTGTTCATCGTCATGGTCGCGACCCGGCGCGGCTTCCTTCAACCCGCGCGGCCCTGGGACTTCCCCCCGCGGGAGCGCTGGCTGCCCGAGTGGACGGGCACCGTGCAGCCCGACATGCGCGAGGCCACCGCAACGGACATGCCCCTGGCCAGGGCATGGCTGCCCTACCTGGTGGTGGCCTCGCTGCTCGTGCTCACCCGGCTTCCCCAGTTGCCGCTCAAGGACTGGCTGTCGGGGATGTCGATCGAGTGGAACGGCATTCTCGGCACGGGGGTCTCCCAGGCGGTGGAGCCGCTCTTCCTACCGGGGTTCATGTTCCTGGCGACCATCGGGTTCACCTATGTGGTGTTCCGCATGAAGCGCCGGGAGATCGCTGAGTCGTGGCGCGTGGCGGGTCGCCAGATCGTCGCCGCGGGAGTGGCGCTCCTGTTCGCCGTCCCTCTCGTCCGGGTGTTCATCAACTCCGGCCCCGACTTCAACACCACGGGGCTGGACAGCATGCCCCTGACCCTCGCCACCGGAGCGGCGGACCTGGCCGACTCGGCGTGGCCGATGTTCGCGCCCTGGGTCGGCGCGCTCGGCGCATTCGTGGCGGGCAGCAACACGGTCAGCAACCTGATGTTCTCGCTCTTCCAGTTCTCGACGGCGGAGCAGATCGACGTCAGTCCGACGGTTGTTGTGGCCACGCAAGCGGTCGGCGGCGCGGCGGGGAACATGGTCACGGTCCACAACGTCGTCGCCGCGTGTGCCACCGTGGGGCTCATCGGCAAAGAGGGCCACCTCATCCGCAAGACGGTCCTTCCGATGATCTACTACTGCGTCGCCGCGGGCATGCTCTCCTATGTCTTCATCCACGGCCTGGGCCTCAACGCGGGGACTCTCGGCCTCGCCCTGCTGCTCGCCCTTCTCACCGCGCTGGCCGTCTACGCCCGGCGACACGCGACTGCCGACGGACCCGCGGACCTCTGATGCCGATCAGTGGGTGACGCACGCTCAGGAGGCGTTCGCGGAGCCTGAACCGGGAGATCTCACGACGAGCCGGCGTCGTCCAGGTCTTTCCTACCCCACCGCCCCTGGACCGACTCACCGCCTCCGTCCTGGCCGATACCACCGGATCCCGCCTGTTGACCGGGACTCGCGGGCGGGGGCAGACTGACCTTCTGATATTGAAATAAACTTCACTGGACGAACATGATGTGAGTGCGGGGAAGTGAGGGGACATGGCCGAGGTCCGGACGCTGCGGGATGCGGTCGGCGAGTTGATCCACGACGGCGACACCGTCGCGATGGAGGGCTTCACCCACCTCATCCCCTTCGCCGCCGCCCACGAGGTCATCCGGCAGGGCATCACCGACCTCACCCTCGTGCGCATGACCCCGGACGTGATCTATGACCAGCTCATCGGCGCCGGGCTGGTCCGCAAGCTCATGTTTTCCTGGGGAGGCAACCCCGGGGTCGGCTCGCTGCACCGGTTCCGGGACGCGGTCGAGAACGGCTGGCCGCGGCCGCTCGAGCTGGACGAGCACAGCCACGCCGGGATGGCGAACCGCTACGTCGCAGGAGCGTCCGGGCTGCCGTTCGCGGTACTGCGCGGCTACGCGGGGACGGGGCTGCCGGACCGCACCGGGACCGTCTCGACCGTGCGGTGCCCCTTCACCGGCGAGGAGCTGGCGGCCGTCGCCGCCGTCAACCCGGACGTGACCGTGATCCACGCCCAGCAGGCGGATCGAGCCGGCAACGTCCAGATGTGGGGGCTCATCGGGGTGCAGAAGGAGGCGGCGCTGGCCGCACGGTGCGTGCTGGTCACCGTCGAGGAGATCGTCGACAGGCTCGACCCCAGACCCGGTGCCGTGGTGCTGCCGGGCTGGACGGTGACCGCCGTCGCCGAGGTGCCGGACGGCGCCCACCCCTCGTACGCCGCGGGTTACTCGCAGCGCGACAACGACAGCTACCAGGACTGGGACCTCATCGCGCGCGACCGCGACGCCTTCACCGCCTGGCTGGACACGCACGTACGGGAGAGGGCCGTCCGATGAGCGGCTGGACGAGCGACGAGCTGATGACCGTCAACGCCGCGCGCGCCCTCGCGGACGCCAGGACCTGCTTCGTCGGCATCGGCCTGCCGAGCGCCGCGGCGAACCTCGCCCGGCGGACCGCGCGTCCGGACCTGGTGCTCGTCTACGAGTCCGGCACGATCGGATCGAGGCCGACCCGGCTGCCGCTGTCCATCGGCGACGGCGAGCTCGCCGACACCGCCGACGTCGTGGTGCCGGTGCCGGAGATGTTCAACTACTGGCTCCAGGCCGGACGGATCGACGTCGGCTTCCTCGGTGCCGCCCAGCTCGACCGGTACGCGAACATCAACACCACCGTCGTCGACCGCGGCCCGGACCGGCCGCAGCGCCGGCTGCCCGGCGCGGGCGGGGCGCCGGAGATCGCCGCGAGCTGCGGCGAGGTCCTCATCGTGCTGCGGCATTCGCCCCGCAGCTTCGTCGAGCGGCTGGACTTCGTCACCTCCGTGGGCCACGGCTCGGGGCCCGGGGACCGCCGCCGGCTCGGGCTGCGCGGCAAAGGCCCCACCGCCGTCATCACCGACCTGGGCGTGCTGCGCCCCGACCCGGCCACCGCCGAGCTGGTTCTGACCGAGCTGCACCCCGGCGTGACCGCGGAGCAAGTGCGGGCGGCCACCGGGTGGGAGCTGAAAACCGCCGACACCGTCGGCACCACGGTGCCGCCCACGGCGCAGGAGCTGAGCGCGCTGCGGGCCCTCAAGACCGCGGGGAGGACAGCGGCATGAAGACCGACGGCCTCAACGACGTCTCCGTCGCCGACGCCGTCCGCACCCCGGCCGTCACGTACGGCGGCGCCCTGTCCGGCATCCGCCGGGACGACCTCGCCGCCCGCCCGGGCGTCTGCGACGGAACCGGTGCGGGCCGGGCGGGACCTCGGCGACCCAGGGCCTCGCCCCCGTCCTGGAAGGCAGGAGACCGCACATGACGGAACCGTTGACCCAGGCCGACATCGGCGCCGAGATCGCGCAGGCGCACGACGCCTACGCCAAGGCCGTGGCCGACGGCGCCCCCGTCCGGCACCACCCCGACCGCGGCTACGCTCCGTACCGCAGCACCGCCTTGCGGCACCCCCGGCACCCGCTCGTCGGCCTGGACGATCCGGAGGCCGTCGAGCTGTCCGGGCCGGTGTTCGGCGTCACCGACGTCACCGAGCTGGACAGCGACCTGACCCGGCAGCACCAGGGCTCGCCGCTCGGCGAGCGCATCACCGTCACCGGCCGCGTCCTCGACCGGGCGGGCCGTCCCGTACGCCACCAGCTCGTGGAGCTCTGGCAGGCCAACGCCTCCGGCCGCTACGCGCACCAGCGCGACCAGCACCCTGCCCCACTGGACCCGAACTTCACCGGCGTCGGCCGCTGTCTGACCAACGACCGCGGCGAGTACGCGTTCACCACCGTCAGACCCGGCGCCTATCCGTGGCGCAACCACACCAACGCCTGGCGGCCCGCCCACATCCACTTCTCACTGTTCGGAACCGCCTTCACCCAGCGCCTGGTCACCCAGATGTACTTCCCGGGAGATCCGCTCTTCCCGCACGACCCGATCCTGCAGTCCGTCACCGACGCCGCGGCCCGCGAGCGCCTGGTCGCCGCGTACGACCACGAGCTGTCCACGCCGGAGTGGTCCCTCGGCTACCGCTGGGACATCGTCCTGGACGGCCCCGCCGCCACCTGGATCGAGGAAGGCCGCTGATGTCCCTCCCCCCGACCCCGTCGCAGACCGTCGGCCCCTTCCACGGCTACGCCCTCCCCTTCGCGGGCGGCGGCGACCTCGCCCCCGCGGGACACCCCGACGCCATCGCCGTCCACGGCTGCGTTCGCGACGGCGCCGGGGCCCCCGTGCCCGACGCCCTGGTGGAGATCTGGCAGCCCGCACCCGACGGCTCACGGCGCGGGGCGCCGGGGTCGCTGCGCCGGGACCAGGTCACCGGTGCCGTCCTCGGCCGCGACGGCGTGCGCTTCACCGGTTTCGGGCGCATACCGACGGACGCCGACGGGCACTACGCCGCCCGCACGCTGCCGCCGGGCGGAGTCCCGTACCTCTCGGTCGCCGTCTTCGCCCGTGGCCTGCTGCACCACCTCTACACCCGGATGTACCTCGACGACGCGGCCGACCGACTGCTGTCCTCGCTCCCGCCGGACCGACGCGCGACGCTGATCGCGGCCCGGGAGCCGCACCGCACGTACCGCTTCGACATCCACCTGCAGGGCGAAGGGGAGACGGTGTTCCTTGACTTCTTCTGACAACGCGGCGAGACCACCCGGCACCGGCGCGAGCCGCGCCGGCCACGCGGGTGCCACGGTCCAGCGGCGCCCGGCCAGGTCCCCCTGCGACCTGGACCACCCTCGGTAGCGCCGACCCGCGCCCCCCGTCCGGAGGTTCCCCCATGACTCCGCCGCCACCCCGGCTGCTGCACCACCGCGTCGACGGTCATGCCGCCGCTCCCCCGCTTGTCCTCGGGCCCTCCCTGGGCACCTCGCTCGCCGTCTGGGAACCGCAGCTCCCCGCGCTCGCACGCGGCCACCGCGTCGTACGGTGGGACCTGCCGGGCCACGGCATCCGGCCCGACGGCCCGCTGCCCGGGACCGGGCGGGAGGCGGCGGCCCGGGCCGGGACGGGCCCAGCCGCCGGCGCCGGACCGGGCGCAGGCGCCGCGCAGGGCGCGGGCGGCGTCGGTGAGCTCGCCGGTCTGGTGCTCGAACTCGCCGACCACCTGGGCATCGACCGCTTCCGGTACGCCGGGATCTCCCTCGGCGGCGCCGTCGGCGTGTGGCTCGCCGTGCACCACCCCACCCGGGTCGACAGCCTCGCCCTGCTCTGCTCCTCCGCCCGCTTCGGCGACCCCGGCCCGTGGCTCGAACGTGCCGAGCTCGTCCGGGAGAAGGGCACGGAGCCGGTGGCCGGGGCCGCACCCGGCCGGTGGTTCACACCCGCGTTCGCCGGGAAGCCGCCGGCCCGCGCCCTCGTCGGCGACCTGCGCCGCGCGGACCCGTACGCGTACGCCGCCCTCTGCGAGGCGCTGGCCGGCTACGACCTCCGCGCGGACCTGCCGCGGATCACCGCGCCCACCCTCGTGGTCGCCGGCCGCGACGACCCGGCCACCCCGCCCGTGCACGCCCGCGAGCTGGCCGACGGCATCCCGGGCGCGGGCCTGACCGAGGTGGCGCACGCCGCCCACCTCGCGAACGTCGAACGGCCGGGCCCCGTACTGGCCGCGCTGCTCGCCCACTTCACCGGGCAGGGAACGCCCGCAGAGAGCGACACGGAGCGGCGTGCGGCTGGCGCGACCGTCCGGCGCTCCGTCCTCGGCGACGCCCACGTCGACCGGGCCGCCGCCCGCACGAACGGCTTCACCGCCGACTTCCAGGACTTCATCACCCGCTACGCGTGGGGCGAGATCTGGACACGTCCGGGCCTGAGCCGCGCGACCCGCAGTTGCATCACGCTCACCGCGCTGGTGGCCGGCGGCCACCTCGATGAGCTGGCCATGCATGTGCGGGCCGCGCTGCGCAACGGCCTCACACCCGACGAGATCCGGGAAGTCCTGCTCCAGTCGGCGGTCTACTGCGGAGTGCCCGCCGCCAACGCCGCGTTCGCCGTCGCCGACCGCACGCTGGCGCAGCCCGGACAACCCGGCACTTCCGGAGAGACCGAGGAGCCCGATGAGCCCGAAAGGGGGGTCACCTGATGCACACCACCGTCGGCATCGTCGGCGGCGGCCCGGCCGGTCTGCTCCTGGCCCGGCTGCTGCGCAGGGCCGGCGTCGACTGCGTGGTCCTGGAGAGCCGCGACCGCGCGTACGCCGAGCAGCGCCAGCGTGCGGGCATCCTGGAGCAGAGCACCGTGGACGCGCTGCGGTCCTGCGGGGCCGGCGAGCGGCTGGACCGCGAGGGGCTCGTCCACGACGGCATCGAGCTGCGCTTCGACCGCCGCTCGCACCGGATCGACTTCCCGTCGCTGACCGGCGGGCGCCGGGTGTGGGTGTATGCGCAGACCGAGGTGGTCAAGGACCTCATCGCCCTGCAGCTCAAGGACGGGGCGCCGCTGTTCTTCGAGGCCGAGGTGCGGGCGGTCGAGGGCGCGGACACCGACCGGCCGGCGATCCGCTACCTGCACCGCGGCCGGGAGCAGGTCCTGACGTGTGACTACGTGGTCGGCTGCGACGGCTTCCACGGGGTGGCCAGGTCGGCGTTCCCCGACGGGGTGCAGCGTGTGTACGAGCGAACGTACCCGTACTCCTGGCTCGGCATACTGGCGGACGTCGCCCCGTCCTGCGATGAGCTGATCTACGCGCACTCGCCGCGCGGCTTCGCGCTGCACAGCATGCGCTCCCCCGCGGTGAGCCGCCTCTACCTGCAGGTGCCGAACGGCGCGGAGCAAGCCGACTGGCCGGACGAGCGGATCTGGGACGAGCTCGACGCGCGGTTCGCCGTCGACGGCGACTGGCGGCTCGCCCGCGGCCCGGTCACCGCGAAGTCGGTGCTTCCGATGCGCAGCCACGTCCTGGAGCCCATGCGGCACGGCCGGGTGTTCCTCGCGGGCGACGCGGCCCATATCGTGCCGCCGACCGGGGCCAAGGGCCTGAACCTGGCGGCAGCCGACGTCATCGTGCTGGCGCGGGCCTTCGCCCGCCTGCACGAGAGCGGCTCCGCCGACCTGCTCGACGCCTACTCGGACACGTGTCTGCGCCGGGTGTGGCGTGCCGAGCACTTCTCGTATTTCATGACCACGACCCTGCACGCCGACCCGGAGCAGAGCCCTTTCGACACCCGGCTGCAGCTCTCCCAGCTGGACCGCATCGCGACGTCCCCGCATGCGGCCGCCGAACTCGCCGAGAACTACGCGGGGTTGCCGCTGGGATGAGTGCTCCGCGCCGGGTGTCAGCCCAACTCGACGATCTCGCAGGTGCGGTCCGCGATCTCCCGGGCGGGCCCCTCGTAGCGGCTGCGCAGCCGGTGCACGACGTCCTGGGCACGGGCGGCGGGCCAGTCCGCCGGCAGGTGCTGCACCGGCAGCCGCGGATCCACCCGCACCAGGCGCAGCCACTCGGTGAGCAGGCGCAGGTAGCGGGCCAGGTCGTCGGGCGCGTCGGGGAACGGGTCCGGCATGTCCCAGCGCAGCAGGAAGTCGCTGTAGCCGGCGACGAGCCCGTCCAGGTCGAAGGCCTGCCGCACCATCTGCCCGACGTCGGTGGGCGGCTGGGCGGCGCCGGAGAAGACCTTGACCCGGCCCGCCAGCTCCGGGCTGCCGACGATGGGTGTGACGTCCACACCGGACGGGGCGATCCACATGCCGTTCCCGAGGGTGCCGAAGCCGGCCCAGACCAGCCGGGCGCGCAGGTCGTGCCGCTGCCGCTGCCAGGACTCGGGGAGCGAGAAGGCCAGGACGGTCCAGGTGCCGTCCCAGTCGGCGTTGACCGCGCCGCGCTGCCACACCCGCGTCTCCCCGTCGCGCAGGATCTCCGCCGAGCGCTCGGTGAGGCCGAAGTACATCCGGCGGCCCCGGCGGTGCCGGGCGAGCAGGTCGCGGCCGACCATGCGCGTGAGCGTCGAGCGGAGGGCATGCTCGCCCACGCCGAGGCGGGCGAAGACGTCGATGAAGCTGCCCGAGAAGACGGCGATATCGCGTCCGAGCACGTAGCTGCCGAGGAACGTCAGCATCACCGACTGCGGGCGCAGACCCGCGGACGTGCCTGCGCGACTGGTCAGAGGTCCCTCGTCCACACCAGGGTTCACCGATTCTGCTCCCATGCGGTCAGCGTAATGACAGCGTGCGGCGGGACGGCCCGGCGGGCCGCGAACCGCGGCTGCTGATATTGGGCACAATATTGACGGCAGTCAAGTTTGCGCCTATCTTCGCACTGCATTCCCGGCACAGCCGCCGGCGACCTCGTGGGTCCTGCCTGACCGCTCCACTCACCCCGCCGGCCCGGGACACCCGTCAGCGGCCCCGGGCGCGGCAACCTCCGGAGGTTCACATGCGCAGACTCCTGCCCCTGCTCGCCGCGGTCACCCTGCTCGCCACCGCCTGCGGCGACGACGCCGGCTCGGACGGCGAAGGGCCGATCCACATCGGCTTCATCGAATCGCTCACCGGCAACTACGCCCCGCTGGGCACCGAGGCGGCGAAGACGGTGGAGCTGGCGTTCGACCAGATCAACAAGGAGGGCGGGATCGGCGGGCGCAAGATCGAGCTGACCACCCTCGACGACAAGACCGCCCCCGACCAGGCCGTCGTGCACTTCAACAAGCTCAAGGAGGACGGGGTCGACGCCATCATCGGCTCGACCTTCTCCAACTGCGCACTGGCGGTCGAGCCGCTGGCCGAGCGGGAGCAGATCCCGTACATCTCCCTCGCACCCGCCGACGAGCAGGTCGACCCGGTCCAGCCGCACACCTTCGTCGTCCCGGCGACCTCCTCGAAGTACGCCGAGTCGATGCTGCGGTACTTCGAGGCGGAGGGGATCACCAAGATCGCCGTGGCGTACGACACCAAGTCGGCCTACTCGGTGGCCGGGTACGAGGGGATGGACAAGTTCGCGTCCGAGTACGGCGTCGAGCTGGTGCAGACCGAACGGTACGAGACCAACGCCTCCGACTTCAGCTCGGTGTTCACCCACGTCCGCACCTCGGACGCAGAGGCGCTGGCCGTGTGGGCGAGCGGCGCCCCCGGGGTGACGATCACCAAGCAGTACGCCTCCGCCGGGCTCGACATTCCGCTGGTGATGACCGCGTCCCAGGCCAGCAAGCTGTGGCTGGAGCCGGTCGGCGACGCGGCCGAGGACGTGTACGTGCAGAGCGCCGTCGGGGTGGTGGGCGACGAGCTCCCGGACGGCAGGCTCAAGGACGTCATCGACAGGATGGCCGACCCGTTCGAGAAGAAGTACGGCTACGAGCCGCCGCAGTTCGCCATGGACGGGTACGCGGGGGCGCAGCTGATCGCCGCCGCGTTCGAGAAGGCGGGCGGCACGGACAAGGCGGAGGTCCGGGACGCGCTGGAGTCGATGGACCTGGTCACGCCGACGGGCCGGTACACGTACAGCGCCGAGGACCACTCCGGTCTGGATGTCGTCAACATCTCGATGAACCAGGTGCAGGACGGCAAGCTGGTCCCCACCGAGTGGGGCCGCAAGCAACTGGCCGAGGCCGCGGAAGCCGCGGGATGACGGCCGCGGCGATGCTGCGCGTCGAGGGTCTCGGCCGCGCGTTCGGCGGAGTGTACGCCGTGCAGGACGTGAACCTGTCCGTGGCCGAGGGCGAGACCCGCGCGGTGATCGGCCCCAACGGGGCGGGCAAGTCGACCCTGTTCAACCTGGTCAGCGGCCATCTGACGGCGGACCACGGGACCGTGCACTACGGCGCCGGCGGCAGCCTGCGCCGTATCGACCGGCTGTCCGCGCACGCCCGGGCCCGTCAGGGCATCGCGATCGTCTTCCAGGGCGCGCGGCTGTTCCACGGGATGACCGCACTGGAGAACGTCATGGTGGGCGCGCATGCCCGGACCCGGCACGGCTTCGTCTCCGCCGCGCTGCGGCTGCCCCGGCACCACCGCGAGGAGGCGGCCATCAGGGCCGACGCCGAGGCGGCGCTCGACCGGGTGGGCCTGGCGGACTGGGCGGACCGCTCGGCGGACGTGCTGCCGCTGGGGCAGCAGCGCGCCCTGCAGGTGGCCCGGGCCCTGTGCGCGCGACCGCGGCTGCTCCTGCTCGACGAACCGGCCTCGGGTCTGCGCGCCGCCGAGCGCGAGGCGCTGGCCCGGCTGATCGAGAGCCTGCGCGCAGAAAGACTGACGATGATGCTCATCGAACACGACGTGGCGTTCGTGGCCCGGCTGGCGGACCGGGTCACCGTGCTCGACCTCGGCCGGGAGATCGCGGAGGGCACCCCCGGGGAGATCCGCGACGACGACGCGGTCCTCGCGGCCTACCTGGGACAGGAGACCGCCGCATGACGGCCTTCGCACGGGACGTCCTCCCGGACGGCGCCCCTGGCTCCCGCGCCGCCGGAGGGGTGGTGGTCGCAGTCGACGACGTCGTCCTCCGCTACGGCACCGCGACCGCCGTGGACCGGGTCAGCCTGTCCGTCGCCGCCGGCGAGGCGGTCGCCCTGGTCGGGCCGAACGGAGCCGGCAAGTCCTCCCTGGTCAACGCAATCATGGGCCTGATCCGGCCGGCGGCCGGAAGCGTCACGGTCCGCGGGCGGGCGGCGCTGGTGCCGGAGGGCCGCCAGATGTTCCCCGACCTCGACGTCGAGGACAACCTGCGGCTCGGCGCGTGGCCGCTGCGCTCCCGGGGCGCCAAGGCGCGCGACACCTCCCGGGTGTACGAGGTGCTGCCGGACCTGGCGGGCATCCGCCGCCGCAAGGCGGGCACGCTGTCGGGCGGCGAGCAGCAGATGGTCGCCTTCGGCCGGGCGCTGATGGCCGACCCCGAGGTGCTCGTGGTCGACGAGCTCTCCCTCGGCCTCGCGCCGAAGATCACCCGTGCGCTCGCGGACCACCTGCGGGACCTCAACGCCACAAGCGGCCTCGCCGTCCTGCTGATCGAGCAGAACGCCCGGCTGGCCCTGGACCTGTGCACCCGCGCTTACGTCCTGGAGACGGGCCGGATCCGCATCGAGGGCACGTCCGCGGAGCTGGCGGACAGCGCCGAGGTCTCCGCCGCCTACCTCGGCGGCCCGGCGGAGCAGCCGGGGGCGGAAGGAGACCAGGCGTGAGCGAGTTCGTGCAGTACCTCATCTCCGGGCTCGCCGTGGGCTGCGGCTTCGCGCTGCTCGGCAGCGGCCTGGTGACGATCCACCGGGTGACGCGGGTGGTGAACTTCGCTCAGGGCATGTTCGCCGTGATAGCCGGTCTGACCGCCGGATCGCTGCTGTCGGCGGGCCTGCCGCACGGGGTGGCCGAGGCCGTCGCCGTGCTCGCGGCGGGCGGGGCGGGCCTGCTCGTCGGCATCGCCGCCATCGGACGGCGCGGCACCAGCCCGCAGTCGGCACTGATCGTCACCCTCGGCATCGGGTTCCTGGCCTATGCCGTCGAGATCATGATCTGGGGTGAGGACCCGCGTTCGTTCCCCGGGCTCGGCGGAGCGGTGGAGATCGGCGGCGCGTATCTGCAGAAGCAGTACTTCCTGGTGATCGGGGCCGCGGCGGTCGGATTCGCCGCGCTGGGGCTGTTCTTCACCCGCACCCACCTCGGCAAGGCCCTCGGCGCCTGCGCCTCCAACCCGTACGCGGCACGCGCCGTGGGCATCGACGTCACCCGCATGGGACTCGTCGCCTTCGCCCTCGGCGGTGCGCTCGGCGGCGTGGCCGGCGTGCTGATCACGCCGCTGCAGTCCCTCTCGTACGACAGCGACGTCCTGCTGATCACCAACGGGTTCGCTGCCGCGATCCTCGGCGGCCTGATCCGGCTGGGCCCGGCCCTGGCCGGCGGACTGGCCCTCGGGGTCGCAGAGTCGATGGTCGCCGGCTACTACCAGGCCTCCTACCAGAGCGTCGTGGCCCTGGCCCTGATGCTCGCGGTCATGATCTGGCGGGCCTCGCAGCACACCGCTCTGCACGAGGAGGCAGCCCGATGAAGGAGGCGGAGGGGGCGAAGGTGACGCAGCCGGTGCAGGCGGCGAAGGCGACGCAAGCGGCGGGGGTGCGGACGAAGCCCTCGTGGATCGACGCGCCCGGCCTCGCCCGCCGACTGCGGCGGCCCCGTACCCTGGTCGTCCTCGCCGTGTGCGTGACGGCCCTGCTGCTGCCGCAGGTGCTGGCGGGCTCCGACGTCCCGGTCTACGTCACGCTGCTGCTGTCGGCCATCGTGGTCACCGGCCTGTCGATGCTCATGGGCTACGCGGGGCAGGTCTCCCTCGGGCACGCGGCCTTCTATCTCATCGGCGCCTACACGGCCGCCCTGATCGCCACGCACGACCAGCCCACCTGGCTCGGGCTGGCCGCCGCGCCCTTCGCGTCGGCCGTCGTGGCCGCGGTGATCGGTGTCCCGCTGCTGCGCCTGCGCGGCCACCAACTGGCGTTCGCCACGCTGGCGATACAGCTCATCCTGCTCAACGTGGTGGGCCAGCAGGAGTGGACGGGCGGCGACATCGGCCTGCAGGGCGTGCCCCGTCTCACCCTCGCCGGCTACGAGTTCGCGACCGCGGCCTCGTACGCCTATCTGGCACTCGCCGCGCTGGCGGTGGTCGTGGTCATCACCCGCAACGTGGTCGCCTCCCGCCCGGGCCGCGGGCTGCGGGCGCTGGCGACCAGCGAGGTGGCCGCGGAGTCCGCCGGGGTGCCGGTGGCGACCTACAAGCTGGCGGTGTTCAGCCTCTCGGCCGGCTTCGCGGGTCTCGCGGGCGGGATCTACGCCTTCTACACCGGATATGTGGCTCCCGGCTCCTTCCCCGTGCTGCTGTCCTTCGAGTTCGTGGTGATGGCCGTGATCGGTGGCCTGGGCACCATCTGGGGGGCGCTCGCCGGCGCGACCGCGATCACGCTGCTCCTGCAGGAGCTCAACGAGCTCGGCACCGCCGAGGGCATGCCCAGCTCCGCGCCCGCCGTGCTGTCCTACGCCGTGTACGGGCTGCTGCTCGTCCTGGTCGTGCTCTTCCTGCCCCGCGGCCTGGTGCCGAGCGCGACTGCCTGGTGGAAGCGGCGCCGCGCACGCCGGCACACCGGCAAAGACGCCGAGGCCGAGGCCGAGGCCGAGAGCGGGGGCAGGGGCGGGGGCGACGGGGACGGCGGGACCTGAGCGGCCCCGCGGGCGGGTGGTTCGAGGCGGGTTTGTGCGTACGCGGGCCGTGTTCATTACGGTGTCCCCGAGATCCAGCAGGGGAGAGTCCATGCCGCCGACCCGCACCGTGCCGACGCCCGGCACCGGGGTGCCACCCGAGGCCGTCACCCCGCTGATGCGTGGGATCGCCGTCGTGCGCAGGCTCACCGACGCCGGCGGGGCCCTCAGCCTCAGCGACCTCGAACGCGCCACGGGACTGGCCCGCTCCACCGTCGACCGGGTGACGGGCACGCTGGCCCGGATGGGCTACCTCCGGCTGGACGGCCGCGACGCCTCTCTGGCGCCGGGCCTGATGGCCCTGGGCAACGCCTACCTGGCCGCCCTCCGGCTCCCCGAGCTGCTCGGCCGGCACGCCGAGGCGCTGGCCGACGAGCTCGACGAGTCGGTCTCCCTCGCGGTCTCCGACGGCGACGGCATCCGCTTTATCCAGCAGGCGACCCGGCGCCGCACCATGTCCCTGAGCTTCCGCATCGGCGACCTGCTGCCCGCGGAACGCACCGCGCCGGGCGCATTGTTCGCCGCCGGCTGGAGCAGTGCGCAGTGGAAGCGGTGGGCCGCGCACCGGGCCGCCGACCCCGAGGGGCTCGGCTTTCCCGATCTGCCGCCGCGCGACCGGCCGGAGAACGAGCCCCGCGGCCGTGCCGTCGCGGGCTTCGAGGAGCGCGTGGCGCAGGCCCGGGAGCGGGGCTGGTCGGTGGACGACCAACTGATCGAACCCGGGCTGATCGCCCTCGCCGCGCCCGTGCACGACCCGGAGGGCCGGGTGGCCTGCGCGGTCAGCGTGGTGAGTCACACCAGCCGGCACAGCGCCGCGTCCCTGCCCGACGCGCTGCTGCCCCGGCTGCGTACGGCCGTGGAGGCGATGGAGCAGGTCCTGCGCCGGGACTCGCCCGCCCCGGCACCCCTGGGGCCCGCCGGGCTCGCCGTCTGGACCGGTGCCTCCAAGCAGCAACTGGGCCGGGGGTTCGTCGAGTCGCTGGCCCGCGGGCTGACCGTGCTGACGGCGTTCGGCGAGGGGCGCGGGACGCTGACGCTCACCGCCGTCGCCGAGGCCACCGGTCTTGCCCGGGCCACCGCCCGGCGGGCGCTGATCACCCTGGAGCACCTCGGGTACGTCATCTCTGACGCGGGGACCTTCCGGCTCACCCCGCAGGTGCTCGCCCTCGGTTTCCCCCCGCTCTCCCGGACGACGCTCTCCCAGATCGCCGCGCCGCATCTCGCCGCACTCGCGCAGCGGGTGCACGACTCCACGTCGCTGGCCGTACTCGCCGGTGACGACGTCCAGTACACGGCGCGCGTGGCCACGGGCCGCATCATGAGCGTCAACATCACCATCGGCACCCGCTTCCCCGCCTACGCGACCTCCATGGGCCGGGTGCTGCTGGCCGGCCTCCCGCCCGCGGAGCGCGCCGCGCGGCTGGCCCGCACGGAGCTGCGGCCGCTGACTCCGCGCACTCTCACCGGGCGCCCGGAGCTCGCGGCGCTCCTGGACCGCGTCCACCGCGAGGGGTACGCCCTCGTCGACGAGGAGCTGGAGGAGGGCCTGCGCTCGATCGCGGTCCCGGTCCGCGACCGGGGCGGAGTGGTCGTGGCGGCGCTGAACGTCGCGATGCACAGCAGCCGCCGCAGCGTCGGTGAGTGCGTCACCGGTCTCCTGCCGAAGCTGCGCGCCACGGCCGCCGGGATCGAGGCGGACCTGCACGTCGCCGGACGTTTCACCCGCATTCCCGCCGTCTGAGCCGGGCCACCCGGGCCCCTTGACATTCCCCCGGTCCGGGAGCACTCTGACCGCCCACTCATTCGTGAATATCAGTTCACCTGACGAACACACCCGAGAGTGGACTCCGGCATGCGCCCCCTCGGCAAAGGACCCCGCGTCATGGCCATCACCCGCGAACTGCTCATCGACGGCAAGGACTCTCCCGCCGCCTCGGGCCGTACCGCCGAGGACCTCAACCCCTACACCGGCGAGGTGTACGCCACCGTGGCCGCCGCAGGACCCGAGGACGTCGCCCGGGCCGTGGCCGCGGCGGACGCGGCCTTCCCCGGGTGGGCCGCGGTCAGCCCCTTCGCCCGCCGGACACTCTTCCTCAGGGCCGCCGACCTGCTCGACGCCAGGGGCGACCAGATAGCCGAGGTCATGGCACACGAGGCCGGGGGCACCCGCCCGTGGGCGTACTTCAATGTGGCCCTCGCCGCCAGCATGCTGCGCGAGGCCGCCGCCGCGGTCACCGCACCGCGCGGCGAGGTGCTCAGCGCCCAGGAAGAGGGCGCGCTGGGCATGGCGGTACGTGAACCGATGGGCGTGGTCGCCGCCTTCGCGCCCTGGAACGCCCCCGTCATCCTCGGCGTGCGCGCCGTGGCCGCGCCGCTCGCGGCCGGCAACACCGTCGTGGTGAAGCCGAGCGAGAACGCGCCCCTCGCCTGCGGGCTGCTCGTCGCCGACGTCCTGCGCGAGGCCGGGCTGCCCGACGGGGTGCTGAACGTCGTCACCAACGCGCCCGCGGACGCGGCCGGGATCGCCGCGGCACTGATCTCCGACCCCCGGGTCCGCGCCGTCAACTTCACCGGGTCCACCGGTGTGGGCCGCATCATCGGCACCCACGCCGCCACCAGCCTCAAGCCCGCGCTGCTGGAGCTGGGCGGCAAGAACTCGATCATCGTGCTCGACGACGCCGACGTGGGTCACGCGGTCGACGCCGCCTCCTTCGGCGTCTTCATGAACTCCGGCCAGATCTGTATGTCCGGGGACCGCGTCCTGGTCCACGAGAGCCTCGCCGACGAGTTCACCGAGAGGTTCACCGCCAAGGTCGCCACACTGCGGGCGGGCGACCCCCTGCTCCCGGACACGGTGGTCGGCCCTCTGATCAGCGAGGGCTCCGCCCGGCGGGTGGCCGGGCTGGTCCAGGACGCGGTGGCCAAGGGGGCCACGGTGCTCGCGGGCGGCGGGGAGCCGGTGGGCGCGGTGTACCCGCCGACGGTGCTCACCGGCGTCACCGAGGACGCCGCGTTGTATCACGCGGAGTCGTTCGGCCCGGTCTGCGCCGTCGGCACCTTCGCCGACGACGACGCGGCCGTGGCCCTGGCCAACGACACCGAGAACGGCCTGAGCTGCGGTGTCATCACCGAGAACGCCACCCACGGGCTGGCCGTGGCGCGCCGTGTCCGCACCGGCATCGTGCACGTGGGCGACCAGTCCGTCGCCGACGAACCGCAGGCGCCGTTCGGCGGGATCGGCGCCTCGGGCTACGGGCGCTTCGGCGGTCGGTGGGGCATCGAGTCCTTCTCCCACACCCGCTGGGTCACGGTCGCCACCCAGCACCCGCGCTACCCGTTCTGAGCCGGCGTCCGCGCGGCACCCCGGCGGGGCCGGCCGCTCAGGCGTAGAAGCGCAAGATGCTCTGCAGCACACACGCGGGCTTCGCCGCGCCCTCGATCTCCACGGTGCCGTCGACCGTGATCTGCACTCCGCCGCCGGGCACGTCCTCGGCGCCGGCGAGCCGGGCCGCGAGGCGGATGCGCGCGCCGACCGGGACCGGGGCGGGGAAGCGGACCTTGTTCAGGCCGTAGTTGACCTTCGTGGTGACGCCGTCCACCTCCAGCAGTCCGGTGAACAACGGGATGAACAGGGACAGCGTCAGATGGCCGTGGGCGACGGGCCGGCCGAACGGGCCGGCCGCGGCCCGCTCGGGGTCGGTGTGGATCCACTGGTGGTCGTCGGTGGCGTCGGCGAAGGTGTCGATGCGGTCCTGGGTGACCTCGATCCACGAGCTGACGCCCAGGTCGCTGCCGGCCAGCTTCTTCAGCTCGTCCAGGCCGTTGACGGTGATGCTCATCGGGAACTCCCTGCTGCAGAGGTGAGAGCGGGTCAGGGTGTGCCGTACAGGCTGCGCACGCGGGCCTTGAGGAGCTTGCCGGAGGCGGTGCGTGGCAGCTCGGCGGCCGTCACCGCCGACTTCGGGATCTTGTACTTGGCGAGCCGCCCGGAGAGCGATCCGAGCACCTCGTCAGGATCGAGCTCGGCGCCCTCGCGGGCGACGACGACCGCGCGGCCGACCTCGCCCCACGTCTCGTCCGGCACCCCGATGACGGCGCATTCCGCGACGTCGGGGTGGGCGAGCAGGGCGTCCTCGACCTCGGCGGGGTAGATGTTCTCGCCACCCGAGATGATCATGTCCTTGATGCGGTCGACGACGGTGACGTAGCCGTCGGCGTCGACGCGCGCCGCGTCCCCGGAGCGGAACCAGCCGTCGGCGTACGCCGCGGCGCTCTCCTCCGGCAGTCCCCAGTAGCCGGGCATGACGTGCGGCCCGCGCACCAGGATCTCGCCCGCCTCGCCGACGTCCACCGGTGTGAGGTCGGGACGGACGACGCGGACATCGCTGAAGAAGTGCGGCACACCGGCCGAGCCGGCCTTGGCCGTGGCGTGCTCGGCGTCGAGGAAGAGGACGCCGGGGGCCGCCTCGGTCATCCCGTAGCCCTGCAGGAAGGTCAGGCCACGGCTCTGGTAGGTGGCGATCAGCTGGGTGGGGACGGGGGATCCGCCGCAGGTCAGGATGCGCAGCGAGGACAGGTCGGCACCGGCCCACCTGCGGTGCTGGGCGATCCGGTCGAACATGGCCGGCACCCCGAACATGAAGGTGACCCGGTGCCGTTCGATCAGCTCCAGGGTGTCCCCCGGGTCGAAGTCCTCCACGACGAGGCAGGTGCCGCCCTTCAGCAGCACGGGAAGGGCCAGCATGTTGAGCCCGGCGATGTGGAACAGGGGCGCGGACGCGAGGGCGACCTCACCCGCGGTCAGGTCGTGGTCGATCAGCACGTTGACGGCGTTCCAGGTGAGGTTGCCGTGGGTGAGCACGGCGCCCTTCGGGCGGCCGGTCGTCCCCGACGTATACATGATGATCGCGGCGTCGTCGAGGGCGACCGGCTCGTCGACGGGCTCGGTGGCCGCGGCGGCGAGCAGTTCCTCGTACGCGCTGCCGCCGACGGCGACGCGCGCGGGCGCCCCCTGCGCGTCGTCCCCTCCGGCGCCCGTGGCGTCGGTCGCCAGGGCCGTGTACGAGGGGGCGTGCAGCAGCAGCCGGGCCCCCGCGTCGGCGAGCTGGTACGCGATCTCGGGCGCGGCCAGCCGGGTGTTGAGCGGGACGAAGACCGCGCCCAGCAGGCCGGCGGCGAACAGCGCCTCCAGGAAGGAGGGGTGGTTGGGGCCGAGGTAGGCGACCCGGTCGCCGCGCCGGACACCGTGCGCGCGCAGGGCGTGGGCGAGACGGGTGGTGCGTTCGTGGAGCCCGGCGTAGCTGACGGCGGCACCGTCATGGCCGGCCGCATCATCGTGGTGACGCAGACCGGTGTGGTGGAGCAGGGCGGTGCGGTGGGGGGTCTTGCGGGCCCGGCGTGCGGGCCATGATCCCAGTCCCTCGTTGCGCATCCTTGCACCCCTTTGCGGCTCGACGGGGTTACGAGCGGGTGAGCCCGAGAAGCCGGGCTGCGTTCTCCTTCAGAATCGCCGGCCTGACCTCGTCCTTGAGGGGCAGCTCGGCGAAGTCGGCGAGCCACCTGTCGGGGGTGAGGACGGGGTAGTCGGAGCCGAACAGCACCTTGTCCTTCAGCAGGCTGTTGGCGTACTTGACCAGCAGCGGCGGGAAGTACTTCGGCGACCAGCCGGAGAGGTCGATGTGGACCCCGGGCTTGTGGGTGGCGACGGCCAGGGCCTCGTCCTGCCAGGGGAATGACGGGTGCGCCAGGATGATCTTCAGATGCGGGAAGTCGGCCGCCACGTCGTCCACCCGCATCGGGTCGGAGTACTTCAGGCGGATGCCGCCACCGCCGGGGACACCCGCGCCGATGCCGGTCTGCCCGGTGTGGAACAGGGCGATGGCGCCGGTCTCCTCGATCACCTCGTACAGCCCGTAGGCGAGGCGGTCGTCGGGGTAGAACCCCTGGATGCTGGGGTGGAACTTGAAGCCGCGCACCCCGTACTCCTCGACCAGGCGACGGGCCTGCCGCACGCCCGCCCGGCCGCGGAAGGGGTCGATGCTCGCGAAGGGGATGAGCACGTCCGGGTTGGCGGCGGCGGCCTCGGCGACCTCCTCGTTGGGGACAGGCGCGGTGCCGGTGGCCGACTCGGCGTCGACGGTGAAGACGACCGCGGCCATGTTCCGCTCGCGGTAGTACGCGGCGGTCTCCTCCAGGGTGGGTTTGCGCTTGCCCCGAACCTTGAAATAGGCGCTGGAGGCCTCGTGCAGGCCCTCGTCGAGGGAGGCGTGCCCCTTCGAGGACACCTCGGCGTGGGTGTGGACGTCGATCGCCGCGAGACCGTCGACGTCGATGGCTGTCATGCCGGAGACCCCGGCCCTCTCTGTCATCACGCCTCCGGGAAGGCCGGGGCGGGGATGCCCACCGACTGCGGCTCGCGGCCGACCGAGGTGTGCCAGGCGGCGGCGATGGCCTCCGGCGTCCAGCCCCCGTCGGCGTACGCGACGGCTGTCTCCCGCGGGTGCGACCACAGGGCGAGCCGGTCGCCCCCGATGCCGATGCACTGCCCGGTGAGGTCGCGGGCGGCGTCGGAGGCGAGGAACGGCAGGAGCGCCGCGCAGTCCTCCGGGGTGCCGAAGCCCTCGCCCTTGCGCAGGAATCCGGGCAGCGGCTCGCCGCGGTGCATCGCCTCGACGTAGGGGGCGAAGGCCGGGATGCTCTCGGTCATCGCGGTGGCGGCGACCGGGACGATCGCGTTCACGGTGATGCGCGAGCGGGCCAGCTCCATGGACCAGGTGCGGGCCATGGCGGCGATGCCGGCCTTGACGGCGGCGTAGTTGGTCTGCCCGAAGTTGCCACGCTGGCCCGCCGGGGAGCCGACGAGCACCAGACTGCCGCCCTCGCCCTGCTCGCGCATGCGCACCACGGCGGCGCGGGCACAGGTGAAGGTGCCCCGCAGGTGGGTGCTGACGACGGCGTCGAAGTCGTCGTCGGTCATCTTCCACAGCACTCTGTCGCGCAGGATGCCGGCGTTGGTGACCATGACGTCGAGCCGCCCGAACTCCGTCACGGCGCGGCCGACCAGGCGCTCGGCGGCCTCCGCGGTGCCGACGGCGACGGCCTCGGCGACGGCTCTGCCCCCGGACGCCCGCAGGGCCTTCGCGGCCTCCTCGGCGACGCCGGTGTCGATGTCGTTGACGACGACGGACGCCCCGGCCCGGGCCAGCGCGGCGGCGTAGGCCAGCCCGAGACCGCGGCCGCTGCCGGTCACGACCGCGACCCTGCCGGTCAGGTCCAGGCCGGTCAGTTCCGGACCGGCGGGTTCCGGGCGGGCTGGTTCTGGAGCGGTGGCAGAGGGCTCAGTCACAAGAGCGGATCCCTTCTCGTAACAGACAGCGAAGTTAAGTCCAATAATTGTTCTCGTCAATAGTTGTCGAAACCCAGCAAATGTTCCATGCTGGGACGGTCCCGCCCGACGTCCCGGCGCACACGGACCCGAACCCGGAGCACGACATCGCTGACGAAGACGCGCCCTGGATGCGCGGCCTGCACACCGACACCGGCTACCTCCTCTACCGGCTCGGGCTGCGCTCCGGCCGCCTGTTCAACGCCACCCTGGAGGAGTCCGGGCTGCGGCTGCGGCACTACGCGCTGCTGCGCTACCTGGCCTCGGCCGAGGGCGCCCTGCAGCGGGAGCTGAGCGAGCGCCTCGGCTACGACCCGAGCGCGATCGTCACCCTCGTGGACGATCTGGAGCGGCTGGGCCTCGCCGTCCGCAGGCCGTCGCCGGACGACCGCCGCAGCCGCACCGTCGTCCTCACCGACCGCGGCCGGGACACGCTGCGCGACACCGACAAGGGCGGGCGCCGGGTCACCGACGAGCTGCTCGCCCCGCTGCACCCCGACGAGCGGGCCGCCCTGCACGCACTGCTGCTGCGTATCGCGGAACCCGGACCGGACTGACGGACCCCGCCGATGCCGGCCCCCGCAGGACAGCCGCCGCCGGGACGCGGCCCCGGCACCGCGCGCACGCCCGCCCGGTCCTCCCGGTCGGCGGCGGACCGGCTGCTCGCCGTCCTGGGCGCGTTCGACCACGCCCATCCGGCGCTGTCCCTCACGGAGATCGCACAGCGCGCCGACCTCTCGCTGGCCACCGCCCACCGGTTGGTGGGGACCCTGGCCGCGTGGGGCGCGCTGGAACGGGACGAGAGGGGCAGCTACCACATCGGGCTGCGGCTGTGGGAGCTCGCGGCGCTGGCCCCGCGCGGCCCGGTGCTGCGCGAAGCCGCGCTGCCCTACCTGGAGGACCTCTACGAGTCGACCCACGAGAACGTGCATCTCGCCGTCCGCGACGGCCTGGACGTCGTGTACCTGGAGCGGATCTCCGGGCGCGCCGCCGTCGGCGTACGCAGCCGGATCGGGGCGCGCTGGCCGCTGCACGCGACGGGCGTGGGCCTCGTCCTCCTCGCGCACAGCCCCGCGGCCGTCCAGGAGCAGGTCTGCGCGCGCCCGCTGGCGGCCTTCACGCCGTACACCCTGTCCGACCCCCACAGCCTGCGCCGCGCCCTGGCCGAGGTGCGGCGCACCGGCTGCGCCGTGAGCGACCGTCAGATCACCGACGACGCGCTGTCCGTGGCCGCCCCCGTGCGCGGCCCGCGCGGCGCCGTGGTGGCGTCGGTGTCCCTCGTCGTGCACGCCGCCGGTGCGCAGCCCCCGGCACTGATCCCCGCCGTGCGGCTGGCCGGGCGCGGCATCTCCCGGGCGCTGGGATGGCGGCCGGGCGCCGCTCCCGGCTGACCACCGGCGCGGCTCAGCGATGGCCGCCGCCCTCCTCCCGGCCGGTCTCCCGGCCGACCACCGGCGCAGCGGCGGCATGCCGCGGGGGCGCCGTGTCCGGCCGTGCGGCGACGTGCGGCTGCGCGGCGACGGGTGCGGTCACGGCGAAGACAGCCGGGGCAGCCACCACGGCCAGGGCGGCTGGCATGCGGAAGAGGCGCACGGGCACGGCGAGTTGCTCCGTTCTCCGGGAGGAGCGGGCACGGGCAGTGCGGCACCGCACCGCCCGACCCCGGGAAATGTAAGGCGAAATTCTGACTGCCGTCAATGATTCGCCCAATATTGAGCACGGGCTTCCACCGAGCGGAAGAGCCGTTGCCCGCCCCCGGCCCCCGTGACGACTCTGGTCCCATCCCACGACGCGGCGGAGCGGCTGCAGTTCCGCCCGGCAGCGAAGGAGAGCCATGCCCCCGTTCGCGAGGAACCAGTGGTACGTCACGGCCTACGGCCACGAGGTCGGCCGGGAGCTGATCGCCCGGACGGTCCTCGGCGAGCCGATCGCCCTCTACCGGACCGAGGACGAAGCAGCCGAGGTCGTCGCCCTGGCAGACCGCTGCGTGCACCGCCGCTTCCCGCTGTCACAGGGCCGCCTGGACGGCGACACGGTGGTGTGCGGCTACCACGGCTTCACGTACGACAGCACCGGCGCCTGCGTCTTCGTCCCGGGGCAGAAGCGCGTTCCGCGCACCGCCCGCGTCCGCTCCTACCCCGTCGTCGAGCAGGACTCCTTCGTCTGGATCTGGATCGGTGACCCCGCGCTCGCCGACCCGCGGACCATCCCGCGGGCCGCGCACCTGGCGGACCCGGCGTGGATCTCGGTCAGCGGCATGGAGACCATCCGCTGCGACTACGGACTGCTCGTCGACAACCTGCTGGACCTCTCCCACGAGACGTACCTGCACGGCGGCTACATCGGCACCCCCGAGGTCGCCGAGACCCCGATCGCCACGGAGGTCGACGAGGGCGCCGGCATCGTCCGCGTCAGCCGGCACATGGACGACGCCGCGTGCCCGCCGTTCTACGCGCGCTCCACCGGCCTCAAGGGCCGCATCACCCGCTGGCAGGACATCGAGTACCACGCCCCCTGCCTGTACCTGCTGCACAGCCGCGTCGCGCCCGTCGGCGTCCTGCCGGAGCCCGACGGCAGCGATCCGCACGCCTTCCACACCGAGATCACCTATGCCATCACGCCCTCGGCTCCCGGCACGGTCTACGACTTCTGGGCCGTCTCCCGGGACTTCGCACGCGACGACCCGGAGGTCACCGCCTTCCTGCGGGACTCCAACCACACGGTGGTGATGCAGGACGTCGACGCGCTCCACGTCCTCCAGGAGGCCCTGGACCGCGAACAGGACGGCTACCAGGAGCTGAGCATCAACATCGACACCGGCGGCCTCGCGGCCCGGCGCATCCTGGCCCGGCTCGCCGAGGAGGGCGAGAAACCGGTGGAGCGCGTCTCGTGAGCGGCGGCCCCACGGCCAAGGTGTACCGCGTGGACTGGCGGCCGGGCACGGACCTGCTGCACGGCGTCTGCCACTGCGGAGCCGAGCACACCACGCAGGACCCCGTGGCGATGTGGGAGTGGATGCTCGCCCACCCGGTCGGACACCCGCCCGGGTACCCGGCCGGACACCCGGAATGACGGGGGACACCCACGACATCGACCTCGTCGTCGGCGGCAGGCACGTGGCCGCCGACGGGGTGCTGGCCCTCACGCTCCGCCGCCCGGCGGGCGGGGAACTGCCCGCCTGGGAGCCGGGGGCACACGTGGACCTCCTCCTGGACGGCGGGCTCGTCCGGCAGTACTCGCTGTGCTCGGACCCCGCGGACCGCAGGACCTGGCGGATCGCGGTGCTGCGCGAGGCGGCCGGGCGGGGCGGCTCCGCCCAGGTGCACGACCGGCTGCACGAGGGCACGAAGATCAGGGCCCGCGGCCCGCGCAACACCTTCGCGCTCCACCCGGCCGCGCGCTACCGGTTCATCGCCGGCGGCGTCGGCATCACCCCGATCCTGCCGATGGTCGCCGCCACCGACGCGGCGGGCGCGGACTGGTCGCTGCTCTACGGCGGCCGCACCCGCGCCTCGATGGCCTTCACCGCCGAACTGGCCCGCTACGGCGACCGGGTCGGCATCGTCCCACAGGACGAGTCGGGCCTCCTCGACCTGGCGCCGTACCTGGCCGGGGCCGGGCCGGACACGCTCGTCTACTGCTGCGGCCCCGCCCCGCTGCTGGACGCGGTGGCACAGCGGTGCGGCGGCCGACCGCCGGGGACGCTGCACATGGAGCGCTTCCAGCCGTGCACGGCGCCGCACGAGGGCACCGACCACGCCTTCGAGGTGGTACTCGCCCACTCCGGCAGGACGCTCACCGTGCCGGCGGACGCGTCCGTCCTCGACACCGTACGGGCGGCGGGCGTCGAGGTCCTCTACTCCTGCACCGAGGGCACCTGCGGCACGTGTGAGACGGACGTCCTTGAGGGCACGCCGGACCACCGCGACTCGCTGCTGAGCGAGGAGGAGCGCGAGGCGGGAGAGTCGATGATGATCTGCGTGTCCCGCTGCCGGGGGCCCCGGCTGGTACTGGGGCTCTGAACGCCCGCCCGCCGGAGCCGGCCACCAGGTCCGGAACCGCCGGCGTACCGGCCGGGAGCTGATCGACCCGGGCGCCAAAGGTGTTCACACGACAAAGGCCCCGGTCAACGTGCGGACCAAGCAGAACGGGCACATGTCCGCCACCTGGACCGCCGAAAGGGCCGGGAGGCACGGTATCCAGACGCGGGAACGAGCGCGGACGGGCTTCACGTCAGAGCCTCTCAACGGCGTAGCGTCGCTCGACACACCGAACTACGGTCGGCAAACGGGCCAGGAGGGCGAGTGCGCGTCCGAACAGCCGGCCGGGGCCGCCGCCGGGTCGGCGGCGGCGGCCGAGAGGTCGGTCAGGCGGGGGTGAGAAGGAGGCGGTAGGCGCCGAGGTAATCCTCGCCGGCGATGGGGATGGTGACACCTCCGTCCGTCACGGCGTAGGTCTCGGTGAACACCTCGGTCGGCGCCTGGACTACCGTCGTGCGTCCCGATCCGGGCGTGTACTCCAGGCTGGCGGTCACGGAGGAGCCGAGGTCGGCCAGTCCGTCGACCCGAACGCTGTTGTCGCCCGCCTCGCCGCCGAAGACGATGCTGACCTGCCGCGTCTCCGCGTCGTAGGCGGCGACGGCGTCGTTGTACCGGGTCGGTGTGACCTGGACGATGTCGCCGCTCTGCTCGGCGTACCACTGGTACATCCAGTACGAGGCGGTCGGCTGGTTCTGGTGCAGCAGGCCGTTGAGCGTGCCCGCCTCGTACCAGAACGCACGCTCGGCGTCCCGCACGCCTTCGCGTTCGAACTGGGCGATGTAGTGGTTGACGGTGCTGGGTACGTCGATCTCGTCGCGGCTTGCGTACTCGTTGAGGGAGATGGGCAGCGGGCCGATGCCCAGCTCCTGCTCCAGCGCGCGGTAGTCGCGGATGTGGGTGTCGACGCCCTCCCAGCCGGAGAGTTCGTGCCAGGAGACCACCTCCGGCACGGTGCCCGAGGCCATGGCGGCGGTGAGGAAGTCCCGCATCATGTTGCGGTTCCAGTGGGTGATGCTGGGGCCCATGATGTCGGTGTCCGGGTCGCTGGCGCGGATGCGTTCGTGGGTACGGGCCCAGCCCTCGTTGAAGTCTCCGGCGGCCTCCGACCACGTGTAGTCCGGCTCGTTCCAGATCTCCCATGCGGTGACGTTGGTGATGTCGGGACGGGCCTGGAGGTCGGCGATCATCCGGTCCACGCGGCCCAGCCAGTCGTTCCAGTTCGTCCAGTGGTAGGGGAAGCCGTCGAAGTGGTCGGCCATGTCCATGGTCATGTCCGCGCCGGCCGCCACGGCGTTGGGCCCGATGTCCAGGGGGTCGCCGACGTGCCGGGTCTCGCCGTTGGGGAAGTGCTCGTGGTTGGGCGGCGGCTGGCGAAGGGTGTTGAGCTTCAGCGGCAGGAGCAGGTCCAGTGGCGGGCGGTCCGGAAGCGCCAGACCGTAGAGCATCCCGCTGCCGACCCGACTGACGGGGCGCAGGGGCGTGCTCACGTCGATCTGGAGCGTGCTCTGCGCCTTCGGCCCGTCCGCGACCGCGGCGGCGGCCCGTGACCCGAAGAACGCCGCGCCTGTTCCGGCCGCGGCGGCGGCGGTGAGGAAGGTGCGCCTTGACTGAGCCATGAGAAGACTCCTTGGAGATGTCGGGGGGGTATGGGCGTGTGCTCAGGACCCTTGTGGGGTCGTGCGGAAGTCACCCGTGGTGAGCGGTGCGATGGTGACCGAGTCGATGTCCGGCGCCCAGGCGCCCGGCTTGTCGTTGCCCAGGGCGAGCGGGCCGTCGGTGGTCGTCAGGGTGACGCTGATCGAGCGCTCCCAGAAGCTGTGCCAGTGGTGGTTGTAGCGGAACGTGCCGGTGGCCGGCTGGCCGTCCGCGCCGGTTTCGGAGATCTGCAGGCCGCGGTCGACGACCTGCGGGTTGTAGGGGTGGTCGCCCTGGAGTTCGGCGTTCGCGTAGCGGACGACGGCGGTGTACGCGCCCGGCTTGTCGAAGCCCGGCAGGCGTTCGATCTCCAGCGTGTTGGCGGTGTCGTTGCCGAGTTGGCCGACGTACGCGCCGCCGGAGGCGTTGGTGCCGGACTCCTCCGGCAGGTTCGTGACGGTGGCCGCCCCGTGGAGGACCGCGTCCTCGGCTTCGACGGTGACGGCGGCGGCGTCCGCCTGCTCGTTCCGGGTGGCGGTGACCGTGGCGAGGTCGATGCCACCGCCGGAGCTGATCTCCAGTTCGTTGACACCCTCGGCGAGGTGCACCTGCACCGTCGACCTCCAGGTGCCGGCATCCGTGGCCGCGAAGGAGCCGGCCTCGACACCGTTGACGTGCAGGGCACCGGACGTGGGCCGGGAGCTGGAGAAGTCGACGGCGACGTCGTGGTAGCCGGACTCCCATGCGGTCACGTACGTCTCGGCGCACTGTCCGTCGCCGGCGATATGCGCGCTCCCGGCCGTGGCCGGATCGTCGTATGTCATGAGGGCACCGCCCTGGAGGCGCATCGTGCTCGCCGGGTAGGCGGTCGGCTCGCCGTCGGTGACGTCGGTGAGGACGTACTTGTCCAGGGTGACGTCGCTGTTGGGCAGCGCCGTGGTGCCGTCCCGGCTGGCGCGCAGCGACAGCGTGTGCTGGCCGGCGGGCAGTTCGACCTCCGCCTCGGCGCTCCCGCGGTAGTTCCACTTGTCCCGCTCGGACAGGTCGGCGGCGTACTGCACCGTCGTGCTGAACCGGTCGTCGACGAAGAGGGCGTGGCGGCCGGGTGCCGGTGCGGAACCGATCACCTGGAGGCGGTACGTCCCGTCTCTCGGCACGTCGGCCGTGAAGTCGGAGCGCGACACGGTCCGGTTGAAAGAGGCCACGTCCGTGTCGCCGGACGCCTGGAACGCCTGGCCGGCCGCGTCCCGTACAGAGGCGTCGGCCAGCAGGGTGTCCTCCGCCTCGACTTCGGTGGTCCACGGCTGGGCCGCCGTGGACTGCTCGACGTCCCGCTGCTGGCCGGGGGTGATGACGACCTGGTAGGCGGCGTCCTCGTCGCGGGTCGGGACGGTGAGGTCCGGCAGGGTGCCGTCCTCGGCGAGCGGCACCCCGTCGTCCGCCCGCACCACGCGCGGGTTGCCGTGGATGCCCTCGGCGCCGGTGAGCGCGATCTCGCGGACCTCGACGTCCACGCTGGAGCCGAAGACGGCCGGGCTCAGCCCACCGGCGTCGATCGTCACGTCGGCGTCCGTGCCGCCGTAGAGCAGGGTGGCCTTCTTGTTCTCCTCGTCGACGGCGCCGATGCCGCGCAGGAACGTGGGCCGGTCCGGGTTCGGCGGCGTCACCTGTACGGTGTCCGAGCCGGCGAGGTCTCCGTAGAGCTTGAACATCCACCAGCCGCCGTTGGCGCCGTTGGCGCGGGCCATGTTGTCGGAGAAGTTCCCGGCGTAGTTCCAGTAGGCGGTCTGCGCGTCGGCCTTCTCCTCCTCGAACGCCGCGAACCAGCGGACGATGCTGCCGGGCACGCTCATGTCCTGCAGTACGCCCCATTCGCTGATGGTGACGGGGAGTTCGGAGCCGGTGCCGTAGTGCTCGTCCTCCAGCGTGCGGAACTCGCGCATGTGCTGGCGGAAGAGGTCGGGGTCGGAGCCGCCCAGCTCGTGCCAGACGTAGACGTCCGGGCGGACGTCGTGGGCCGCGGTGTGCGCGAGGATGTCCCGTTCGCGCCGGTTGTGGTCCGGCTCGGTGGAGCCGTGCCAGCGGGAGTGGCCGGGGCCGCCGATGCGCGGATCGACCTCGCCGCCGAGTTCCTGGTCGTAGATCTCGTGGATGAGTTCGTAGACCGTGGTCCAGTCCGCCGTGAACCGGTCCTTCATGGCGGACCAGTCCTGGTACCAGATGTAGTCCGGCTCGTTGAAGGGGATGAGGAGGTACCTCTCGGGGTGATCGGTCTCGGTGGCGATCCGGGTCACGACGTGGCGCACCACCTCCACGTAGTCCCAGGTGCCGTTGCCGCCCTCGGTCCAGGAGCCGTCCGACTGGTCATAGGTGCGGGTGTCCTCGGGGCGCTCGGCCGCGTGGTACGGCCAGTCGGGGTAGAAGTCCTGGAGGTAGACCGCCAGCTCCCGGCCGTGCTTGTCGAAGAACCCGTCCTCGATGTGCAGTGCGTCTCCCGACGGATGCTGCAGGCCCCCGGGCGGCTTCTGGGACGAGTTGGTGATGTGCGCGCCGTTGATGACGGCCTGCGTGGGGGAACCGTCGTCCCCGAAGCCGTAGAGCGTGCCGCTCGCACCGCCGCGGAACTCCCCCGTCGTCCGGGCGAAGTCGACGGCCAGCACCTCGGTTCTGGCCGCCCCGGCGGCGCCCGGCGCCACCAGCGTCGCCGCGGTGGCCACGGCCGCCGTGACGGCCGCGGCCCGTCTGTGCAACGGTCTTCTCATGGGGGTCTCCTGTTGTCCGACAGCGATGCGTCCGGTGCGGTGCGGTGCGGTCGAGCGTTTCCCCGCCTACTTGACGGCTCCGCCGGTGATGCCGGAGACGATGCTCCGCTGCGCGACGACGAAGACGGCGATCATCGGCAGGCTCATCAGGGCGATGTAGGCGAAGACCAGGTGCCAGTTGTTGAGGTAGAGCTGCGCGCTGGCGACCTGGTAGAGGTTGATCGGCAGGGTGGCGTCGTCGCCGCCGCCGAGGATGAAGAAGGCGTAGAAGATGTCGCTCCAGGCGTAGAGCATCACCATGATCGTTGCGGTGGCGATGACGGGGCGGAGCAGGGGCAGGACGATGCGCAGGAAGATCTTCAGCGGCCGGGCGCCGTCCATGCGGGCGGCTTCCTCCAGCTCGTACGGGATGGTGCGGATGAACCCGGTCATGAAGAAGATCGACGTGGACAGGTACATCGCCGTGTAGACGGCGATCATCCCGGGCCGGGTGCCGGCCAGGCCGAGCCGGCGCAGCTCCAGGACGATCGTGATGATCGCCGGCGGCAGCAGCAGGCCGCTGATGCACACGGCGTACGCCGCGGCGACGAGCTTGCCCCGGCGGCGGGCGAAGACCCAGGCCGCCGCGGCGCCGAGGACGAGCACCAGGACGACGGCCGGGACGATGACGAGCAGGCTGTTGAGGAACCCGCGCAGCATCTCGCCCTCGTGATACGCGTCCGCGTAGTTGGCGGCCGGCTGCCAGTCGCCGGGCGGGTCAAGGTTGGGCCGGAGGGCTTCGCGCTGCGGCTTGGCCGAGGTCGCCAGCACCAGCCAGAGCGGCGTCCCGATGGCGACGAGGGCCAGCAGGATCACCAATGTCGGGCGCAGCCGGCGCCACAGTGGGCCGTACGCGGTCACAGCATGGCCTCCCGCCGTCGCAGCCCCGTGATGAGGGGGACAGCCATGGCGATGACGATGAGGAACAGCACCAGGCTCATCGCCGACGCCTGGGCGTACAGGCCCTGGCCGAAGACGCGGAACATGTAGATGTTCATCACTTCGGTGCTGGATGCGGGGCCGCCGGCCGTGGTGGCCTGGACGATGTCGAAGGTGTTCATCGAGCCCAGCAGCGAGGTGGTGACGTTGAAGGTGACGGCGGGCGCGAGCATCGGGAAGCGCACCGACCGGAACATCCGCCACGGTCCGGCGCCGTCGGCGCGTGCGGCCTCGGTGATCTCCGCGGGAATGCCCTTGAGCCCGGCGAGGTAGATGAGCATGGCCAGGCCCATCCACTTCCAGCCGTGGATGGCGGAGACGAGAACGATGGTCCAGGTCGTGTCGCCGAGCCAGGGGACGGACGTGCCCAGCGCCTCGTTGACGGCGCCGTCGGTGTTCAGCAGCGCCTGGAAGATATAGCCGACGCCGAGCGCGGAGATGAGCACGGGCAGGAAGAACAGGGCGCGGAAGAGGCGGTTGAAGCGGGTGTCCCGCTCCAGCAGCAGCGCCAGCACCAGCCCGAAGAGATTCTGGAAGAACGCGGCGAGGACCGCGTACACGAGCGTGATGCGGATGGCCCGCCACAGGGTGCCGTCGTCGATCACGCGGCGGAAGTTGTCCAGGCCGAGGAACCGGATCTCGCTGTGGTGGGCGGACCAGTCGGTGAAGGGATACCAGAAGTTGAGCAGGTTCGGCAGCAGGAAGAACCCGCCGAAGACGATGACGGCCGGGAGGGCGTACCACCAGGGGTGGTGGACGGCGGCGGCGGAGACCCTCCCGGAGCGTCGGCTCCCGCCGCGGGTGGCCCGCCCGGGAGCCGATCGCGGCCCGGGCCCGGCCTTCCGCGCGATAGCGGCCCGGCCGGTGGCGGTGTGCGCCACGGTGAAGTCCTCTCTACGCGTCCGGGTGGGTCAGAAGCCCTCGGCGCCCTGGGACTGGGCGATCTCGGAGAACTGGTCCTGCACGAACTCGGCGACCTCCTGCGGCGTACGCTCCCCGAAGATCATTTCGGCGAGGGCGACGTGCAGCTCGGGGGCGACAATGGCGCGGGCCTGGAACACGCCGTAGGCGTCGGGCAGCGCTTCGACCTGGTCGGCGGCCGTCTGCGGCAGCCCGTCGGGTTGGGGCACGTCAGACCGGACGGAGGGGATCTGCCGGGCCGCGATGTAGTCCTCGTAGCCCGGCCCCAGCCAGAAGGCGAGGAACTGCCGGGCCGCGTCCTGCCGCTTCTCGTCCCCCGTCTTCAGGGCGACGACACCGTTGGTCTGGTCCGGTGAGTACAGGCCACGGGCATCGGAGTTGGCGACGGGGAACCAGCCGATGTTCGCGTCGATCTCCTTCGTGCTGTGCTGGGCCTGCAGTTGGGACTGGTAGGAGGTGACGTTCAGGGCCATGGCGGAGGAGCCGTCCCAGACGGCCTCGCCCTGGCCGGTGAAGGTGCCGGTCTTGTAGTCCTCCTGGGCCAGGCCCGAGTCGAGCACGTCCTCCTTGTAGCGCTTGACGGCGTCGACGACGGCCGGGTCGGTCCAGGACTCCTTGTTGCGGTTCAGGCCCTCCCACCAGCCGTCCGGCTGGTCGGTGAGCTGGACCTGAACCTGCCACTGCAGCGGCCACTTGTCGCCGCCGACTTCGTAGAACGCGTCCGCGTCGGTGCGCTCCTCGATGGTGCGGGCGATCTGAAGCAACTCGTCGTAGCCGGTGGGGTGGTCCTCTTCGGTGAGCCCGGCCTCGGCGAAAACGGCCTTGTTGTAGTAGACGCCGAGCATCGCGGGGCTGGTGACGATCGCTGCGTAGCGGGTGCCGTCGACGACGCCCAGGGACTTCTCGATCGGGCCCAGCCGCTGCTCCCACGGCTCACCGTCCAGCGGCAGCAGGTTCCGCTCCGGGTGGACGAACGGCAGGGTGCTGATACTGGGCTGCCAGAACATCAGGTCGGGCCTGTCGCCGCTGGCCAGCCGCGTGGGCACGTTCTGCTCGTACAGGTCGGGGATGGCCTCGGTGTGCACCTCGGCGCCCGTCTTCTTCTCGAACGCCTCGATCACCTCGTCGGCGGCGGTCGCGGTGTTCTGCGCGGTCCAGAAGGTGAGTTCGACGCCGTCCAGGCGGGCGGTCGGGTCGACCCGGGACCGCTCACCCGCACTTTCGGGCGAGGTGCCCGCGGTGCTGTCACTGCACGCGGTCAGAGCGAGCACGGTGGCGCAGAGGAGGGCTGTCCAGCAGGTGGTCCTTGGCATCGAGGACTCCGGAAGGCTGCGGGTGGGTACGGAACGTCCGAGCGGCGGTGCGACGCGGGCGGATCGCCGCGGGTGCGGTTGGCCGGGGCCCGCGTATGGCGCTGTACCGGAGAGTGGGGGGTCGGGTCGGCTGAGCCGGGCTTGATTCAGTTCTCGGGGCGGCGGGTCGCCGGGCCGGTGCTCTCCCGGACGATCAGCCGTGGTGTGTCCAGGGGGCGCGGTGCGACCGGGTCGCCCTGCTCGACCAGGCCGTGCAGGAGGGAGAAGCAGGCGCGCCCGACGCCGGTGAAGTCGAGCCGTACGGTGGTCAGCGACGGCGCGAGGAACGCGGCGTGCGGCGCGTCGTCGAAGCCGGCGACGCTCACCTCGCCCGGGACGTCGCGCCCCGCCTCGCGCAGGGCGCGGAGCATGCCGAGTGCGAGGTCGTCATTCCCGCACAGCACCGCCGTCACGTTCGGATCCTCGGCCAGCGTTCGGCCCGCCGCATAGCCGTCGGCCGGGGTCCAGCCGCATCCGACGGCGTCCGGGGCGGGCGCTCCCGCGGCGGTGAGTGCCTCCCGCCACCCGGCCGCGCGCTGTGAATCGCCCTCGCTGTGCGTGCTGGAGGGGATCGCCAGGTAGTGCACGGTGCGGTGGCCGAGTCCCAGCAGGTGTTCCGTGGCCTCGCGGGCCGCCGCGCGGTCGTCGGTCCACACCCACGGGCTGCCTTCGGCGGGCGGCTCGGCGGGCGTCTCCACGGCGGCCACCAGGGGCACGCCGTCGGGCGCCAGCCCCAGGGCCCGGACGCCCGCCCGGTCGTACGCGATCACGATCAGCCCGCCGCCGGCGTCGGTGACCCGGATCAGGGCTTCACGTACCACGTGCGGGTCCTCGGACTCCAGCACGCTGATGCCGACGGAGAACGACGCGGCCCGCGCGGCTTCTTCGACGCCCTGCAGGACGGCCGCGTACCCGTAGTGCGTGGTGTTCGCGGTGAGCACCGTGACCGAGCGGGACCGGCCGCTGGCCAGCGCGTGCGCGGTGGCGCTGCGCCGGAAACCGAGTTCCGCGATGACCGCCTCGACCCGCTCCCGGGTGCTCGCCCGCACGCTCGGGTGGTTGTTGATGACCCGGGAGACGGTCTGGTACGACACCCCGGCCGTCACGGCGACGTCGCGGATACTCACTGACCGCGGGCCGCCCTGGCTCCTTGTGTGACCGGTCACACTCACGGCAGAATTGTGACCGGTCACACGAGGGTCGTCAAGAGAACCGAAACGGCGAGTTCATCAGGAGGCAAGCGTTGTCCGGTATCGCTGCGACGGATGCCGACGAGCGCATCCGCTGGGGCCACTCCGCCCTGACCGTCGAGTTCGCCCCGGCAGCCGACGGTTCCCTGCGGACCGTACGCTTCGGTCCCCCGGACAGCCCGTGCCTCCCCCTGCCGCAGGCGACCCCGGTCATCGAGGTGCTGGCGCTCGGGCACGGCAGCACCTGGTCCGGGCGGCGCTCCATCGACACCGCCATCGGTGCCCGGCTACGGCTGGGCGGCTACGAGACCGAGCGCGACGACGACCTGCACCGCCTGCGCATCCGCCTCGCCGACGACGACAGCGGCCTCGCCGCCGAACTGCTCCTCGACTCCTTCGCAGGGCTGCCCGTCGTACGCGCGCAGGTCCACGTCACCAACGAGGGGACGGAGCCGGTCACGCTGCTGGCCGTGTCCTCGCTCACCCTCGGCGGGCTTCCCGCGCCCGACGACCTCGACCTGCGCTGGGCGGACAACGACTGGCTGGCCGAGTGCCGCTGGCACCGCCGCCCGCTGCGCGAGCACCTCCCCGACCTGCATCGCGCCGCCCACGAGCACGACAGCCGCGGACGCGTCGGCTTCAGCAGCCGCGGGAGCTGGACCACGGACGGCCACCTCCCGATGGGTGCCCTGACGCGGCGCACAGGCGGGCGCTGCTGGATGTGGCAGATCGAGACGGCCGCGGGCTGGAGCTGGGAGTGCGGCGAGCGCGAGGAGGGCACGTACCTGGCGCTGCACGGCCCGACCGACACCGAGCACCAGTGGCGTCGGCGCCTGTCGCCCGGCGCGCGCTTCCGCACCGAGCCCGCGGCGCTGGCCGTCACCGACGACGGTTTCGACGGCACCCTCGCCGCGCTGACCGCGTACCGCCGTCGCATACGCCGCCCGCACCGCGACCACCGCGCTCTTCCCGTCGTCTTCAACGACTACATGAACACCCTGTCCGGTGACCCGACGACCGCCAAGCTGCTGCCCCTCGTCGACGCGGCCGCCCGTGCCGGCGCGGAGTACTTCGTCGTCGACTCCGGCTGGTACGACGACGCGAAAGCCGGCTGGTGGGACAGCGTCGGCGCCTGGGAGCCCGCCACCAGCCGCTTCCCCGGCCCGCGCGGCATCCACGAGGTGTTCGACCGCATCCGCCACCACGGCATGGTGCCGGGCCTGTGGCTGGAGCCCGAGGTCGTCGGCGTACGCAGCCCGCTCGCCGGCACGCTTCCCGAGGAGGCGTTCTTCCGCCGCGACGGCGTACGCGTCCGCGAACACGGCCGCCACCAGCTCGACCTGCGCCACCCCGCGGCCGCCGGGCACCTGAACGAGACCGTCGACCGGATCGTCGGCGAATGGGGCATCGGCTACCTGAAGCTCGACTACAACATCAGCGTCCCGCACGGCACCGACGGCAACGGCGCCGACAGCCCGGGCGACGGCCTGCTCGAACACGCCCGCGCCTACCTGGACTGGCTCGGCTCCGTCCTCGACCGGTACCCCGACCTCGTCGTCGAGAACTGCGCCTCCGGCGGCATGCGCATGGACGGCGCGATGCTGCGCGTCGCGCAGGTGCAGTCCACCAGCGACCAGCAGGACTACCACCGCTACCCCGCGATCACCGCCGCCGCCCCGACGGCGGTGCCGCCCGAGCAGGCGGCGGTCTGGGCGTACGCGCAGCCCGAGTTCACCACCGACCAGAACGCCTTCCTCCTGACCGGCGCCCTGCTGGGCCGGATCCACCTCTCCGGACACCTCGACCGCATGACCGACGCCCAACTCGGCCTCGTCCGCGACGCGATGGAGGTCTACCAGCGGATCCGCCACGACCTGCCGCAGGCTGTTCCCTTCTGGCCGCTGGGCCTCCCCGGCTGGACCGACCCCTGGCTCGCCCTCGGCATGCGGGCCGGCCAGACCACGTACCTCACGGTGTGGCACCGGCAAGGCGAGCCCGCCCGGACAACCCTGCCCCTGCCTCATCTCCGGGGCCTCGCCGCCCGCGTGGACATCCTGTACCCGACGACACCGCCCGGCACCGCGACCTGGTCCACCGCCCCGGGCGAGCTGACGATCACCCTCCCCCGGACCCCCACGGCCCTGCTGCTGCGTCTGACCACCTGATGGACTGGCACTTCCCGCGACCAGCGGGTGAAGGGCCGGCCGTTGCGCGCGGCCGGTGTGGAGGCGCCTTCGGCACGCACAGGCATGACCCCCTGAGCATGAGCAGCACACCGGAGGCGGGGACGCGGGTACGGATCCGGATGGTCGGACTGTGCTACGGGGAGCGCGTCCGCCTCAACGTCGAGCACGTCGAGGGCGACCCGCTGGAATACACGTACGCGGGCACGAACGTCACGCTGCTCGACGCGAGCAGGCAGCAGGCTCAAACCGTGCTGTCCGCCGTCCCGTTCGACATCGCAGGCGCCTGCCTCTCGGACAAGTCGGCATGATCGAGCGTCTGGACGCGGGGGAGGTGGGCCCGGTGCGAAACCCTCCTGGTCTCCGAAGCGAGCGATCCCGTCGAGGTCAACTGGTACCGGGGCCCGGGAAACTCCTGGTACGAGACCGAGGACAACATCGCCTGGACCCTCCCGGCCGCATCGTGACACGGCGCCGGACGGCCGTTCCTGCGGTCGTCCCCGTCGCAGAGACGTGTGCACACGTCGTGCCGACTCGGGACCAGGGCGACTGCTTATCATCGGCCGATGCGTTCACGGATACCTGGGACCCGCAGGGTCGGCGCGGCCGTCGCGCTCACGTTGTTACTCGCCTCCTGCAGCGGCGGGGGCGACCGTTCCGGTGCCGCGGAGTCTTCGTCGAAGGCTGCGACCAGGGAAGCAGCCGGAGAGGCCACCGGGAAACTCGTCATGGCCGGGCAGGGGGCACGGCCTCCTGCCGGTGAGCCGGCACGGCAGCCGCGTCCCGGCGACCTCAACGGCGACGGCTACGACGACGCCGCGGTCGCCGTCGGCGCGGACCGGATCGCCGTGGTGTACGGCTCCGCACGCGGGCTCGACCCGCGTACCCGGAACACTCTGCGGGCCGAGTCGGCCGGGCCGGAGGTCACCGGCGTGCCGTGGGCGCAGTTCGCGCGCGGCGACCTCGACGGGGACGGCTTCACCGACCTGCTGGTCACGTTGGAGACCGGGCAGCAGTACGCGCTGTGGGGTGGCCCGCACGGTGTGACCGGACCGGTACGGCTCGCCACCGGCACCGCCGTCGTGCTGGGCAGGGAGAGGTCCGGCTGGGAAGAGGGCCGCGTCGGTGACTTCGACGGCGACGGCTCCGCGGACGTGTACCGCCTCGCCGAGTACGACCGCAGCGGTACGCGGTCCGGAGGCACCGTCTCGTACGGGCCGTTCAACCGCGACGGGAAGCCCGCACGCACGCAGCAACTGAACGAGAGGCGTTCGGCGGACTCCGCTCCGTACAAGGCGGTGGCGGGTGACTACGACGGCGACGGGCGTGACGAGCTGACGGTGTGGTTCCGGTGGACCGACCCCGAAGGAGAGGGCGACGGCCTGACGACCCTCGTGGCCGTACACCACTTCCGCGGCGGGCCGCGAGGGCTCTCCCTGGCGCGGAACACGAAGAGTGACGAGGGGTACGAGGGGGTGCCGGGCGACGCCGACGGGGACGGCGACGACGAACTCGTCAGCGTCGCCATGGACGGGGCCGAGCGGACGCTGACCCTGTCCGTGAACCGGGACCCCGGCCACCGGACACCGCCGGCCGAGGTCATCACGGGCGTCGAGGGCGGTGACGCGGAAGGGCGCGCGGTCGGCGACGTCACCGGCGACGGCAGGCCCGACCTCGTCCTCTCCTCCCCCTACGCCGACGTGCAGCAGGGCCTGGTCCACCTCGTCCCCGACGTCGACCACGCCACGTCTGCGACCCGCCCCCGGTCCGTCGGCCTGGACACCCCCGGCGTCCACGGCGCTTCTCCCCGGCTCTACTCCCGCGTCCGCTTCGAGTCCCGCCCTCCGCTGCTCGACGTGGACGGCGACGGCCGCCTGGACGTGGTCGCCCAGACACAGCGCGGGCGCGAGCTGCGCGGCCTGTGGCTGCTGCCCGGATCCCCCACCGGGCTGGACCCCGCGGGCTCACGCTTCATCTCCGCGCGGGAACTGGGCCTGCCGGCGGCGGACCGCTGAACCGGCGGGCTGTGCCGGACGGCGAGTCGTCCGCGTCCGGCGGCTTGTGGAGGACGATGAGCCGGCCCTCGAACAGGCCCTGGTGGACAGCCCGGTCCAGCACCGGCAGAGCGCAGCCCCGATGCGGCGCCCCGCGCCCGCCCCGCGCGTCGTCGGCTCGTCACCGGGCGGTGTAGTCGTACAGGAACGCCCCACCCCCGCGGTCACCATCGACCCGGTGCGGTCACGCCGCCCTGCCTCGCCGCTCCCGCCTCGCCCACGCCCCACCGGCGTGTCCTCTCCTGAGAGTCTGACTGCGCGAACGGCCCCTGCCCAGCCGAACATTCGGCCGTCACCCCCGCGTGCGAACATGCCCGAATGCCAGAGCGTCGAACTCGCGCACGTCCTCAGCTTGTCGCCGCCGACCTGCGTCCCCGACCGGGACGGGGCAGCCTGGACGCACTGAGGCACGAAGTGCCGACCAGCGCGTCTGGATCGGGCGCCAGAGCACTGCTGTCCCTCCTGGTGCAGGCGCACGAGCACTCCAGGAAAGCGCCCCGGCCCCTCCCGCTCCCGCTCCCGCTCCACAGGGGAAATCGACTGCTCACCACATGGACAGTCGGAGCAAGCGTGGGACTTGCACCCCCACGCTTGGCCGTTCGATAAAGCCGCTGGCCAGAGCACCACCCGGCAGCATCCTGACCTACCGCCGCCATCGGTCGGCGAAGGTGTCCACACGACAAACGGCCTGGTCCGCGGGCGGACCGAGGCCGATTCTGAAGTGTCCGAGGGGGGACTTGAACCCCCACGCCCTGAGAGGGCACTAGCACCTCAAGCTAGCGCGTCTGCCATTCCGCCACCCGGACCGGGTTGCCTGCCGCGGCAGAGGGCCGCGGGGCACGGCCAACGATACCAAGGATTCGGGGGTCGTTCGCACCGGTATGTGATTACGGAAAGTGTTCACGGATCGCGTAGGGTGACGTGAAGGCCCCGGCCCGCCGGTGGGGCGACGGGCCGGGGGGTTTCCGGGCGGGCCGGGCACAGGGGGTGGGTCAGGCGCGGAGGCGGTGGAGGTGGGCGGCGGAGCGGCGGGCTGTGCTGAAGGAGCCGGCCGGGTTGGTGGCGGGGTCCACCGCGTCGTCGCGTTCGACGAGCCAGTTGTGGTGCTTGCGGTGGCGGCCACGGCTGACCGTGCCGATGAAGCGCTGGTAGTCGATGTCGCCGTCGCCCACGTCGGTCATGTGGTAGCCGTCCTGGGACGCCTCGTCGTGCTCGCCGTCCTTGACGTGGAACAGCGGGAAGCGCCGGGGGTCGGCCGTGACGTAGTCCAGGGGGTCGAACGGCGCCGGGGTGCCGTCCGGGCGGACGCTGAAGCGGTGGACGCCGGTGTAGGCCCAGTAGATGTCCATCTCCATGAACACCAGGTCCGGGTCGGTCTCGGCCAGCATCAGGTCGTAGATGCGCACCGTCGGGTCGTCGGTGCAGAAGCCGAACTCGTTGCCGTGGTTGTGCTGGTAGAACCGCATGCCGCGGCGGCGGGCCGCCGCGCCGTAGGCGTTGAACTCCGCCGACGCCCGCTTGACCCCGTCGACCGTGTTGCCGTAGCGGAACGGGCCGTCCCAGGTGCCGACGTACGGCAGGTCCAGGGCCTCGGCGTCGTCGAGGACCTGCTCCAGGCTGGTGGCGAAGGAGTAGCCCGCCGGGTCGCTGTCGTGGTACGCGACGTGGCTGCCGATGGCGCGCAGGCCGTGGTTGCGGGTCAGGCGGCGGAGCTGCGGCAGGGTGATGGGGCCGTTGCCCTGGGTGTAGCCGGCGAATTCGACCTGGTCGTAGCCGTAGCGCTCCAGCGCGTCGAAGACCTTGCCGAAGCCGACCGTGCCGACCTGGTCGCGGAGAGTGTAGAGCTGGATGCCCAGGTTGCCCCGCGGGACCGCGGGCCTTCCGTGGCCGTGGCCGTGGCCGCCGCCGTGCGCCTGTGCGCTCGCGGTGCCGGCTATCGCCGCCGCCGTGGTGCCGGCGGCCACTCCGAGGAATCTGCGTCTGTTGACGGCGTGGTCGAGTTCGTCGTGGTTCTTGGTGGACATGGCAGTGCTCCTTGACGGGCGGATCGGTCAGTCGAGGCCGGCGAGCGAGAGCAGCAGGGACTTCACGTCGGTCGCCGGTACGGGGCCCGAGGTCGCCCCCGGCCGGGTGGTGATCAGCACGGGGCCGTCGCGCTCGTCGTCCGGGAGGCGGCCGTGGGTGCCGCGCACCGGGGCGGGGTCGAGCGGGACGACGGCCAGGCGGTAGCGCATCCCGGCCTTCTTGCGGGCGATCGCGGAGACGGCCCGCAGACGTACGTACGGGTCGGTGGGGTCCATGAACAGTTCGGCGGGGTCATAACCGGGTTTGCGGTGGATCTCGACGAGCTGGGCGAAGTCCGGGGCACGGTCGTCGTCGAGCCAGTAGTAGTACGTGAACCAGGCGTCCTGCTCCGCCACCGCGACCAGCTCGCCGGCGCGCGGGTGGTCCAGCCCGTGGGCCTTCTTGCCGGAGTCGGAGAGCACGTCGGCGACGCCGGACAGCTTGGTGAGGATCTCCCGGGTGGCCTCGATGTCGGCCGGGTCCCGGACGTAGACGTGGGCGATCTGGTGGTCCGAGACCGCGAAGGCGCGCGACGCCCAGGGGTCCAGGTACTCCATCCCGTCCTGCGTGTAGACCTCCAGCAGCCCCGCCTTGCGCAGCGCGCGGTTGACGTCCACGGGCCGGGCGGCCTGCGTGATGCCGTACTCCGAGAGCACCACGGTCTCGGCGTCCGCCGCCCGCGCGTCGGCCAGCAGCGGCGCCAGGGCGTCGTCCAGCTCCCGCGCGGCGGCGTGCGAGCGCGGGTCGTCGGGGCCGTAGCGCTGCAGGTCGTAGTCGAGGTGCGGGATGTAGACGAGGGTGAGGTCGGGGCTGTACGCGTCGAGGATGTGCCGCGAGGCGTCGATGATCCACTGCGAGGAGACGATGCTCGCCGTCGGGCCCCAGTAGTTGAAGAGGGGGAACGTGCCGAAGGCGGCGGTCAGTTCGTCGCGCAGCTCCGGCGGCCGGGTGTAGCAGTCGGGCTCCTTGCGGCCGTCGGCGTAGTAGACGGGGCGCGGGGTGACGACGTAGTCGGTGTCCATGCCCATCGCGTACCACCAGCAGACGTTGGCCACGGTGTAGCCGGGGTACGCGCGCCGGGCGGCCTCCCAGAGCTTGTCGCCGCCGACGAGCGCGTTGTGCTGGCGCCACAGGAAGATCTCGCCCAGCTCGCGGAAGTACCAGCCGTTGGCGACGATCCCGTGCTCCGCGGGCGGCGCACCGGTGAGGATCGTGGACTGCACGGTGCAGGTGACGGCGGGCAGTGGCGGCGTCAGCGCGCTGTTCGAGCCGGCGTCGGCCAGCGCACGCAGATGCGGCATGTGGTCGAGGAGACGCGGCGTGAGGCCGACGACGTCGACGACGACCAGCCGCTTCGGGGGCGTCATGGCAGCTCCTTCAGGCCGAGCGAGGTGAGCAGGTCGCGGGCGACGGACAGTTCGGCGGCGATGCCGTCGGCGAGCTGGGCGCGGCTGCGCGGGCGCAGGTGTGCGGGCAGCGCCTGCCAGGTGTACGTCTCCACTTCCAGGTGCCTCGTCAGCGGTGCGGGACCGCCGACGAGGCGCGCCAGCGTCTCTTCGAGCACCGGTGTCGTCGCCGTCAGCGGCGGCTCCAGCGGTGCGTGCAGCGGTACGTGGAAGTGGGCGCGCCACGGGCCGTCGTCGGGGAGCCCGCCGGCCAGGGCCTCGTCGAGGTCGTCGGTGGCCCGGACGGAGCCGTCGGCGGCGCGGATCCGGGTCTGGTGCAGGAAGCGCGGCTCCGCGAAGGCGGCCAGCGCGGTCCGCACCCCCGGCTCCGCCGGCCGGTCGGCCACCAGGGCCGCCGAGAGCTGGGACTTGACGATGGGCAGGCCGGCGCCGGTGATACCGGCGATGGCGGTGGCCGGGTCCTCGAAGGAGGTGGCCAGGTGGCAGGTGTCGACGCAGACGCCGATGCGCTCGGCGGGCGGGGCGCCCTCCGCGGTGAGCGCCGCGACCGCGTCCGCGGTGGTCTCCACCGTGCAGCCGGGCTCCGGCTCCAGGCCGACGCGGATGGAACGGCCGGTCAGCTCCTCGATGGCGTCCAGGCGCGCGGCCAGCGTACCCAGCGCAGTCAGCGACGCCTTGCGGGCGGCGTCGTCGAAGTCGGTGCGCCAGGCGAGCGGGAGGGTGGAGATGGTGCCCTCGGTGACGTCGTCGGGCAGCAGTACGGCGAGCAGCCGGGCCAGCTCGACGGTGTGCTCCAGGCGCGCGGGTTCGGTCCAGTCGGGGCGGTAGACCCGGTATTTGACGACCTCGTCGCCGAACCCCTGGTAGGGGAAGCCGTTGAGGGTGACGGCCTCCAGGCCGCGTGCGTCGAGCGCCTTCTTGAGCCGGCGCAGCGAGGCGGGGTCGGAGCCGAGGGTGCGTACGGCGTCGCGCGCGAGCCACAGGCCGATGCCCAGCCGGTCGCGGCCGAGCCGGCGGCGCACCGGCTCGGCGTGGTCGCGCAGTTGCGCCATCACCCCGTCGAGATCCTCGGCGGGATGCACATTGGTGCAGTACGCGAGGTGGACGAGGGAGCCGTCGGGGTGTCGGAAGCGCATGGCTCAGCTTCCCCCTCGCAGGATGGAGTTCCCTTCGTACGTGGCCCCGCCGGCCTCCGGCTTCTCCGGCTCCAGCTCCAGCCGCCCGCTCTGGCCGTAGAACTCGACGGGGTTCTGCCACAGCACCTTGTCGACGTCGGCGTCGGTGAAGCCGGCGGCGAGCATGGCGTCGGCGGTCTTGCGGGTCTTGAGCGGGTCGCTCTTGCCCCAGTCGGCGGCGGAGTTGACGAGCATCCGCTCGGTGCCGTACTCGCGCAGGATGCGGACCATGCGGTCCTCGTCCATCTTGGTGTCGGGGTAGATGGAGAAGGCCGCCCAGCAGCCGCTGTCCCGGGCGGCGGCCACCGTCGTCTCGTTGAGGTGGTCGAGGATGACGCGCTCGGGCGCCAGTCTGGATTCGCGTACGACGTCGAGCGTGCGGGCCAGGCCCGCGGCCTTGTCGCGGTGCGGCGTGTGCACCATGGCGGGCAGCCCGTGGTCGGCGGCCAGCTCCAGCTGGGCGGCCAGCGCGTGGTCCTCCTCGGGGGTCATGGAGTCGTAGCCGATCTCGCCGACGGCGACGACGTGATCCTTCAGCAGGTAGCGCGGCAGCTCTTCCAGCACCGGCAGGAGGCGCGGGTCGTTGGCCTCCTTGGGGTTGAGGGCGAGCGTGCAGTGGTGCGCGATGCCGTACTGGGCGGCGCGGAAGGGCTCCCAGCCGAGCAGCGAGTCGAAGTAGTCGTAGAAGCTCTGCGGGGAGGTGCGGGGCTGCCCGAGCCAGAAGGAGGGCTCGACGAGGGCGCGCACGCCCGCGTCGTACATGGCGGCGTAGTCATCGGTCGTGCGGGACGTCATGTGGATGTGCGGGTCGAAGATGCGCATCACACCTCCTTGCGGGTCAGGGCGAGGATCCGGTCGAGGTCCGCCGGGACGGCGCGGCCGGCGGCCGTCCGCTCACGGGCGTAGTCGGTGAGCATGCGGGCGAGTTCGCCGTCGCCGGCGGCGCGCTCGGCCAGGCCCGCGATCTCGTCGGCGGGCACGCCGGTGAACAGGCACTTGAGGACGGCCTGCCGCCAGGCGTGGGCGCCCAGGTGTTCGGCGGCGTACGCGCCGAGGGCGGCGGCGACCAGGCGGGTGTCGTTGGTGCGCAGCGCGTCCTCGACCAGGGGTACGGCGCCGGGGCCGAGGTCGAGGTGCGGCAGCGCGCGCAGCACGGCGCGGCGTTCCGCGGCGTCGCCGCGGTCGTAGACGCGGGTGGCGGTCTTCTCGTCGGCGCGGGCCGCGTGCAGGATCAGCACGCGGACGGCGTCGGCGGATGCCGAGCCGCAGCGGCGCCGCGCGGCGGCGAAATGGGCCTCCCAGGCGCGCAGTCCGGCGCTGGGGCCCGGGGTGCCGGCGGCGGCGTCGGCGAGCGCGGCGGTGAGCCACTCGCGGGCCTCGGGGGCGAGAGCGGCGTCGACGGATGCACGCAGGGCGGCCACCGCCGGGACGGAGGCGGCGGCTGGGTCGGCGGATGCGGCGGGGTCCGGGGTCACCACGGCGCGGCTCCTCTCACTCGGGTCACGGTTGTGGCGCGCGGTGCGCGGGGCGGCCCGGCAGCCCGCGCGGCGGCGGTGACTGCGCGGGCGGGCCCGTACGAGCGGCTCAGCACGGCACGGATCCCCTCGCCCGCGCCTCTTCCTCCGCCGCGCGCAGGAAGCGGATGGAGCTGCCCGCCAGCTCGGGCCCGGCGTGCGAGTGCCGGGGCAGCTCGACGCTGATCAGACCCTGGTAACCGGTGGCCTGCAGCGCTTCGAGCACCGAGGGGAAGCCGATCTCGCCCTCGCCGAACGGCAGGTGCTCGTGCACGCCGCGGCACATGTCCTCGATCTGCACGTGCGCGAGCCAGGGCGCGGCGGCCCGTACGCAGTCGGCGGGCAGCGCCTCCTCCAGGCACTGGCAGTGCCCGATGTCCAGGGTCAGCGCCAGCGACGGCGCGTCGCCCAGCTCCTCGCGCAGCCGGTGGAACCCGGCGAGGTCGTAGAGCAGATGGCCGGGCTCCGGCTCGATGGCCAGCGGCACACCGGCGGCGTCCGCGGCCGCCAGCACCGGCGTCAGCTCCGCGCCCAGCCGCTTCCAGGCTTCCGGCTCCGCCACCCCGTACGGGCGGGTGCCGCTGAAGCAGTGCACGGCGTTGGCGCCCAGCTCGGCCGCGACGTTCACGGCGGTGCGCAGCAGCCGGGAGCGTACGGCGCGCGCCTCGGGGTCGGGGTCGAGCAGGGTGGGGTGGTGCTTGCGGCGCGGGTCGAGGACGTAGCGGGCGCCGGTCTCGATCGTCACCGCGAGCCCGTGCCGGGCCAGCAGCCGCCCCACGGTGGCGGTGCGGGCGGGCAGGTCGGGCGCGAGGGGGTCGAGGTGCATGTGGTCGAGGGTGAGCGCGATGCCGTCGTAGCCGAGGTCGGCGAGGAGCGCGACGGCGTCGGCCAGCCGCAGGTCGGTGAGGCCGTTGGTGCCGTATGCCAGGCGCAGCCGCATCATGTCGGGCTCACCTTCCGCGCGAGCCGGCGGGCGACGGGCACGAGGGCCAGCAGCACGGCGGCGCTGCCGGGCGCACCGGACCGGGCCGCGAGGGCGGACTGCAGCGGGATCATGGCGCGGATGCCGCCGCCGACGGCGCGCTGGGTGAGCTGCGGGCTGGGGTTGAGGGCGGCGTGCAGGTACGGGCGGACGGCGGTGGCGGCGTACGCGCCGGCGAGCAGGTCGCCGGGGGTGAGCGCCAGCCGGGGCCCGCCGGGGGGCGGTGCGGCGGTGCCGGTGCGGGGCTGCGGATCGGGTCGCGCGGAGGGGTCGTTGCCGCGGCGCAGGGTGGCGGCGACGGCGGTGGTGACGGCGAGGCCGACGAGCGGGACGGCCGTCGAACCGCCGGCCACCTCGCGGCGTGAGACCACGGTGACGGCGTAGGTGTGGACGCCGAGGAGGACGGCGGCGGCGAGCGGCCCGTCGGCGACGGCCGCCCACCCGGGGCGGTCGTCACCGTGCCGGCGCAGTGGACCGGACGGCCCACCGGCGGCGGGTACGGACACCTCGCGCGCCGCCCGGGTGCAGGCGTAGCCGCTCGCGCAGCCGGACGGCGGCGCGGCTTTCCGCGCCGCGCGGGCCTGTGTGGCGGCGGCGCCGAGGAGCAGGTCCAGGGTGCGGGCGGCGGCCATCGCGGCGGGTCCGGCGGGGGTGTTCTTCAGCTTCAGGTCGTACGCCCACACCGCCCCCGCGAGCGCGGTGGCGAGGGCGAGCGGCCTGCGGCCCGCGGCGGCGGCCAGACCGAGGCTCGCCGCGGTCAGGGCGGCGGCAGCGGTCAGCGCGGCCCGGGGGGTGATCCGGCCGGAGGGCAGCGGGCGGTGCGGGCGCTCGACGGCGTCGACGTCGCGGTCGGCGTAGTCGTTGAGCGCCATGCCCGCCTCGTAGAGGCAGAGGGAGGAGCCGATGGCCAGCGCGGTGCCGCGGTTGGGGCGCACTCCGGCGGCGGCGGCGCCGGCGAGCGCGTCGCCGGGGATGGTGAACAGCGCGGAGACGCGGAGGAGTTCGACCCAGGCGCGGGCCTGGGCGGCCGTGGACGCGGCCTGCCTGCGCCCCTGGGCGCTGCGCGCCTCCGGCTCGGTGGGTCCGGTGGTACGCGGCCGGCGCAGCACCGCGCCGGGCACGGCGGCGGCGAGCAGCCCCACTCCCCCGGCCACGGCGGCGGACCGGCGGCCCGCCGGTGCCGGACCACGGCCCCGGCGTACCCGCGCGGCCACCCCCGCGGCGCCCGCGCCCAGCACGACGCCGGAGACGACGGCGGCGGCCGGCCCGCGGCCGGTGCCCCGCCGGCGGCGCGCCACGGCGCCGACGCCCGCCGCGAGCAGCCCGGCGCCGGCGACGAGCGGGGCGACGGGCGACGGCCCGCCCGCTCCCGCCGTACGCGCGGACCGTGCCGGCGTACGGATGCGCGCGGCCCCCGCACCCAGCGCGAGCAGCCCGATGCCGCCCAGCACCGTCACGGTCGCCGGGCGGCGGTTTCCGGTGTGTCCCCTTCGGTGCGGTCCGCCGGACGGCCGGGCGGGCCGGCCGCCCGCGTCCGCGGCTTCCGCGCTCATCGCGACACCCGCAGGCGCTCCGCGACCGCCAGCAGCTCACGCCACTGGTCGGCGAGTCCGGGCGGGCCGTCGTCCGGGTCCTTGAAGAAGAATCCGAGGCCCGGTACCGGCCCCGACATCCCGGCCTCGTGGGCGCGGGCGACGATCCGGACGAGGTCGAGGACCAGCGGTGCGGCGAGCGCGGAGTCGCAGCCCTGCCAGATGGTCTGCAGCACCATGCGGGTGCCGAGGAAGCCGTCGAAGACGACGTGGTCCCAGGCGGTCTTCCAGTCGCCGAGGGCGGGGACGTCGTCGATGTGCACCTCGCCGTCGACGCCGGCGCCGAGGGCGTCGACGAGCACCCGCTCCTTGCCGACGTTCTTGGCCGCCGCGGCGGCCGGGTCGCCGGCGAGGTTGGCGCCGTCGCCGCCGCCGAGGAGGTTGGTGCCGGACCAGGCGCGTACCTCCAGCGCCCGCTGCAGGAACATCGGCGCCAGCACCGAACGCAGCAGTGTCTGGCCGGTCTTGCCGTCGCGGCCCGCGTACGGCAGACCGGAGGCGGCGGCGGCCTCGCGCAGCCGCGGGTGGTGCAGTCCGGTGGAGGGGGTGAAGTTGACGTACGAGCAGCCGGATCTGAGGGCGGCGGCGGCGTAGCAGGACGAGGCGGGCAGCGCGTCGCCGGAGGCGACCGGCTCGGTGGAGGCGACGTTGACGACGACGGCGCGGGCGAGGTTGCGGCGGCGTACGAAGTCGGTGATGTCGGCGGCGTAGGAGCCGATCAGCGCTTCCTCGTCGTACGGCTCGCCGGGCTCCGGGCCGCCGTTGCGTATCTCCTCGTCGGCGGCGGCCAGTTCGGCGCCGACGGCGGCGGGCAGCCCGTGGGGGAGCACGCCGCCGGCGGCGAGTTCCTCGGCGCGCTTGGGCAGGGGGGTGCAGGCCACGTCGTGGCCGCCGAAGACCAGCCGGCCGGGTGCCGGAAGCCCGCAGTCGGCGAACGGCCCGGTCTCGGTGACCATGCCGGCCGCGGGGTGGAGTCCGGCGGCCAGGGCGGCGCAACCGGTGATCACGGTCGTGGCGACGGAGCCCCGGGCGCCGATGAGCCAGACGCCGGTATCGGCCGTCGCCGGGATCGCCGGTTGCGGTGCTGTGTCTTGTGGATGGACCGTCACGGCTGCTGCCTCCCACGTGTGTTCAGTTCAGGTGCACGGTGCGCCCGTGGGCGGGAGGTGTTGCGACCTCCCGCCCACGGCGTTCACGGGAGATCCTTGACCCGGATGTTGCGGAACGACACCTGGTCGTCGGCACCGTGGTTTTGGATCCCGATGTGTCCGTCCGCAAGGCTGCGGGCGGGGTCGGTGTTGGTGAAGTCGTTGATCTTCACGTCGTTGAGCCAGATCTGCAGGTGTTCACCCTCGACGCGCAGTTCGAAGGTGTTCCACTCGCCCGGCGGGTTGAGCGCCTCGTCGCGCGCGGCGATGTCGGCGGACTGGAAGCCGTAGACGGCGCCCGTGGTCCGGTCCTCGGAGTCGGTGGCGTCGATCTGGATCTCGTAGCCGTTGTCCACGGCCGACCAGGGGTCGTCGGAGGGCGGGAACCCGATGAAGACGCCGGAGTTGTCGTCACCCTCCATGCGCCAGTCGAGCTTGAGGGAGTACGAGGAGAACTCCCTGGCCTCGTACCACAGCATGCCCATGCCCCCCTCCGAGGTCAGGGTGCCGTCCTCCAGGCGGAACGAGCCCGGACCGGCCTGCTTCCAGCCCTCCGTGGAGGTGCCGTCGAAGATCGGAGTGTAGTCGCTCTCGGCAGAACTGCAGTCCGATTCGACGGCCCCGATGGCGTACTGGATGCCGCCGAGCAGATGGGTGCGGAACTCCGGCTCCGTGTACGACTCCTTCGTGTGCCCGCCGCCGGTGTAGAAGGACCGGCCGTTCTCGTACGTCTGGCACCAGGCGATGGGGTGGTCACCGTTCATGTTCCCGCCGCTGTACGAGCTCTCGTCGAGGCTGGCCAGCACCCGGACGTTGCCGCGGGGGTTGGTGCGGTAGTTGTACCACTCGTCGTAGCGCACCCACTCCTCGCCCAGGTGGGCGGTGGCCGGGTGGTCGTGGTCCTCGACCCTGACCGTGGCGTTCTGGTTCTGCGGGTGCGAGTCGAAGTACGCGCCGACGAGGCCGCCGTAGAACGGCCAGTCGTACTCGGTGTCGGCGGCGGCGTGCACGCCGACGTAGCCGCCGCCGTCGCGCACGTAGTCCTCGAAGGCCCGCTGCTGCTTGCCGTCGAGTACGTCGCCCGTGGTGGAGAGGAAGACGACGGCGTCGTACTGCTGGAGGTTGCCGGGCGTGAACGCGCCGGCGTCCTCGGTGGCGTCGACGGTGAAGCCGTTGTCGGCACCGAGCTGCTGGATGGCCGTGATGCCTTCGGGGATGGAGTCGTGGCGGAAGCCGGCGGTCTTGGAGAAGACGAGCACGTGCTCGCCCTCCGACTTCTTCGCGGGCTTCTCGGCGACGGCGGAGGTGTTCATGCCCATAGTGATGAGCACAACGGCCGCCGCCGCAAGAGCGAGACGTCCGGGAGCTTTCATGGTGCGCTCCTTGAGGGTCGTGTCGGGTTGACGCCCCGCCGGCCGGAGCCGGCGGGGCGGTGGGGGGAGCTATCCGGTGGTGAGGGTGAAGTCGTCGACGTCGTACAGGGCACCTGTGCCGCTGCCGGCGAAGACGAGGTAGAGCTTCGTGGTGCCGTCCGGGGCGCCCGACAGTGATGCCGTGACGTCCTCGAACGTGTCCCATCCGCCGGTGACCGGTACCTCGGTGGAGCCGAGGAGAGTCCCGTCGGGGGCGCCCGCGCGTACTTCGAGGGTGCCGCCGGCGCCGGCGGAGGAGATCCGGGCGGTGAGCTGGGTGACATCGGACAGAACCCAGGGCTCGAAGGCGATCCAGTCGCCGGCGTGGATGTCGCCGACCGTCTTGCCGCCGTTGGCCGCGGGCTTGTTCTGCGGTGCGACGCCCTGGGAGCTGTCGTAGTGCTCCGCCTGGCGGTGCTTGGGCTGCAGCTTGGCCTGGTCGGTCCCGGTCAGGGCGCCCTGGCCGCCGCCTCCGCCGTCGGTGTACGTGGCGGTGAGGCCGCCGTAGAGGTTGGCGTTGGGGTCGTGCTCGCCGTCCGCGGCGGTCTTCAGCGTCCCGCTGCAGCCGTTGGCGCTGGTCATCTCGTGGCCGTGGGAGTCGTGGCCGAGGATGTAGGCGACGCGGACCGAGGCGCAGTCGACGCTCTCGTCCTCCGGGTCGGTGACGGTGACCTCGAAGGGCACCTCGTCACCGAAGGTGAAGGACTGGCCGTCCTGCGGCAGGTCCAGCGTCACGGTGGGCGCGGTGTTGCCGACGGTGATCTGCACGTTGGCGCTGCCGGTGAGTCCGTCGGGGTCGGTGGCCGTGAGGGTGACGTTGTACGTGCCGTTCTCGGTGTAGGTGTGGGCGGGGTCGGTCTGGTCGGAGCCGGCGCCGTCGCCGAAGTCCCAGGCGTACGTCAGCTCGGTGCTGTCGGGGTCGGTGGTGCCGGCCGAGGAGAACTGCACGGCCAGGGGCGCCTGACCCGAGGTGGTGTCGGCGCTCGCCTCGGCGACCGGGGAGGCGCCGCCGGTCATGTTCTCGATGCGGTAGAGGGCGGAGTTCTCGTCGCCGCCGAAGTAGCCGGTGCCGTAGTCGAGGACGTAGAGGGCGCCGTCAGGGCCGAAGTCCATGTCCATGACCTGGGTGCCGGTCCAGGGGAAGTCGTTGATGGACTGCACGGAGCCGTCGCCGCCCTGCTCGATACGCTTGATCCACTTGCGGCCGAACTCGCCGGCGAAGAAGTCGCCCTCGTATTCGGCCGGGAAGGCGACGGCGGAGCCGGCGTCGACCTCGTCCTGGCGGTAGACGGGGCCGCCCATCGGGGACTCGGAGCCGTTGCCGAACTCGGGGACGGAGCCGCCGTCGTAGGGGATCCAGGCGGGCTGGGCGGGCGGCAGCTCGGTCAGCCCGCTGTTGTGCGGCGAGTTGTTCACGGGCGCGTCGCAGTCGAACGCGTCGCCCGAGGCGCCGGAGCCGAAGTCGTAGTCGCGGTAGGCGTCGTTGGCGCCGGTGCAGTACGGCCAGCCGAAGTTGCCGGGCTCGGTGACACGGGCGAACTCG